>NZ_OX030782.1:0-325000 GCF_943733665.1 Aquimarina sp. Aq107 | reverse complement strand
TAAATCAATATATCTTACCTATACGGGACTATCACCCTCTGTGGTCAGTCTTTCCAAACTGTTCTAATTCAATATACATCTTATAACGTGGTCCTACAACCCCAGCATTGCCGTAACAATACTGGTTTGGGCTAATCCGCGTTCGCTCGCCACTACTAACGGAATCACTATTGTTTTCTTCTCCTCCGGGTACTTAGATGTTTCAGTTCTCCGGGTTCGCTCCTATTGCTAGGTGACATATCTTCAATATGCCGGGTTGCCCCATTCGGATATCTGCGGATCATAGTGTATGTGCCACTCCCCACAGCTTTTCGCAGCTTATCACGTCCTTCATCGCCTCTGAGAGCCTAGGCATTCCCCATACGCCCTTAATTAGCTTATGCGTCTTGCTTTAACTTGCTCTTTTAGTTTTTGATGATAAATAAATATCATCACTCTTTTATTTTTGTCGTTAAATGTCTCCTGTGAGAACATCTAACGCTCGTATTCTTTAAATCAATATGTCAATGAACGTTTTTCCTATAATCAATATAAAAATCAATGAAACCAAAAACTTTTTCAACTTGTGAATCCTGTGTTTTAGCAACTATCAATCCCTATATCTAAAGAATTGTGGAGAATATCGGAGTCGAACCGATGACCTCCTGCGTGCAAGGCAGGCGCTCTAGCCAGCTGAGCTAATCCCCCATTAATGAAATCCTAAATGTCGAATTCAGAATCCCGAATGATGAAGTAATGAATTCTCAACTTCTAAAATTTCCTTTCAGTAATATAATCAATGAACTAATTTTAAGTCCGTAGACTTAGTAGTCTCAGGCAGACTCGAACTGCCGACCTCTACATTATCAGTGTAGCGCTCTAACCAGCTGAGCTATGAGACTTCTTCATAGTTGATGGTTGGTGGTTTTTTGTTGATCGTTATAAATATTTTAAAAAAAATACTAACAACTAACAACCAAAAACTAACAACTATTGTTTAATTAATTAACAGCTTAAGACTAAAAACACCTCAAAATAACAATTCCTGAGTATCGTCTTTCTCTAGAAAGGAGGTGTTCCAGCCGCACCTTCCGGTACGGCTACCTTGTTACGACTTAGCCCCAGTTACCAGTTTTACCCTAGGCCGCTCCTTACGGTGACGGACTTCAGGTACCCCCAGCTTCCATGGCTTGACGGGCGGTGTGTACAAGGCCCGGGAACGTATTCACCGGATCATGGCTGATATCCGATTACTAGCGATTCCAGCTTCACGGAGTCGAGTTGCAGACTCCGATCCGAACTGTGATAGGTTTTATAGATTCGCTCCTGGTCACCCAGTGGCTGCTCTCTGTACCTACCATTGTAGCACGTGTGTGGCCCAGGACGTAAGGGCCGTGATGATTTGACGTCATCCCCACCTTCCTCGCGGTTTGCACCGGCAGTCTTGCTAGAGTTCCCGACATTACTCGCTGGCAACTAACAACAGGGGTTGCGCTCGTTATAGGACTTAACCTGACACCTCACGGCACGAGCTGACGACAACCATGCAGCACCTTGTAATATGTCCGAAGAAAAGTCTATCTCTAAACCTGTCATACTACATTTAAGCCCTGGTAAGGTTCCTCGCGTATCATCGAATTAAACCACATGCTCCACCGCTTGTGCGGGCCCCCGTCAATTCCTTTGAGTTTCATTCTTGCGAACGTACTCCCCAGGTGGGTTACTTATCACTTTCGCTTAGCCACTCAGACCGAAGTCCGAACAGCTAGTAACCATCGTTTACGGCGTGGACTACCAGGGTATCTAATCCTGTTCGCTACCCACGCTTTCGTCCCTTAGCGTCAATACATTATTAGTGATCTGCCTTCGCAATCGGTATTCTAAGTAATATCTATGCATTTCACCGCTACACTACTTATTCTAACCACTTCATAATGATTCAAGACCTGCAGTATCAATGGCAATTTTCCGGTTGAGCCGAAAACTTTCACCACTGACTTACAGACCCGCCTACGGACCCTTTAAACCCAATGATTCCGGATAACGCTTGGATCCTCCGTATTACCGCGGCTGCTGGCACGGAGTTAGCCGATCCTTATTCGTAGAGTACCGTCAGAGTTCCACACGTGGAACTGTTTCTTCCTCTATAAAAGTAGTTTACAACCCATAGGGCAGTCTTCCTACACGCGGCATGGCTGGATCAGAGTTGCCTCCATTGTCCAATATTCCTCACTGCTGCCTCCCGTAGGAGTCTGGTCCGTGTCTCAGTACCAGTGTGGGGGATCTCCCTCTCAGGACCCCTATCTATCGTTGCCTTGGTATGCCGTTACCATACCAACTAGCTAATAGAACGCATAGCCATCTTATAGCAATAAATCTTTAATGATTAAATGATGCCATCTTATCATACTATAAGGTATTAATCCAAATTTCTCTGGGCTATCCCTTACTATAAGGTAGGTTCTATACGCGTTACGCACCCGTGCGCCGGTCGTCGTCAAGTGCAAGCACTCACGTTACCCCTCGACTTGCATGTGTTAAGCCTGCCGCTAGCGTTCATCCTGAGCCAGGATCAAACTCTTCATCGTGTATTCTTAAATATTATTTAACAATAACAACAGGAATTTTAAATCGTATCTCAAAAATGCTTCTAGTCTTAATTCTTATCTGTAATATGATCGTAAATAAATACAACCATAATACGCGCTGTCAATCAATATATCAATGAACTTTTTTAACTAACCGAAAACAATCTTCATTGCCAGTCGTTAATTGAAAATCAACAAGGAATCGAACCCTATAAATGAACCTAATCACTCTACTCCAGTACAACTTTTATTCTTATGAACTTCGCTTGTTTCTCAAAGCGGGTGCAAATATACAACCTCTTTTTAATCCTGCAAAACTTTTTTAAAAAAAATTAAAGTTTTTTTTGGACCCTGAACCAAATCTACAAAAGCACCTAAACCCCAGTAAAACCTGACCCAAACAAACAAAAATAATCTCAATGAACTTAACAAAACAATATCCCGTTTTGCGGGTGCAAACATACAACCCTTTTTCTAATCAACAACAACTTTTTTGAAGAAAATTTTAATCTTTTTATAACAACCTAGAAACATACGGTTTACACAAATAAAAAAAATAGAAAATAATCAACATTAAATCAAAATAACAATATCAAACCAAATAACATCCTGTCCTTATTATTATACCACATTTAACCAACAACTAAAAATATCTATTAAATAACATATACTTTATTAAGTAACGTATAAGCCATACATAAAGATTATCCTATAACAACTGCATCTTTAGCCATTACAAACAAAGTTATTGAAGCAAAAGATGAAACTATCTATATAAAGAACCAACAATTCTAACGTTTAGAATATCATTAAAAAATTAGTTAGATTACTTTCTGGATCTAGTTGCAATTTTTTTCGAAGTTTATGCCTATTAACATCGACACTCTGTGGACTTATCCCTAATAAAGGAGCTATTTCCTTAGAAGATAAGTTCATTTTAAGATAAGCACACAACCTAAGATCTTTTGATGTCAAACTCGGATACTGTTTTGACAAACGTTCATAAAACTCTTGATGCGACTTATCGAAATTTATTTTAAATATTTTACTCTCTTTGTCGGTTATATAATATTCTACTAATCTTTTTAAATCCATGTAATTACTATCATGAGATCTTGAATTAGGAGATTCTTGAATTTTTACAATTTTATCCCTAATCTTTTTTAAAATTTTATTTTTATTCAGGTTGACATAAGCTATTTGTGTAAGTTCTCTACTTTTTGCTTTCACCTCACTTTCCAATTTAGAGTTCTTAAGTTCGATTATCCTTCGTTCTTGTTCTAACTTTTGTGCCTTATGTTCTTCTTCTTGTTTCTTTAGTTTTTCTTCTTTTAATTCAAGTAATTTCTTTTTTTGCTTTTTCATTTTATAACGATTAACAAAACGTGCTATAAAAAGCATCCCTCCAATCAACAAAACATAAAAACAATATGCCCAAGATGTCCTATATAAAGGAGGCTTTATCGTAAACATAAAAGAAGACTCTTTTACAATTTCATCATACTTTGCTTTTACATAAAATGTATAATTGCCTTCCTTCAAATTATACAAGGTATGTTCGGTAGAAGTCGTCCAATCACTCCACTCTTGATCATTTAATCTTGATTGAAATGTAACTTTTTTACCATATATAGGTAAAGCATACCTTATCTTAAGATCATTATCCTTAAAAGGTATATCCGATTCCTCTTCATAAGACACTTTACTCCCAACTGAAACAAAATCCCTAATTAAAACATTTTCTCTTATATTCTCTAGAGGGGTTAAATTATCTCTAACATAAACCGAAAAACCACTATATATAGGAATAAGCTCGTGCTTTTCATCCAATGTAAAAGTATTTAGAACATCAGGAACCAATTGATCTTGCAATTCTCTGAGATTAACAACTTCCTTTTCATTCTCTATAACTACACTCTCATTATCAACATACCAAGTTTCTTCATTTTTTTTTATAATTCTAGGAGAATATCCTTTCTTCTCCCCTAGTTGTTTCTTTACAAAAGAATTACTATTCGATTTATATAGATATGAATAAAAACCTGAAGTAATCATTATCTCATTATCTATTTTAGACAAAGACAACACCCCACCTTCAAAATCACTTAAAGGAAAAAAGCTTTCTTGCAAAAGTTTTTTCCCCCTATAGTCCAATCTAAACTTAAAAACACCTTCTGACCGCAGAGCTAACCAAATATAATTATCTTCATCTACCTCTAGATACCTTACTGATTTACTAAAACCTTTAAGCTGATATTCTTGCCAATTCTCTTCTATTTTTTCATATAAGGACACTCCATTGTAATTTGGAGAAATAATAACATCTTTATTATCTATCTTAAAAGATCTAAAATCCCAGGCTCCTTTGCTAAAACCCATTTTTTTAAGAATCTTTCCACTCAATGTATACGCTCCAGTATCATGACCAACAAACACATTGTTATTAATTGAAACTAAGTTCCAGACCTGACCATTAAGCAACTGTTCAAAATCCTCTTCATCAGTAATTGATTTTACATTTAAAGAATAAAGCCCTTGATTTGTTCCTATATAATAAAAATCCTCATTCTTTACAGCCGCATATGTGGTCCCTAATTTACCATAGTAATCATAAAAATATTTAAGAGAAGAATTTAATTTTAAATAATCAACACCGTAATCTAATGCCAACCATAGATTATGCTCATCATCTTGAAATATTGACAAAACAGTATTGTTTTGCAACCCCTTTAACTTATTGATATTTTCAACTTTTCCTGTGTCTAGGTCAAGTATATACAACCCATTCGATACTGTTCCCAAAGCAATTCTTCCATCTTTTAATTTTAAAAAAGAAAAAATTTGCGCTTTTCTTATCTCATCCGACAAAGGGAAATCCAAAGTCGTAACTTCATCATTACGCAATCTAAACAATCCTTTGGTATCACTAATCAAAATTAAATCATCACGATCATCAGTTATTCCTATAATATTTGCATTTAATTCCTCATTATCATAAACCGGTAATAGACTAGTTTCTGACAACTTAAAAACCCCATGTTTATCGTCATTAACATATAAATCATTATCAATTTTATAGCTCCATTTAAAACAACAAGGAGCAGGGATTTTGGTAATGATATTACCTTGATTTATGTATAGATTACCAAATGTTTGAAAAACAACTTCATCATTAATTTCATGTATCCTCCAATACTCTTCTGCACTGTCAGAAACACCTTTATCAACATTGTTTAATAAGGAAACATTATATGTGTTTTTTAATTGGTTTTTTAACAATCCAAAATGCCCATCAGCTCCAAAATAAATTGAATCTTTATTCTTAACAAATAGACTTCTATTAACCATTGCATTATTGGTTGCTACAGAATTCCATTCACTTCCATCAAAGATTAAAACTTTATTTTCATTTGCTATGTATATAATTCCATTTTCATCTTGTTCAATATCCCAAGATTGTGCACCAAATCCCATATTTTTAGTATCATAATGGGTAATCTTAGGTAAAATCTTAGTTTCAATAGATTGTGAAAAAGAAAGAAATTGAAGTAGAAAAAGTAAAAAACAAATACGATTCATTAAATGCTATCTTTTGGGCTAAGGTAGTCTATCAAATATACTAAAAATTATCTTAACATACTTATTAAAAGATGATTAAAAATAATTTCAATAAAATATCTTAATTTTTGTGATTTAAAATAAAAACAAAAATATCTACATAAATAATGGCAAATCGTTTTGTAAAGTCCTATTTTTAAAGCTACAACACTTAGATGAAAAACAAAATGAAAATATTCCATACAAAATTCATTTTTTATACATTTTTAGCACTACTCTTTTTAAATTGTAATAAGAAAAAACAAACTAAATTATTTACACTAAAAAGTTCTAAAGAGACATCAATTAATTTCTCCAACACTTTAACAAATACATCAGATTGGAATGCTCTTAACTACTTATATTTTTATATTGGAGCCGGCGTAACAAGTGCTGACTTTAATAATGACGGTTTAACTGACTTATATTTTGTTGCTAATATGGAGAGTGACAAAATATATTTGAATAGAGGGAATCTGAAATTTGAAGACATTACTAAACCATCTGGAATAAACAATACAGATGGTTGGTCATCTGGTGTTACCCATGTAGACATCAATAATGACGGGTGGTTAGACATCTATATCTCAAAACTCGGAAAACACCGAAATAAAAAAGGTAAAAATCTATTATATGTAAACCAGGGGCTTAATCAAAATGGAATTCCTGTTTTTAAAGAAGAAGCAAAAAAATATGGATTAGATATTATTGGCTTCTCTAATCAAGCTGCTTTTTTGGATTATGATCTTGATGGAGATCTAGACTTATACGTTCTACACTATTCGGTATATCCAAAAAGAACATATGGAGATTCTAAAAAACGACTTGTAAAAGATTCTCTAGCTGGTGATAAATTTTTTATAAATGATAATGGAGTTTATAAGGATGCCACCAATGAATCAAAAATCTTTAGTAGTATTATTGGTTATGGACTTGGGGTATCCGTAAGTGATATAAACAATGATGGTTATCCAGATATTTATGTTGGTAATGACTTTTTTGAAAATGATTACTTATACATAAACCAAAAAGATGGAACTTTTAAAGATATTTTATCTCAAGATTTTAAAAAATTTGGTCATACCACTAACTTCTCTATGGGCAATGATATTGCTGATTTTAATAACGATGGTCGCATGGATATTCTATCGTTAGATATGCTTTCTGATGATTTACAAAGTTTAAAAACTACAGAAAGTGACATGAATTATCAAAACTTTAATCAATATCTAAAGAAAGGCTATCATCCTCAATTTATTAGAAACACCTTACAACTCAATAATGGAAACTTAAACTTTAGTGATATTTCATATCAGGTTGGTGTTTCTGGTACAGAGTGGTCTTGGGCTGGATTATTTGCCGACCTTGACAATGATGGATTTAAAGACATCTACATTACTAATGGAATATACGGAGCTACTAATGATAAAGATTTTGTTAGTTTCATTTCTAACGGAATTATATCAAATCAAATCAGCACAAATATGTCTGAGAATGATTTAAAATTAGTAGATAGATTACCAAAAAAACACACTCCAAATTATTTATTTAAGAATAAAAACGGTTTTGATTTTGAAGATGTCACTGACACCTGGTTTGAAAAAAAACCATCCTTTAGTAATGGAGCTGTTTATGTAGATTTAGATAATGACGGAGATTTAGATCTAGTCACAAATAATGTGAATGAACCTGCTATGATCATGGAAAATAACAGCAATACACTATCTAAGGAAAACAACTATTTAGCTATTGAATTTAATGGGCCTACAAATAATAGATTTGGTATTGGATCTAAGGTTATTGCTTATACAAAAAATCAAACTATTACTCAAGAAAATTACCCTTCCAGAGGATATATTTCTGCCGTTTCACCCAAAATGCATATAGGCCTAGGACCTCATAACACCTTAGATTCTTTAACCATAGTTTGGCCCGGAGGATCTTTTCAAACTTTAAAAAACATTAGTAGCAACCAATCATTAAAGGTTAATAAACAAGAGGCCAAGCATGATTTTTACGCAATAACAACTAAAAAAAACACGGAATCACTACTGACTAATGTTTCTCAAAAAATACCATACCGCCATAATGATAATAATTATAATGAATTTAATAGAGATATTCTTATCCCATATATGAATACTAATCAGGGACCAGAAATTACTGTTGGTGATATAAACAGTGATGGTAATGATGATTTTTTCATAGGAGCTGCCAAAGGAAAACCTGCTCAACTATTTATACAAGGAACTGATGGAATATTTACGGCATTAAAAACCCCAGAAATAGACGAAACTTTTCAATCAGAAAATACAGATAACATATTTATTGATACTGATAATGACAATGATCTTGATCTCATTGTCATTAATGGAGGAAACGAAACTGGAGCAACAACTGATAATCTTTCTGTTTATTATTTTAGAAACCAAAAAGGATCATTTATTCGAGATTATCAAAGCTTTAAAAACTTATCAATTAATGGATCAGTTGTCAAAGCATTTGATTTTGATAGTGATGGTGATCAAGATATACTTATAGGTTCTAATAGTATTCCTTCTGCATTTGGCATGAATCCTCAGAATTATATTTTTGAAAACGACGGAACTGGAAACTTTCTTGATGTAACAAAAACTATTGCTCCAGAATTCAATTCTATAGGATTAGTTCAGGATGTAACATTTGCGGATATAAATAATGATAACCAAGCGGATATTATAATAGCTGGATATTGGATGCCAATCCAAATATTTATTAATAAAAACAATATTTTCAAATTAGATAAAAAAAGTAACCTAAAAAACACATTTGGTTTCTGGAATTCTGTAAAAGCTAGCGATATTGATAATGATGGAGACATTGATATTATTGGCGGGAATTGGGGATTAAACACTAGATTAACTGCGAGTCAAGAAGAACCTATAACTCTTATGCTTAGTGATTTTGATGATAATGGAAAAATGGATCCTGTAATAACACATTTTTATCAAGGGACAGAAACGGTTTTTAACAATAAAGATGAATTGAGTAAGCAAATGCCTGTTATCAACAAAAGGCATTTATCTTATGCTAAATTTGCTAAGGCAAATTTCTCAGA
This sequence comes from Aquimarina sp. Aq107, assembly GCF_943733665.1. NCBI lineage: Bacteria > Pseudomonadati > Bacteroidota > Flavobacteriia > Flavobacteriales > Flavobacteriaceae > Aquimarina > Aquimarina sp. Aq107. Next base: position 315,739 of record NZ_OX030782.1, on the reverse strand, counting down.
ATATCTTCCGGAACAAAAAATCAAAACTGCCATTAAAAAAAGAGTAACAGAACTACAAAGTTGTTATTTCTTAAACAATGGTGATGGTACTTTCTCGAAAAAAGCCTTGCCCAAAGAAGCTCAAATTTCCTGCATTAACACAATGTATATCGATGACTTTAATAACGACAATTACGATGACATCTTATTATCTGGTAATAATTATGAATTAAACACTCAACTATCCAGACTTGATGCTTTTCATGGAATGTTATTAATAAATGATCAGAAAGGTGGATTTTTTAAGGATAATAAGAGCTTGTTTGAAATTCAAGGTCCTGCTAGGGATATTGAAAAAATTAAAATTAAAAATCAACAATATTATTTAGCCAGTATAAACAATGATAGTATTTGTGTGCTCAAAAAAAAATACCCCTCTAAATAATATCGTTTCTATAACAAATAAAAAATGCTGAAGATATTTACATCTTCAGCATTTTAAAAAAACAACTAATTTAATTTAGTGAAACTCCATTATTATTTATTGGTATACTCTTACATAATCAACTTCCATAGTAGCTTCTGTAAAATCGGGACTAACAGTACCACCAAAATCTCCACCCATTGCCACGTTAAGGATGAAAAAGAAATCATCTCTAAATGGTAAACCATCGGTGATTGTAAATGTGTTATATTCTACCCCATCTACTTTGAACACTATTTTATTAGTATCCCACTCTGCTCTAAAAACATGAAAGCCTTCATCTAGTCCATCTACATCTAAAGATCTTGATGTAGTATTATCAGCTCCTGTATTCCCAGGAAAGAATACATTCGAATATGTGCGTATAGGGTTTCTCCCTACATACTCCATAATATCTATTTCTCCACAAACTGGCCATCCAACTTCATCTATATTAGCTCCTAACATCCAAAAAGCTGGCCAAGTACCTTGCCCTAAAGCTAATTTTATTCTAGCTTCCATCGTTCCGAATCTAAATTCGCGTTTACCTTGTGTTTTTATTCTTGCAGAAGTATATGCATTACCATCTAACTGTTCTGCTTTTGCTGTAATTTTAAGAAGTCCATCCTCAACCACTAAATTATCACTTCTGTCGGTGTAGCGTTGTAACTCATTATTCACTCCTAAATCCCCAGTCTCAAAAACCCAATTAGAAGTATCTAAACTACCGCCATCAAACTCATCTGACCATACAAGTGCTTGTCCCGGAAGCGGTCCAGAAATTATCAATTCTCCATCCGTAGTATCCTCTTCTCTAAGAATACTGATACTTCTGGTTTGTTGAGAAACCCCTCCAGAAAGACCGACAGCTTCTACTCTTATGTCATTTTGATTGACACCAAGTGCCTCAAAAGTGTGCGTGTATTTTCCATCCAGAGTAGATGCTCTTTTTGTATCATTAATATAGAAATCATATTTCACAACACCGGTAGCTGTTGCTTCAATAATTACCATTCCTGACCCATCTCCATTGGGCATTTCAGGAGTTTCACCAACTACATCAACTGTAAAAGTTAAGTTACTCGGTCTATCAACCTGAAACACCTCATTATCCTCATTGCATGACATGAATGATAATGACATAAAAACGAATATATAATTTATAACATTTTTCATATTTATTTTTTTTAGCAATTACATTAATTTGGCAATGTGATTCCGCAATCGGTAGCATCTTCTACAGCCCTGAATCTTAAATACCAAGCATTAAATCTATCCTCTTCATCATCAAAGAAAAATATTCTTAACGACACCAGATTACAATCGATAGATAGTATTTCATAGGTACGAGTTGCATTCCCTATATAAAGTCCCATAAAACCATCTCCTCCTAATTCGATTGCTCTATCTGTTGTGAATTCTGGTAATAATTCTGAACCTGCATTTGTAATAGACACAGAAACTGAAGGTGGAGTAGCCTCCAAACACTCTGCTGTATTACTTCCTCCTGGAATTCCTGGTGTATAATCATCGTGATACCAAGTGTCTCCCATATTATCGGTAGACATAGACAGTGTAAAATTTTCAAGATCAAAATTAAATGTCAATTCATCATTAAATAAACAATCTTCATTAAAATCGGACGAAGTCGGTGCCCACCAATACACAAGATCTCCATCATTTTGTGGAACATTTACTCCTCCAGGTCCTACTCCATAAAAACCTGGTTCATCACCAGCATCTAGTTTCCAGGTTTTAGAAGAATCAGCGGTTGTACTTCCTGCTAACAATCCAAAAATTGATTTAGTTGTGTCATCTAAATCTGTGAATACAGTTACTTCTCCTGTGGTAGACGAAGTTATACCTCCTATACCTACTGCAATAATTGTGTACGTATATGTATTAATACCAGGTGCCGCATAATTAATCATCGCCTTAGCATTTCCATCAAACTTAAACGATTCTGATCTACCATCACCCGTATAAATAATGTAGGTTATAATATCTTCTCCCTGCAAATCGAAAAACACATTTCCGGTTCCATATTCTGGATCTCCAAGGCTAGGTGCTTCTGCCAATACAGAGCTAATCGTTGGAGCACTTATATCACCAAATTCGAACTCTTCTTCCTGACAGCCGCATACTATCAAAATCAGAGAAACAATACTGATATTATATAAATATTTAAAATTTTTCATACTATGAATTTCATTAAAATTATTGTCTGATATTATCAAAATAAAATACTTCACCCATCCCTGCAGTTCCAAAATCAAAGAATAAGTCTACTTGAGTATAATCAATGGAACTATTAAAACCAGGTGCATTATTAAGATCATAGGTTAATGTCTCCCAGGAATTAGATTGTGTTGTCATCACTTCTATTTCTGCTGCATCCCCTGCAGAATTTTCAATTTTAAGTAAAACTGGTATCCCTGATCTAGGCGACCAAACATCTACACTAATTAAAGTAGAACCAGAAAAATCAATTGCATAACCGTCTCTTAGTGGAATAGCTACTCCAGCAAACACTTCTGCATCTACCGGTTTATTAAGTGTTCCAACTTTAGAAGAAGTATTAATCCCTGAGGCATCTGGATTATTTATAACCTGACCTACTACATCTTCTGTAGCTGAGCCGCCAAACCCAAATAGATTAAATGTTCCCGCACTACTTTCGAAATCAATTGGAAGAATCGGTAAAACTGTATCAAGAGATTGTTCTCCTTGTATAATATTATCTATATAATATGTAACATTACCTCCATCTACTCCAAAGTTTGGAAATATAACTAGATTATTAGCAGGATTAGTAGCAAACTGCGTAACATAGTCTGTAGTGGAAAAATCATATGTTAGAACTTCCCAAGCATTCGTGGTGGTAGTAAGTACATCTATTTCGACTGCCGAATTTGCATCAGCAAGACTCTCTATTTTAAGCTTAAAAAGAGTTCCTGCACTTGGTGACCAAACTTTCATACTAATTATTGTCCCTTCTCCAAAATTGATACTATTAGTAAGACTCATAGCCGCTCCAGCCCAAACCTCACTAGGACTTCCATCCACCCATTGTACTGCTTTTGGACTTAAATTTCCAAAAACATCTGGATTATCAACTACCGTAACTGTTTGATTACCTCCAAAAGTATTAAAAGTATACATTGCATCTGGATCATCAAAAGTAATTTCTAATTCTTGAGGAATAGATACATCTATAGTTCCCATATCTTGAGTTACAGCAGCACCGCCACTATACGCAATAATAGTAATTGAATATTCACCTTCTGTCTGATAGGTATATGTAGCAGTATCTCCAGGAGCGATTTGTATAAATTCGTTTGCAAACTCTCCAAAATAAACTTCTATGTATGTTGCAAAATCCGCATCCGCTTGTATCGAATATGTTAGGAAGTCATTATTATCAGGAATTACTTGAAAAGTAAGATTCTCCGGTGCTTTAAACGACACTTCTAGATCTTCTTTGTATTCACTAATTTCTCCAATTGCATTATAAGCAAGCACTGTTATTTCATAGATTCCTTCCCTAGCATAAGTATGTTCTACACTTTCTCCATTGATCACAGTTACGGGATTTATGGTGTCATCTCCAAAAAACACATCAAAGGATAACACATTATTTCCTAAAGGAGTAATCGTAACATCTCCTGAATTATCATCGGAAATTCCAAACATCACATCTGTCACAATAGCTTCCTCTGCATTTGCAATAAAAGCTGTACTACTATCGTCTTGCTGGCATCCCACAAACAAGATTGATAATACTAATACTATAAATAAATTAAAATTTTTCATTTTTCTTGCTCTTGATTAAAATATTACCAACCTGGGTTTTGCGCCCAATTCCCTTGAGAAAACTGAATCTCATCTAGCGGTATAGGAAATAACTCATGCTTCCCTATTTCAAAATTAGGAAGCCTACTTGCTGCTTGATTTGTTCTTATCAAATCATAAAATCTATCACCTTCTCCGGCAAATTCCAATCTTCTTTCATCCCAGATTCTTTGTGTAAGTTGCATTCCTGATTCTGGAATACTTATTACTCCAGCACCATGTGCTCTGTCTACAACCTGACGTAAAAAACTCTTGGCTAAGTTCTCATTCGGTGCGGCTTTTCTATTATGTGCTTCCGCTAACATTAACAGCACATCAGCGTATCTTATATACCTATGATTGTAAGGAGATCGAGCAAATTGATTAGCTCCGTCTATCTCTCCAGTACGCGGAATAATTTTATTGAAATAAAATCCTCTATCCGTTTCACATCCTGGGGTATATTCTATTGCACTATCAATAAGTTCTTGTTCGGTTGTTACACCAAAATATTCAAGTAAATTTAATATTGTAGGAGATTTTCTGCTATCAGTAGTGACATACAAATCTACTAGATCAGCTTGTGGTATATTAAAACTAAAACCTGCATCATATACCGGATCTCCACTTAAACGGGGACCTGAAAAGAACGCCCCTATATTACCCTCACTCTCAGCATTTTCTTGCCAATTATTCCAATTACCACCTTCTGCATTAGAATATTGTATTTCAAAAACAGACTCAATACCATTTTCACCTGCTGTAGTAAATACATCTCCAAAATTAGGCATTAAAGAAAACCCTAACGTGGTAACAGATGTAAGTGCTTCGATAGCACCATCCCAGTCTTCTTGGTAAAACTTTACTTTTCCCAGTAATGCCATAGCTCCTCCTCTGGTAACTCTACCAACTTGAGATTGAGCAATAGGAAGATCAGGAATTGCTGCATTAAGGTCGTTTTCGATAAATTCGTAAGTCTCTTCGATAGAACTTCTAGGAATTGCTGTTTCATCGCCTGGCAAAAAACGGGATTCTTTTAGAGGTACACCTCCAAAATTACGGACTAACTCAAAATAAAAAAGTGCTCTTAAAAAACGTGCTTCTGCTATAAATACATCTTTATCTTCAAATTCCCTAGTTTGTGCATTATCTAAAAAAAACGAAGCTCTAAAAACTCCTCCAAAAAGAGAATCCCATAAGCGTGCCACAGCGATATTAGTAGTTGTGTGTGTTAATGTACCTAATCTTTGAAACTCAGGAATATCCTGACATCCATCTTCTCCAGCGACTATAGCATTATCAGACATAAACTCTCCAAAAAGCTGTGTCTGCCAACTAAAAGCCAAAGGATCATATGCGCTTATTAACAATTCGAAAAAAGCCTCATCTTCAAGAAAAAATTCGTCTACTCCAACTTCAAATTCTTGTTCTACATTTGTAAAATCTTCACTACAGGATAGCGGTATCATAACAAAAGCCATGGACACAACTATCGTTAAATAAGTATTTTTAATATTTTTCATAGTTATAATTTGCTTCTTTCTTTTTAAAAATTAACATTCACACCCATCGAGTAAGTACTAACAGCTGGATAAAAACCATTATCTATTCCTCTTGTTATAATATTACCTGTTTGTGCTGCCGGATCATACCCTCGATATTCTGTAAAAGTAAATGGGTTAGTAGCCAACATATATATTCTAAGCTTCTCTAAACCAATTGATTTGAAAGGATCTACAGGAATACTATACCCCAACTGGATATTATTTATTCTAAAATAAGATGCATCTTCTACGAAAAAGGTAGATAACAATCCATTATTTGTAGTTTCTGTAGTTAACCTTGGTATTTCATTACTCGTCCCTGGACCCGTCCATCTACCTAGCACATAATCCAATTGGTTTACAAAAGGGTTGTCCCTTTCATATGAACGAAGTAATTCATTTCCTTGGGATCCAAATCCTCTTATTGAGAAATCAATACCCTTATATTGTAATGACAGGTTAATTCCATAAGTAAAATCTCCCAGAGGATCACCTAAATACGTTCTATCATCATTATCTACAACTCCATCATTGTTAGTATCCACAAATATTAAATCACCAGGAGCAGGAGTTGCACCTAAATTATAAGTAGCGTGGTCGTCTATTTCTTCTTGCGTTTGAAATATTCCTGCAGTCTGTAACCCATAAAAAGAACCTACTGGTAGCCCTTCTTGAAATCTTGCGGCGGCTTGCCCTAATCTAAAACCACTTTGTTCTATAAATTCTCCTCCAATAACTTTGGTTACTTCATTATCTATAACGGTAAGATTTGCTCCTAAACCAATTTCTAACTTTCCTATATTAAAAGAATAATCCGCAGAAAACTCCATACCCTTATTACGTATATCACCAACATTTTGCGGAGCTACAACTGCTCCAGCAGTACCACCTCCTAATATACCAGAAACGTCAACATCTACTATTTGATTTTCTGTATCCTTAATAAAGTAATCAAAGACAAAATTAAACCTACCATCCAAAAGTTGTAAATCAAAACCAACATCAAGTTGTTTGGCTACCTCCCATTTTAGGAAAGGGTTTCCTAAAGATCCTGGAGCAGCCCCTCTAATAATGGTATTACCTCCATTGATTGGAAACTCTCCTTCTCCTTGTAGATCAAAATTAAATACACCTTGTCTTGTTTCTAATGCTTTATCATTACCTAGTTCTCCGTAACTTCCTCTAATTTTTAATAAAGTAATACCTGTATTTTCCATAAATGACTCATCAGAAACTACCCAACCAGCGGTTATACCAAAAAAATCTGCAGACTCAAAACCTGGAGCAAATAAAGATGACCTATCATTTCTAAAAACTGCTGACAACAAGTATTTACCATTAAAACCGTATTGAAATCTACCAAATAAAGAAGAACGTGTATTTGCGTATTCGAACCTCCCAAATAAGTTATCAGGATTAGGTCTTTCATCATCATCTATTGATGGAGAAAATGGACGACCATTACTTAATATTGCAAAATCAAATGAGTTAAATGGAATATCGAACGCTACTCCGTTAAAACCAAACCCCCAAAAACGTTGAGCACTTCCTCCCGCTGTTAACGTAACATCATGATTTTCTGCAAATGTATTACTGTAGGTAGCAAAATAATCAAACACATAATTGTTGTTATTATCTATTTGTTCAAAAACTGTATTTTCTCCTGGGTCTACATTGGCTGTTTTACCTGGCCCATACACGAATGAAGGAGTAAATGAACGTTGTTTTCCAGATTGATGAGTGATATTAAGCCTTCCATTAAGCTCTAAATTTTGAATAATATCATATTCTAAATTTAGAAAACCAGAAAATCGATTTTGACTAAATTCATTAAAAGTATTTTCGATCTGAGTTACTGGATTAAACACTTCATTAGAGCTCTCTGCAGATCCTAAACTAAGCACTCCATTATCATCTCTTAGTGGAATTGTTGGTTCGGAATTCAATGCATTAAAAGTTACTGAACCTAAACCATTCGCAAAGATTCCTCCATTTTCTGTATATAAATAATTAATATCCGTACGTACTTTAAAAGTCTCTGATAAAAATATATCTGATTTTAAACGTACATTATCCCTTTGATATCTTGCTTTACTACCTCCGATTGCGCCTTCTTGCTCTAAATGAGCTCCACTTAATAAGTAAGTATATTTTTCCCCTCCTCCTCTTATGCTAAGTGCATGATTAAAAACAGCTGCAGTATTAAAAATTTCTTCCTGCCAATCTGTTCCCCTTCCTAAAGAAGCTATATTGGTAAAACGTATAGGATCACCTCCATTAACAAATTTTTCATTTTGCACTAAAGCGTATTCTGTTGCATTCAGTACATTAATTTTCTTTGTTACTTGCTGAAAACCATAGTAATTACTATAGGATAATTTTGGTTTTTGACCTCTTCTTCCTGCTTTGGTCGTAATTAAAATAACACCATTAGCAGCTGTACTACCATATATTGCAGCTTGAGCATCCTTTAATACAGTAAATGTCTCTATATCATCAGGGTTTATATTATTAAAATCTGTAAGTGCTCCATCCACATAGATATCTGGTCTATTATTGCTATTAGACGAAATTCCCCTAATATTAATATTAAATGCAGCTCCAGGATTTCCTCCTTGTTGAGAAACCTCTACTCCAGCTACAGTTCCTCTAAGCGCCTCTGTTGCGATTTGAGGTTGTAATTCACTAACAACATCATCACCCACAATACTTACCGATCCGGTAATCTCTTTTTTACGTTGCGTACCATAACCAATTACAACTACTGATTCTAATTCTGCAACATCTTCATCCATTTGAACATCCAAAACAGCAGTATCCTTAATTACCATTGTTACTGTTTTAAAACCAACTGAACTGAACTCTAACGTTTCTCCATTTTCTACTACAATTGAAAATACACCATCAAAATCAGAAGTAGTTCCTGTATTTTTGGCTTTATTGATAATATTTACAAAAGGTAATGGTTCTCCATTTTTTGAATTTACAGTTTTCCCCGTCACTGTGTTTTCCTGAGCAACACAAAAATGAGTTGCGATCACAAATAGATATAATAATATATTCCTCATTAGGCTTAAAATATTAGCTGAAAAGACAAATAAACATTTAGTTGTTTTTTCACATTTATTTTGTCAAAGCTACAATAAACTTAACCTAAATTTAGCAATATATCAATCTTAACAAAGTATATACAAGTGAGATTTTATTCTTAAATTTTTAAAATCAAAAAATTATATAAAATAATGATTAACAGATTATTAAATACATTTAACCTTTTCAAAATACCTTAAAAAAAGATCAAAACAAATAATATTGGTATTATAGATTTTTTCAATACACTAATACCTTTAAATGTTAATTATTTTTTAATAATCTGATCAAAAAATGGTTTCTTAATAGTTATTTAACAAAATAACCTCCTTAAATATAATTTTATAAAAGAAGAATATTCCCAAAATTTAAATATTCTCATAATACCGACTTACTTCATGAACATTATGCAAACACCTAAAACATTTTATAACTAACCACCTTACTTCTTAAAAAAAGAAATTATATCAAAGTATGTATAAAATAAAAATATGTAGAGTAAAAAACTTCAGAGAGTCCAAGAAAAACACTTAATGAGTAGACTAATTTTATACGTCCGTATATTGTGAATCATTTCAAAAAATATATTATCAATGTCCATTAAGACCAAAAGAAAGGTTCGTAAAAAAACAACCAACTAATAAACTAATAAATAAGCTTTACCAGGAGGTTTATATATATTATAGAAAGAAGTTCCATACCAATCCAAAACGAATAACAGCATCACGTGGTGCATATCCTGGAGCAGAAAATTCGTTATTCTGATTAAAAGCTTCTCCAAAATTTTCTACCTTAAAGTAGATTCGAGTTTGTCTAATTTTAGCATTAAAAAATATATCAAATTGAGGAAAACCACCAAAAGTTTGTCTGGTATCTACAATATTATCAGGGTCACTATTATCAAATTGATCAAAATAATCAATCTCATTCTGACTTTGTACATAAAACTCTGATAATACCGGATCATATCCATCGGCATCATATTCTGAATAGTACTTAAAAGTGACTCCTGTTTGTAAAAATAATGCGCGTTTAAACCAATAATCTTGATAGTAAACACTATTACGTGTAACTACATTTGGAACTCTATAAACTTCTCCTCCAGAAACGTTTTGATATAGAATGGAATTATCAATCCCCAACCATCCAAAATTGAGGTTTTGAGAAAGCTTCAATTTCAGGAGCTCTACCTTACCATCATACTGCTCTGGAACTGTTAAAGAATCCGTTCCTTTGGTGAAATATGTGTAATTATCAATTGTAGTGAAACTTGCTTCAAGATTTGCAAACTTTTTTACTTGGATATTCGCCTGAACTTTTTGAGTTTCTATATTTTTAAAATTATCATCTTCATCAGCATTGTTGAAGTTCTGCCAATTGTATCCCACATAATCACTTTGATACAATAAGAAATTATAATTAGGAGCTGTGGAATTTGAGCTAATTCCTAATTGTAACCCATAATCACGTAGTTGATATCCTGCAGATGCATTTAGAAAATTCCCATCAAAATCTCCTGAGATGATTGACATTCCGTTAGCAGCTAATTGAAATCCTTTGTAATTCTTTTGATAGGAGCCACCTACCGTAAGTACATTACCTTTAATCCTATTTGTGATATCAGTTCCTCCTTCTAGAGTAACAATCGTATTATAACCATAATTATAATCAGAATATCCGGCATTAACTCTTAAATTACCTAACCAGGCATTATCAACATTTAAAAATAGTTGATTCGTAAAATCTTCTAACGCTACTTTATCTGATAGAGCACCAGTAGTTTCATAAGACGTTCCAAAAAGATCACTAGCTGCATCCTGGTCAAACTGAAAAGACTTATCTGTTATATCTAGAATATGACCGACTGCTACATCCGTACTTGAGCTATCTGTTTTCTTTATGATCGAATACCTATGATTAAGATAAAACCTTTTGCCCAACAAAATACTTTCAGCATTCTCAAAATTAACTTCTATAGCAGCTCTATCAGAAAATTCATCTGCATCCTCAAACTCTTCTGTATTAGAAAGATATTGATTGAGCCCATTTTCTGATAACCCCCCATTTTCCTGATTCAACAAATCCTGAGACACAAAATGAGTTTTGATTCTATATCTATCATTTTTAGTACTATAATTAGCCATTGCTCTAAAATTACCAGTACTGGTCAATGCGTGTTGATACTTACCTAGTGACCTATTACCTTTATATGCAATAGAAAGATTTAATCTAGGAGAAGTATTAATTGTAAGAAAAGCATCTAACTGCTGCCCTTGTTCGAAAGTAGTTTTAAAATATAGCTCTGTTAGTGGTGTAGGAACATTGTAATACTTAATATCTTCAACTTCCATAAAATTAAAATGCCTTGCTCTGGCACCAAAAAGTGGTAATACGTGATCTCGTTCCTCAATCTTAACCAAACTATTATATGTCTGCCCTACATTATTGATAGGCTGTAAACCAAAATCATCCCTACGCAAGTAATTAAAATTATAATCCCTTTGTATAGTTAATGTAGTATCTACAAAGGTCGTATCATTTTTTAGATCTATGATTTTATAATCTGTAATAGGAGGTTTACTCTTACCTTTTTTGGTTAAAGGCCTTTTGCTCTTAGCGAAGTCCGGTTTCTGCTGAATATTCGTACCTCCTCCATCTATCTCCTCTTCATTTCCTTCTTGGGCAAAGGTTATGGATCCTAATAAAAGTATAATTATAAATACTAAGTTCTTTTTCATCTATATAGTAAACTGATGGCAAAAATATACTTTTTTAACGAAAGTCAATAGGTATGAATTGCCCGTTTTAATACTAAGTTTTTTTATCGATTATTAAAAATAGTTTTCTGATGTTCAGTTCTTACATTATCTTCGTATCATGCTCGAATTAAAATTAAAGCCTGATCTCATCGAATGTGGCACTGATGAGGCTGGTCGTGGTTGTCTGGCAGGACCAGTAACCGCAGCAGCCATTATCTTACCCGATGATTTTAGTAATGAAATCTTAAACGACTCCAAACAACTTAGCGAAGCTAAACGCAAAATACTACGACCACTATTAGAAGACTGCTCTATTACCTATGGTGTGACACATATTTATATGGAAGAGATCGATAAAATTAATATTTTAAATGCCTCTATATTAGGCATGCAAAAATCTATCGAACAATTAACACCGCAGCCAGAGCATATTTCTGTAGATGGAAATAGGTTTAAACCATATCATAATATACCCTATACTTGCGTTATTAAGGGTGACGGAAAATATATGAATATTGCTGCGGCATCTGTATTAGCAAAAACATATCGTGATGCATATATGGAAAAGATCCACGAGGAATTCCCAATGTACAATTGGAAAAAAAATAAAGGATACCCGACAGCAGAACATAGAGAGGCAATACGAAAGTATGGAATTACTAAATATCACAGAAAAAGTTTTAGATTATTACCAGAACAGCTTGCGCTAGAATTCAAATAATTATCTTTGGCCTCTAAGAGGCTTTTTGAAAACTGTTATTGTAAAAAGAAAGTTATTAAATCATAATAACAACTTGAATAGAATCAAGAATATAAAGGAAAACAAACACATGAAAAAAATAGTTGTAATTCTACTATCCACAATTGTTTTAGCTTGTAACACGACTACCGAAAAACCGAACACTCTTATTGACTACATACCAAAAGATGCTCAAGTAATCTTAAAAATAAATGATTTAGAACAAGCAAAGAATATGCTACGTGATAATGATTTATTAAAGAAAAATAAAGACGTAGCGTTGTTTACTTATTTTAAAAATCTTCCAGTTTTAGATCAAATAAAACAGTCTAAAGGATTACTCTGTTTTTCGCCAATAGGTAAAAATGATTTCGAATACACTTATATTTCAAAATTTGATCCCGTAATAATTGGTAAAGATTCTTTAAACAAAAGAACCATTGAAACTATAAATTATGCTAATAAAGTGATCCATAAAGTCATTTCTGGTGAACAAACTTTCTATGCCACCAAACAAGATAGTCTATTGATCGCTTCCTCTTCTCAGATATTAATTGAAAATGCAATACGTCAGCAAGAAAATACAATCCCAGTACAAGAAGATCTTATAAAAGCGTATGAAGTTTCTGATTCCAAAAATCCATTAGCAGTTTTAGCAAATGGAAAAGAACTAAAAGAAATTCAGAATGCATTACTTCCTAATAGTGACTTATCACAGTTATCAAACTTCAGTGGTTGGATTTCTGTAGATGCTAAGATGGAGCAAAATGCCATTTACCTTGATGGAATTGCTATAGAAAAAGATTCATTATCCACTACAATTGGAATTTTTGATAACACCATCGCTCAAGAGAATCAAATTGCCAAAATTACTCCGATTACCGCTAAAGGTTTTATTTCCTATACGTATGATGATTTTTATGCACTAAAAAAGAACTTAGCATTAGCTCAAGATAGAGAGATAGAAAATATCCCAGATGATCTCGATGACTTATTCTCAGGAGTTTCAGAAATCGGTATGATTTTTACAGAAAATGAAAGTATTGTTACATTTACTTCTTTGGCATCAGAAAATACTTTAGAACAACTAGCTGGATCTCCATCTGGAGCATATAGAAACGTTGATATTTTTAGTTATGATGAAACCACTACATTTTCCGGATTATTAAAACCATTGATTCCAGAATTTGAAGCTAAATTTTATTTCAGTTATGAAAATCATATTGTATTTGCTTCTTCTAAAAATGGTTTACAGACTATTATAGCAAACATCCTTAATAAAACAGTATTACAAGAACAAGCTTATTACTCGAATACACTAGAAAAGCTTTCTGATGAATCATCAATTTTAATGGTAAGCACTGTTAAACATCTCAAAGAGTATATTGCTGAAACTATAGAAGAAGATAAACAAAAACCTTGGAAAGAAGCTAAAACTAATGGGTATCAAATTGGTGCTTTTCAGATTATAAAAGAAAACAACTTTGCTCATATTCATGGAGTCTTACAAAAAAATATAGCAAAAGGATCTGCCACTTCGGTCACACAAACAGCGTCCACTACATTAGAAAATAAAATCCTTAATAGTCCCATATTGGTACAAAATCATAGAACCAAAGGGATGGATATCGCAGTACAAGATGTAGACAACAATCTCTATCTAATCTCGGATAAAGGAACTATTTTTTGGAAAAAACAGATTAATGGTGCCATTATGGGCGATATCCAACAAATAGATATTTATAAAAATGGTAGATATCAATTGTTATTTAACACCGAAAACACACTTTATCTTGTAGATAGGGATGGAAAAGATGTTACTTCATATCCTAAAAAATTCGAAAAAGCTATTACCCAGCCGTTATCCTTATTTGATTATGATAAAAATAAGCGATATCGTATTATTATTACACAAGGTAATGAAGTTACCATGCTAGATGCAGAAGGAAAAGTAGTTACTGGTTTTGGATTTAAAGCTACTGAAACCAATCTTGTGATACCTCCTACACATATCCGAATCGGCAGTAAAGACTACATTCTTATATCCGAAGAAAATGGAAAATTAAATATTTTAGATCGTTTAGGAAGAACTAGAGTAGATGTAAAACAAAACATAGATTTTTCTAAAAATCAATGGCAACAATATCAAAATAAGTTTACCTCTACTACTAAAGACGGAAAACTAATACAAGTTCAATCCGATGGTTCGGTAACCATAGTAGATAAGGAATTAGATCAAAATAGCTCCTTGGTTTCTACCAACAAAACGCTAGTTACTTTTTCTGAAAACAAATTATCTATCAAAGAGAAAACCTTAGAGTTAGATTTTGGAGTGTATACAAAACCTCAAATTTTTTATATCAATAATAAAATCTATGTAGCTATCACAGATATACAAGCCAAGAAAGTATATGTATATGACAGTAATGCAGAACTACTTCCTAATTTCCCAGTTTATGGGAACTCTGTAATCAGTCTCGGTAATATGGATAAGGATAAAAACCTAGAATTTGCTGTTCAGGGAGAAGAAAACAGTGTTCTTATTTATCAGATAAACTAACACCTATTTAAATTTTATAAAGATTTCATGTTGACATTTTAATACTGCGTCTCACTAATGTGAAACAACGTAATTAAGATGTCATGAAAACTTTAAAAATTTTATCCTTATTATGTATTGCCTCGACCATCCAGGCACAATCGATTGATACGAGTGTGGTTTCTAGTTCTGGAGGTGTAAATAGTAATACATCTTATATCCTAAACTTCACCATTGGCGAACCCTTTATAGAAACGATTTCTAATTCGCAGTCTATAGATCAAGGGTTTTGGTCGGGTATTGGTTCCTTAAATCAACTCTCTACAGAAGAGTTCCAACCAGAAAACGGAGTAATTAAAATATTTCCGAATCCAGTTTCAGACTTCTTTACGGTTAGGACTCCGAATATCGATCATTACACAGCTTCTTTATATAACCTTAATGGTCAAGAAGTACTTACTCAAGAAATCAATACGGCAATGATAAATCATCAGATCGACATAAGCTCATTAGCCCAGGGAACGTACGTATTAAGAATTTCGATTCCTGAAATCAATGAAAACAAAATATTCAAAATCATCAAAAAATAACCTCATTTATAAATTTTTAAAATCATGAAAAAAGTAATAAATAATGTAATCCTTTTTAGCCTTTTACTAATTTGCACATTGGTCTCTGCCCAATCTGCACAAAAAAACTTTATCAACTACCAAGGAGTGGCCAAAAATGCTAGCGGTGATATTCTCGCAGAAGAATCAATCAATATACAAATAGCCCTAAAATTTGGAGCACCAGATATTGCTGCAAGTTATGTAGAAAACCATACAATTACTACGAATACAAATGGTGTATTTGCATTATTAATTGGTAACGGAACGCCAGTAACAGGTGACTTCGACACTCTGCAATGGGGAGGAATTGCATCTTATGTAACTGTATCCTTAAACGGAGCAGAAATTGGAACCAACGAATTAATGGCAGTTCCTTATGCTATAACATCCGGTGACACTAGATGGATTTCTAACGGAAATGATATTGAGAACATAAATAGTGGTAATGTAGGTATTGATCGCTCTCCAACCGCAAAACTGGACATCAATGGAGATCTAAAATTAGAAAATGGAACTTCTGCAAATGAAATTTCTATCGATCCAACTTTAGGAGGCAATAGCAATAATGCCATCCCAACAGAGAGAGCCGTAAAAACCTACGTTGATAATGCCACTGCAACTACTACACCCGTAGTTTTTAAAGTTAGAGGTAATGGTTTTGCTGTAAAAGATCTAGATGCCAATACAACGATAGAAACCGATATCTGGGATATCAGAACCTACGATACGCGCAACGCTTTTAATACAACTACTAAAAGATTTGTGGTTCCAGAAAGCGGATATTATTATCTACATGCCGTAGTAAGACAATCTAATACTGTTACAACTTCTTTTTTTAGAATTAGCTTTAATGTGGATACAGGTATCGATTTTACTCAAATTGTGGATGGAGACGATGTAAAAACAGATGTAAGTGGTATCTATTTCCTCAATGTTGGACAAGAAGTATTTGTATCCCTAAGAAATTTTGGAGCTGGCGACGTTAGAGTAGATGGTACTGGTAGCTGGTTCGAAGGATATAAAATCAATTAACCCCAACCTATTTGATTTGTTTAGTTTTTAGTCAAAGAAAGCCGAGGTATTTTATACTTCGGTTTTTTGGTATATCATTTCTGCTTCAAACAATTTTATAAAATGTTTCAATAATTTTTCTTTCACTTCTTCTACATTCACTTTTTCAACCCCCAATTCTACATTTAGAGATGTAACTGCTTTGTCATTAATCCCACAAGGAATAATATTATCGAAATATCCAAGATCTGCATTTACATTAAATGCAAAACCGTGCATCGTAACCCATCTACTAGCTCTAACTCCTAGCGCACAAATTTTACGAGCAAAAGGAGTACCTACATCTAACCAAACTCCTGTTTCTCCATCACTTCTCACTCCAGTAACTCCATACTCGGCTAGAGTTAGAATAACCATTTCTTCTAGAAAGCGTAAATATTTATGAATATCGGTAAAAAAATTATCCAAATCCAGAATAGGATATCCTACAATCTGTCCAGGTCCGTGATATGTAATATCACCTCCACGATTTATTTTATAAAAAGTAGCTCCTTTTTGCTTTAGTTGCTCCTCATCTAATAGTAAATTACTAATATCGCCACTTTTACCCAACGTATATACGTGTGGATGCTCTACAAAAAGAAAATAATTACTGGTATCTAGATTAGCATCTTCCCTTCTATTCTTAATTTTTGTGTCCAAGATTCCTTTAAAAAGCACCTCCTGGTATTCCCAAGTGTCCTTAAAATCTTTTAACCCTAATTCTTGTAGTTCTATCTTCTTATTCATCTATGCAAAGATACGAGATTAAAAAAGTTCTTCTCTACATTCTAAAACACTAAAAACCATCTACTTATTTATAACTATATTTGCCACCTTTTTAATATATAAACCCCAAAATATGAAGCATTCATTACTTTTAGTATTTCTTTTCATTTCCGTATTTTCTTTTGGCCAAAAAATAAAAGTCAAAAAAGGAGAAGTCTTTATTGACAAAGTAAAAGTTGCACACATTGAAAAAATAAAAGCAAAAGGACTAAGACATTTTCAGATAAGTGATTTAGACAAAAACCCTATATTTAGAGCCGGAGATTTAAAAGTAGCGTCTTTACTTTTTCATTCTGATAAGTCATATCCCTACAATGCATTTTTTAGAGATGAAGCGAAAGATACCCTATTAATAAATTCTAAACACCACTATTTTCTATCTAAGAAGAAAATCTTTAAACTTGCAATGGAGATGGGTATTTTTACTCCAGAAGGTTTTCAGACAACAAAGTTTGAAGAACTTGTTGAACAAACACCTAAAAGACCAGAAAGAATACTAAAAAAACTAGACAAAGAACGTAAACTGCTAAGTGGAAAAGAACATAGAGTAGAACGTGATTTTAATGATCTAGATATCCACTTAATAGCTTTTCCTTCTGAGAAAGCGTATAGTCAACTAAATAAAAGTATGGTTGATCAGGTAAAGTATAACATTTATATTGGTGATCCTCATGTAGAAGAAGGCGATCATACATTAATTGGTTCTGCTATTCGCGAGGTAGGTACTGTAAGTGGTGAGTACTTTTTTATCTTCAACACTAAAAAGTTCCCATTGGCCTCTTATCATTCTATGACTTTTAAGATATACGGAAACAAAAAAGAATTAGGGATTATGGATCATGATATCAAACTATCTATGGGAAGTAAAAGAAGTGAAGCCATAAAAGAAATGGTTCGCGAACTTATAAAAAGAGGAAAAATATAATCGTTTCTTATCTTAAGAATACAAAAGGTGCTGTTCTCGGAACAGCACCTTTTGTATTTATATTTTATTATTCTACAGTAATTATTTCTCTAACTCTACCTCTACATCTAATACGGTAGGGTCAGCCATATATTCTAGGAAACCAACTTCTAGTGTAAAACTCTTTCCATCCTGGCTAAACATTGCTTTTTCTGACGATATCTTCTTAATTTTTTTCGGAAAATGATAATTAATTTTATACTTAGAACTTGCTAAAAACATTTTCATTTGCTCTAAACTATCCAAGCTCATTTCTAGTTTATCCTTATCTAAGATTTTGGTAATCCTTTTAAACTTATTTTCTCCATAGGAATAAATCACTTCAGTAGGATCTTCTCCTTTAGAACCTGCCAATGGATCACCTGCAGGACCCGCTTTTTTCTGATTACCAATGGTAGATGCAGTCTTAAAACTATTAAATACATCCCCTAATTCTTCCACTTTTTTAAATTCTGAGTACAAATCGAATTTCATCTCCTTGGACTGTGGATTCATTAGCATATGCATCTTAAAACTCTCTAGTTTTTTGAGTTTTTCCTGCTCCTCCTTTGGTAATTGCGCAATACTATCTTTTTTCTCTTCTAAAAAATCTTTAAAAACTAAGGTAGAATCGATCACTTCTTCTTTTCCTTCAGTGATTTTATCACCTCCCATTTGCATAATTTCGGAACCGTCAAAATTGAAAGATATCTTTCCTGTTCCATCTTCATTAATATGTAAATCTTCAGAAAATTGGCATCCAACCAATAGAACTGCCACCAAAAATGCCTGTACTAACAGGGAAACTCTTTTCATATGTTTCGTTTTTTTAATTTTAAGAAATTAACTAAAAGTTATTTATTAGGATTATTTATGATCACCAATGCTGCTATCACACCAGGAACCCATCCACACAAAGTTAATAAAAGTACGATTATAATTGATCCGCATCCTTTATCTAAGACAGCCAATGGTGGGAAAAAAATCGATAATAAAACTCTCCAAATACTCATAAACAAAAATAGATTAAATAATATAATTATAGGTAGTCTTATATCTCATTATGTTACACCTCTATCTTAAAATTATTTTTATATTGGGTTAGTTTCTAAAAAGTTTGACATTATTCTATGAAATGGATCAAAATTATCCTTTGGATCTCCTTTTTAATCTTCTCTCCTACAATTTGGAGTCAATATCAATTTTCAGGGTATGTTGATAACAGTAATAAAGAAAGTAATGTCTATTTATCACTTATAGAAGATTACAGAAAAATGTCTGGTATCTATCCAGAACAAATTATCCAAAAAGTAATTCCGGACTCTATGGGTTATTTTGTATTTACAGAAAATAATCTCCCTACTCAAAACAGGATATATCGAATCCATACGGAAAATTGCTCTGAAGAAGACAAAGAGTCCATTCATTTTAATGGGATTTGTCTAAACAGTAAAGAAATTCTTTTTATTGCTAAAAATGAAGATACGATCTCACTCCCATTTACTATAGAAGAAGAAGTATTTTGTGAAGTTGTTTCTACTAATGAACGGAGTAATACATTTCTTAAAGTAGATTCTATTATAGAAGATATGCGGTATGCCTTTAGCTCATACCGAAGTGAAGCTAATAGAAAAGTAAATTCTAGAAAATGGTTTAATACCCTACAAGAATTCGGAAAAAGCCAGCAAGAACCATTAACAGAGTTATACATCTATTCATTCTTATCCGATAAATCTAATAATTTATATACCTATTATCTGCAGGATCTAAAGCAGAATACTTATTATGATCAATTATTAGAACGATTAGAAAAAAAGTATCCTGATAGTCCCTATGTAAAACAATATAAAACAGAGTTAGCTGCCGATAAATTTTCTGTAGAGATCACCCCAGAAAAAACTACCTCGTATTGGATCTGGATTATATTATCTTTATTAATTGGGTCCATAGCATTAAACCTTTATCTATTTCAGAGATTGAAAAAAAACAAGAACGCTAATAAGCTAACAGAAAGTAAACTTACACAACAAGAAAAAAAGATTTTAGATCTAATTCTACAAGATAAAACGAATAAAGAGATCGCTTCTTTACTATTTTTAAGCGTAAGCACTATTAAAACACATATCAACAACCTTTATAAAAAAATAGAGGTCGAAAGCCGAGAAGAAGCAAAAACACTGTATAAAAACAGGTAATTCTCATTTCTTTATTTTACACATTCTAAAATTCCATCGGGGGTCTAGTCCCTATTTCCACCTCACTTTCATTGGATTTTCGCTCACATGTCTAGAGTTTTGGTTCAGAATCAAAATTCAAAAAAAATAGTAATAACTAAAACATTCTAAAGACATGAAAACCAAGATTACTTATGTACTAGCCTCCATTATTTTCTCTTTTGCACTATTATCTTGTGGTAATCCAATCAACGATACCGCTTCCGAAACGATAGCCATGCATAATGAGGCAATTGAGAAAAAAAATAATAATACCGTTGCCGTGATGACTTTCTCAGAAACCGAATTCGATTTTGGTACTGTAGCAGAAGGTGATATTCTGGAGCATACATTTTCATTTACCAATACAGGTAATGCGCCTTTGGTTATTGTGAATGCAAAAGGAAGTTGTGGCTGTACTGTTTCTAATTGGCCAAAAGAACCAATTGCGCCTGGAGCAACCGAAAAAATGTTGGTAAAATTCAACACTAACGGTAAACCTAATCAACAGAATAAACAGGTAACGATCACAACCAACTCGGCTGTAGGAAAACAAATCCTAAAAATAAAAGCTATGGTAACTCCTAAAATTAAAAATGCTGTTAGCGGTATCCCTTTAAGCAAATAAAAAATACTATATCTCCAACCCAAGTATCATAGATAATAATCAAATTCTACAAAAACTTGGGTTGGTCATATATTATCACAAAGAATACATCCTATAATCCTACTCTAATGAAAATAATCATACAATTATTGATTTTATTATCAATTACTACACATACCTATTCACAATCATTTAATCAAGAAATAACGAACGCTAAAGGAACCTCTAATCTCACAGGGAAAATTAATTTCGAAAAATTAAACAGAGCTCCATATGGCACTTGGTTCTCTAAAAATTATGAGTCCTATACTCCTGATGAACAAATAGTAAACTCTATAAAAACAGACTTATCGAACTATACTATCAAAATATTTATGGGAACCTGGTGTGGAGATAGCAAGAGAGAAGTGCCTAAATTTTATAAAGTTCTACAAGCAGCTAACTTTCCGCTAAACAGATTAACTACAATCGCGGTAGATGCAGATCGCGAACATTACAAACAAAGTGCTGGAGGCGAACACGAAGGGTTAAACATTCATAGAGTGCCTACGTTTATTTTTTATAAAGACGGCAAAGAAGTGCAGCGGATCGTAGAATCTCCCAAGACAACCATTGAGGAAGATATTAGGGATATCCTTTCTGGAAATTATACTCCTAACTACTACTCCGTAACTAAAATGAATACTATTATTACCACAAAAGGATCTGATTTTTTATCCAAGAACTCAGAAAGTATTGTAAAGGAACTAAGAGATATTACAGAAAATATGTATGAATTAAACACCTACGCTAATGTGCTGTTTTTTGCTGGCAAACAAATAGACGCAATAGAAATACTAAAATTTAATACTGTGTTATTCCCAAAAGAAGCTGATGCATATGTAAGTTTGGCCAATAAACTAGCAATTATCAATAATCTATCGGATGCTATCCGCAACTATGAACGTTCTTTAGATTTTAATAAGGACCAAAGAATTGTGGATAAAGTCAAAGAATTGAAAAAATCACTATAGTAAAATACACTCTTATAAAAAAGAAAGTACCTATTAAGACAAAAGTAAAGCGAACTTAGTTCGCTTTACTTTTTG
The DNA here is from genome assembly GCF_943733665.1 of Aquimarina sp. Aq107. Lineage (NCBI taxonomy): Bacteria > Pseudomonadati > Bacteroidota > Flavobacteriia > Flavobacteriales > Flavobacteriaceae > Aquimarina > Aquimarina sp. Aq107. The sequence goes on along the minus strand of NZ_OX030782.1, from coordinate 293,494 downwards.
ATTGTTTTAAAAAAGACCACAAGCTGGATGCTCTGGTAATACGCATAGACCGTTACAGCAAATGTGATCAGGAACTCCACAAAAAAAGGAATTTGGAGTCGGACATTCTCCATACTCTCCATCAAAATAGAATCCTCCGTTAATCCCTTTTTGCACAGATTTGTTTAACACCTGAATGCCGTCGATCTTAGAAATTTTTTGAACATAATATATTTGTAAAGGTTAATAACAACAATATATTATGTTTACAATTTCAATCTATGTTAATTGTTATTTTTTAACAGAAAAATCCCCTGTTTAACAATTCTTAAAGAACAGTTGGTTTTGATTATTTTCTATTAGAAAGATGTAATCTCCTCAGAAATAGGTTTGATATCCATATGTCTTTTGATCTTATGTTTAACCTTAGGCATATAATCTCTATACTTTTCTAATGAGATCATCTGTCTAAAACCATAGATATCATCTCCTCCACTACCACCTCCACGATTACTAGCAAAATATCCCATTTTGTTTTCTTCATCAATAATAAAGGTAAAATCATCTGCTGCACTATTAATTGGTGCTCCCATATTATACACTTGCCAACCAGAACGTTGTTGATTCGGTAATACCATAAAAATATCAAGACCACCAAAACCTACGTGTCCATCACTAGCAAAAAACAATTTACCTGTGTCACTCACGTGTGGAAACGTTTCTCTCCCGGCAGAATTAATAAGACCTCCTAAGTTTTCTGGAGTGCCGTAACTTCCATCTTCATTAACTGCTACTACATAAATATCTGATTTACCATAACTTCCTGGCATATCACTGGCAAAGTAAAGGTATTTACCATCTGGAGATAATGCTGGATGCGCAGTAGAGTATTCATCGCTGTTAAATGGAAGTTCTTTTACATGTTTCCATTTACCGTTTTCGTACGTTGCTTTGTATATTTTTAATAATACGCAGCCTTTGGTATTTCTTTTAAATTTTCTTTTAGAGTAATTGTTTCTAGTAAAATACACCGTTTTTCCATCTGGGCTAAAAACAGCCGAAGATTCATGAAACTTGGTATTAATAGCTCCTTTTAGTTTCTCTATTCCTTTGTCTGGAATGTTTTTACTGGTTCTGTACAAATCCAGAAAAGGTTCATTTGTTTTTTCCTGAAGTATTACGGACATAGACTTGGCATTACGAGAAGAAGCAAATACCAATTCACCTTTATAAAAACTAGGTGCATAATCCGAGTTTTTAGAATTAATCGGCAATGATTCTATGATAAAATTTGCCGAAGTACCCGATTCTGTAGACAAATCCTCTGACATAAAATTATGTCCCTTAGTCTCTAATGAGTTTTCTGAACGGATTGATGATACAGCTACCATAGGAGTAGCATTATTATTTTTTAAGTTGGCTGTTTCTAAAGAAGCATACTCGTATTGAGTTTCATTAGCTATTGCTAATTGCTTTTGTTGAGAAAATGTTGAATTCAAAAGAAAGAAAAAAACCAGCCCCAAAAGGTTTTTTTGCAATGTCATTGATTACTTTTTTGTTGGTTAAATACAACTATATTGTTAACTTTTATAAAACTATTGTATACCAGTAGACGTCCTTCTCTACTGTATTACGATAAACAAATATTTGATTTTTATAAAAATTACAATGCTGCTATCCCCATAGCATTCGTTGTACACTTTTTGTGTTACATAATGCAATGTACTGATCCTTAATTAAATAAAATGTTAAAAAAGAAGAAAATAGTTTACAATCTTAATATTGTTGTTAACAACTACAGGAAATTGCCTTTTAGAATCTTAGTTATTCTATGACTGCACAATAGCTAAGAGAAGTTTAACCCCTAAAACTAGTACCATAAAATCATTATCGAATTTCGTATGGATGTATACACTTCACCCTTAGGCTCTGCTCAGGGTTCGGAATAAACGTAATTAGAGGACTGAGCACAGCCAAAGCCCGATATTTCTTTAATAAAATACTCCTTCACAAAACAAAAAACCAGCTACAAATCAATGTAACTGGTTATTAACATTTATTTACTCTTACCCACCAATCTTTATTGGCACTCGTTACAAACGAGCGCTAGTGGGGGTTTTATTCAGAACTTTGTAAAGTTAATGGAAATGAGTATTTAACATCTACTGGCTCACCATCGGCTTTACCAGGCTCCAAAATAGGTATAGAATAAAGAATCCTAGTAATTTCATTTACAATGTATGGATTATCGTGTTGAACAAAAACATCAATAATCCTACCTGTTTTTGAGACTTTAAATCTACTTAAAATACGATGCACTCCTAACGGTAAATTAGCATACTCCATCACATTATAATCAAAATTCGTATCTACAAAATTTTTAAAATAAGTAGAAAAACACTTCTTCACCTCTTCGTTGTTTGTTAGATTTTTACAACTTTTAGGTTTTGGGTATTCTATTGATTTTTTGTCTGCTAAAATTTCACCGTTTTTAATTTTATTTGTGGATTTATTCATTCTAAGATACGCTAAGTATGTAGCAAGTGAATCCATGCGAGCATTATCCCGTATTCTTCTATTTACTATAGAATGTCCTAATATTGCATCAAAATGATTGTTTTTCTTAATCATCTGCTCATACCAAGCTTTTGCTATGCCATATTCCCCATTAAGCTCACAAGCCCAAGCGAGATGATAGGTTATCTTATCATCTTCAGGGTTATCTTCTTGGTACGTATAAAAATCTGCTTTTGCTTTTTCAAATTTCCCTTGAGACATGTATATCAATGCTCGTTGATATAGATGTTCTTTTTCATGTTTCCCTTTCCTTATCTTTTTTGATATCGAATTAAGATATTTTTCATCTACAGTATACCGAATATTGATCAGTTTTTTAGCTCTTTTGGCACTTACATACCAATAATAAGGTTGGCACTCGGTTACAAAGTAATCTTGATGTCCTGCAATAAACGCATTAAGATTTTCTGGGTTAATTTTATACTGTGAAGCAAAAGTTTTGTCATTTTTTTGAGCAAATCTTTCCTTAATAAGTATTTCTCTAAATTCCGTAGTGTATGAATTTATTTTTTTACTTAAACATTCTTCTAATACTGAATTATTCTCTTTGTTTGCTTTACCACTTTTAAACAGCTGACCTAAACAATCACAAATATCATTTTTCAAAACTTCCTGAATATCCTGACCTGATACGAGTTGAGAAATCAACACCATCAATAATAAAGTATATATCCTCATTGTACTATTCTATAATTTTCTTTAAAAAAACCAGCTACAACTTGAGACATCATAACTGATTTTTTACTATTTATCTTTTTTTTGGTAATCCCACGCTCACTCAGAACGCCACTAGTCAAAGACGTAGCGGTAGCGGTAGCGGTAGCGGTAGCGGTAGCGGGGGGGGGGCAAATATAATATGAATAAGATGATCATGAAGCTCAAATGACAGATTGTTGACAACTTGAAGAAAACACTATTCTACAACTGATTAAATCCTTAATAACAAACCTTTTTGTCAAAAAAATCCTCCTATATTATTTCTTCCTCTTTTAAATTTTACCCCGTTAAGTTTTGTTTATATAAGTATGTGTCATTACAAATCGATATGTTACCTCTACTTTTTACTTTTTTTTCAAAAAAATCTTGTTTAACCACATCAATCCTATATTTCGGTATTCAGAACCTCTATATTATTAAATAGAAAAACTAAAGCAATACTATACTTAAAAATCAATTGAAAGATTATCTCATACTTCGTATCTTTGCACGCTTAAAACGGCAGCATTATGCAATTATCAGAACAAGAACTTGTAAGAAGAGAGAAACTACACACCCTACGCGATCTAGGGATTAATCCATATCCGGCAGCTTTATTTCCGGTGGACCACACTTCTGACGATGTCAAACAGAAATATGAAGAAGGAAAAAAGGTAGTTATTGCTGGTAGGCTAATGTCTAGACGTATCCAAGGAAAAGCCTCTTTTGCAGAAGTACAAGATTCTAATGGTCGTATACAGGTGTATTTTAATAGAGATGAAATCTGTACAGGTGATGATAAAACTAAGTATAATGAGGTCTATAAAAAATTATTAGACATAGGTGATTTTATTGGTATCGAAGGAGAACTTTTTACTACACAAGTAGGAGAAAAAACTGTAATGGTTAAAGACTTTACATTATTAAGTAAAACACTAAAACCATTACCTCAACCTAGAACCGATTCTGATGGAAAAGTGTATGACGCTTTTACAGATCCAGAATTGAGATACCGTCAGCGTTATGTAGATTTAGTAGTAAACCCTCACGTTAAAGATGTATTTGTAAAAAGAACAAAGCTTTTTAACGCGATGCGTGAGTTTTTTAATACCAAAGGATATTTTGAAGTAGAAACACCTATCCTACAACCGATACCTGGTGGTGCCTCTGCACGTCCATTTATAACACATCATAACTCACTAGATATTCCTTTATATATGCGTATTGCTAATGAGTTATATCTAAAACGATTAATCGTTGGTGGTTTTGAAGGTGTCTATGAGTTTTCTAAGAACTTTAGAAACGAAGGAATGGATCGTACCCATAATCCAGAATTTACCGCCATGGAAATTTATGTAGCTTATAAGGACTACAACTGGATGATGGAGTTTACAGAAAATCTAGTAGAACATTGTGCTATCGCAGTAAACGGAACTACAGATGCTACATTTGGAGAACATAAAATCAACTTTAAGACTCCTTATGCTCGTGTAACGATGACCGATTCTATAAAACATTTTACTGGATTTGATATCACAGGAAAATCTGAAGAAGAAATTCGTGAAGCTGCTAAAGGTATGGGAATCGAAGTAGATGAGACCATGGGTAAAGGAAAACTAATAGATGAAATTTTTGGTGAGAAGTGTGAAGGAAATTACATCCAACCAACATTTATTACTGATTACCCAAAAGAGATGAGTCCTTTATGCAAAGAACATAGAGACAATCCAGATCTTACAGAACGTTTTGAACTAATGGTTTGTGGTAAAGAGATTGCCAATGCATACTCTGAGCTTAATGATCCTATCGATCAAAGAGAACGTTTTGAAGCACAATTAAAACTAAGTGAAAAAGGTGATGACGAAGCAATGTTTATCGATAACGACTTTATCAGAGCCCTAGAATATGGTATGCCTCCTACATCCGGAATGGGAATCGGTATGGATCGATTGATTATGTATCTAACTAATAACCAATCTATACAAGAGGTGCTATTCTTCCCACAGATGCGACCAGAGGTGCGAACCGCACAGGCAAATATTATAGAATCTCTTAATGATAATGAAAAAGCTATTTTTGAAATTATCAAGAAAGAACAAAGCATGCCTTTAGCTGATCTAAAAACAGCTTCTGGTTTAAGTAATAAAGCTTGGGATAAGGGTATGAAAGGACTTTCTAAGCTAGGTCTTACTAAAGTTACTAAAACAGATGATAGCCTAATCGTAGAATTGGCAGAATAAATCATTTAATTATATATGAAAGCGTGTTTATTTTAAAAATAAACACGCTTTTTCTTTTTACAAAAACTCTAAAAATTATAACCAAACACATCTGTTAACATTTTTTTAACTATTTTCGCACCTTTATTTTAAAACCCCATATTTCATGAAACAAACACTACTTTCTTGTATTGCATCACTCTTATGTACTATATCCTTTGCTCAAAGTGCCAATATAGATCGAGAAAATTTCAAGACTTCTTATGTAAACCTACCTTCTAAGCCTATCCTTGATGATAGTAAAAGAACATATTCTATAAATACAAGTTCTATAACCATCCCTGGATTTTCTAAAGTAAAAACAGGAGGAACTTTAGATATCAACTACAAATTTCACGGCACCAAAATTGGAACCGTTGATATTAAAAAAGAAAAACACGAAAAAAAGGACAAAGACGGTAAAGTATTATCTGTAAGCTACACATACACTGCCAATGTAAACTACGCATCATCTGCTACATTATCGGTTAATAACGCAACAAATGCTAACGCTTATGAAAAAAGCTATTCTGAAAGTGAAACTCATACCAGTGGAGAATTTAGCACCTATAAAAAAGCACAAGATTACTACAACAACAACCGATATAATCTAAGAGATAAATACAAAAGCAGCCACAAATCACAATTCTTAAGCTCTGCCAGAGGTCACCTTACTAGTACATATGGTTATGACATTGAATCTCATGAAAGAGAATTTTTCTGGATTCTAAGGTCTAAAAAACATCCTGAATTTGCGAAGCATCAAGAAGCATATCAAACACTACAATCTGCTTTTGAGAAAATGAAATACAATGCATCTATTGATTCTCTCAAAACCGAAGTACAACCTGTAATCGACTATTTTAATAGCGTAATCCCGAATTACCAAGGCAAGAAAAGGAAAATACGTAAAGTGCGATATGCGAGTTATTACAACATCGCTAAAATCTATTATTACCTAGATGAGCCTGAAAAAGTTAAAGAATATGCGCAGAAAATAATCGACAATGATTATGACAAAAGTGATGGTAAATACTTTAATAGAATTGCAGATCAACTGATTGAGAAGTTTAAAGCAAATGAAACAAAATCTAGACATTTTGAAGTTGTAACTGAAGACCTAAGCAATCAAGAAGAAGAAGAAGATCAGAATGATATCAGTACAGATATAGAAGTTAATCAAGCGTATTTAATAACAAAAGAAAATGACACTACCCTTGTAGACATCAAAACCTCAGATATTAGTAAAATTGCCTACAGTCTAAAAACTGTAGAATACGATCAGAACGGAAAACCTTTTGGGACTCGGGTTCGAAAAGCTAAAAAGTGTAAAGAACTTGTTTTCGTTGATGGAGATCATTACAGAAATATAAAATTCAAAGAATCTTCTATTAAAAATGGGGAGGTAGATGCTGGTCAAATGATACTTGGCGGGGCAACAGACAAACTATGCAAAGTTTTATTTGAATCTGAAAAAATAAACTTATATCTATTTAACAATAAAGAACTAGTAATTCTTCCTACAGGAAGTGAAAAAGGTAAATCCACTATGTCAACTGGTTATGTTTTTGGATTTAAAAAGAATCTTACCAAATTAGCAGAAGGATGTACCATCGTTCAAGAAAAAGTAGCAAATAAAGAGTATAAAAACAATCAAGAAGATTTACTTCGTTTCTGTAAAGAGTTAACGAACTGTAGTGTAGAATAATATCTTTTTTTTCTGATATTCTCATAAAGAAAACGCAACCTTATTTAGGTTGCGTTTTGACTAAATACTTATAAACAAAAACATTCTTAGCTATACGAAACTGTTTCCCCAACAGTTACTGTATAATTTTCAGCAGCTATGGTATTTATAAAATTCCATTGCGCCTGACTACTACTCGGTGTAAAGGTTACCTGTAAGAATCCTCTTTGGGTAGCATCCATATATTGTAAATCATCTATTAATATCTCTAAGGCTTGCTGAAAACCTGCAGCTTGATTGGCATCAACTCCTAAAAAGCCTTCGAATCCTGGAGAAGAAACCGATGATGTAGCAAACTCCACTCCTATTTCTTTCCCCGTTGCATCTTTTAATTCACTATACCAAGCATTATGTGTATCACCGGCAAGACAAACTGTTTTCTTTCCTCCTAACATAGCAAAAAGTTGCTCTCTTTCTACAAAATATCCATCCCATGCATCTAGGTTATAAGGAACAACTGTTTGCACCCTAGTAATCTCTTCTGGTGTTAGCGTCGGATCACCTGCTAAAAGCCTAGATTTTATAGCTGTCAAATCCGTTAACGCGGTTTGAAAAGCCAAAGCCGTCTCTGGAGTTGCACTTCCTAGAGCGCCTATTTCTGCCACAAGAGTTCCTATTAAAATTAAAAGCTCTGCTGGCATAAACATCTTACCCATTAATACCTGCTGACCTAAAACTTGCCAATTTGCATTACTTGCAGAAACTGCTCCAGACAACCAACTTAACTGTTCTGATCCCAGTAAAGTTCTACTAGGGTCCTGAAGTGCTGTTTGAAAAGCAACAGCATCCAATCCTGAAGTTGGACTAAAGAAATCATCGTAAGAAAGTTGTTTATCTCTTCCTATAATTCGTGTATCTAGCATATGTAAACTTAACACACTTCCAAAATCAAATGATCTATAAATCTTAGATGGATCAGTAGATCGTAATGGTAAGAATTCGCTATATACCTGTATTGCCGTTTGTTTTCTGACTTCATAAGAACCCTCAGAATCTTGATGGTTCTCTGCTCCATCTTTATATGCATCATTGGTAACTTCATGATCATCCCACACACAAATAAATGGCTTTTTTTGATGTGCTAATTGTAGTTGAGCATCACTTCTATACTGCTTATACCTTGCTCGATAATCTGTAAGTGATATAATTTCATTTGCCGGTTTATGAACTCTATCTAAAGCTACAGTATTCTCATTAGTTCCATACTCTCCTTCTCCATACTCATATATGTAATCTCCTAAATGAACAATCACATCTGCCTCCGAACTAGCCATTGCACCATACACATTAAATAACCCAGCTGCGAAGTTTGCACAAGAACAAACAGCCAATTTTACATCTGTTACCGTATCACCCACTGCAGGAAGTGTAATTGTTTCGCCAATCACAGAAGTAGTCTGCGTCTCTAACTCAAAGAATCGATAATAAAATTTACTATTAGAAGGCAATTCTTGAACATCAATTGCTACGGTATAATCCCTATCCGCTCCAGTTACAAACTCACCGCTTCTTAATACATCATCAAAATTTTGGTCTAAAGCAATTTGCCAATTAATTGTAATATTAGAACTACCAGTATTCGGAGTGAATCGTGTCCATATGATAATCTTAGAATCTGTTGGGTCAAAACTTGCTACTCCTTCAAAAAAGTTATCCGTACTAAGATCTGGAATACTGATGTCCATATCATCATCGTTATTACAGCTGATGTACATGGGAGCAATCATAAAACCTCCAGCAACTAACAAAGATTTTTCAAAAAAATTTCTTCTATTCATTGTGTGTATTTATTTTCTTTCAAAAATATTTTACCACAATAAACCTGATGTTATCCCTTCTTTAAAAAAATATCAAACTATCTTCCTCTTAATAAAAGAAGTTAACTATAATATAATGTTCTATCTGTTCTCTTTACTTTTTTTTAAAATTTCAGATAGTACAATCCTAAAGAAAATTACTCTACCCAAGGACAATAACACGCATACTTTTTTGCTCTACAAGAAAAATCTATCCCCAATGTTATTTGATGAAAACCACCATTATTAAATGTCACTGGATTTGATTGATAGGAGTAGGTATAAGCAAACATATATTTTCCAAAATTAACTCCAACAAACGGAGTAACATAATTTAAAGCCTGACTCTTTATCTCCTCTCCTTCTAAAAAATCTATGGAATCAAAACTCCTTCTGTAAGATAACCCACCCCATAGTTTCCCAAAATTCATATCACTGTAAACTTTTAAATTGAAGTCAATAGTAGATTGACCAACACCATCTCTATAAGAATATAGAATTGATGGTTCATATGAAAAAGTTTTTCCTGGACGATCAAAAACATATCCTGCGGATACTAGATAATTCCGTAGGTTATTAACTATTTGTAAATCATTGTTAACTCCGGAGTTTTTTAAAAGATTCTTTACAGTAACGTGTGTATAAAAATTATATAGGTTATAAGAAAAACCTACATCCATGTTAAATTCACTTTGGCTTATAGATCCTGGTCCTACCAAAGGATCATTGGGGTCAAATCTAGTTTGATCTAATCTATATTGAAGTATTCCAGCACTTAATCCAAAAGATAATTGATTTAAATCTACTTCGCTTCTAGAAAACATCAAATGATGTGCGTACGTAACATATCCTCCTGTTTGAGAAGTGAAACCATTTTTATCATTATACACAATTGCACCAATTCCTGATTGAGAATTACCAATTCTACCATTGTAAGCTGCAGTATATAATCCTGGACTATCTTCTTGACCTACCCAATTTCTTCTACCTGTCAATCGAACCTGAGAACAATTAGCTGCACCAGCCATAGATGGATGTAGTAAATAATAATTATCTGTAAGATAATCGGAATATATAGATAATCCTTCTTGGGCATTTCCAAATCCTATAAACAACAATGTTATCATTGTCATTAGGTATATTTTTTTAAATTTCATCTTGCTTGTTTTGAAATTGAGATATAATACTCTCATTATCTTTTTAGTGTAAAGTGTCTTCTGAAGGTCGCTGATCCATCTCTAAATTCTGCGACAAACCAATAATCTGAGGCAGGAAGAGGTTTGCCCCCATAGGTTCCATCCCATTGATTATCTCTATTTAATTGTTGAAGCAGTTTTCCGTATCTATCAAAAATAAAGATGTCCATTTCTGGCGTGTCTGCATTTCCAATGACACCCCATTGATCATTAATCCCATCATTATTAGGAGTAAAAAAGTTTGGAAAACCAACTACGAATATAGATGCTGTAATTGAACCACATCCATTGATATCTACTGCAGTTACCTCATGTAATCCCAGCGAAACATTTGTAAATATGTTACTTTCTTGCAGAATTCCATCATCTAATACATACTCATAAGTACTATCCCCAACAACAGTTGCTATAATATCAGTGCTATCCGAAAACGCTCCTGCAGACAATTGAAGATCTAAACTCTCTGGATCACTAACACCTATAATTATTACCTCTGAACTTTCCGTACACATTGATATCACATCTGTATAGGTTACTGTATATGTTCCAGGCTGGGTAGCTTCGTAAAAAGATTGATTTGCTCCTGGAATTACAGTTCCTTCAAAACTCCATTCAAAAGAAAAATCTATATCACTTAATTCTGTATTAATTACAAAGGAAGTAATTGTAGAAGGTCCTACACATATAGTCCCTGACTCTATTTCTAATTCTTCGACATTTATAATTTCTACAAAAAACTGAACTTCATTTTCACAATTATTAGCATCAACTTCTCTTAAAAAAATCGTTTGACTTTCTTGTATAACATCTCCAGCATTTAATTGCGTTCCACTTCCGTTAGATCCGGTATAATAACTCTGACCACTTTGTAACGCAGGTAATGTATAACTTTCACAAAAACGATCTCCCGGATTTGTTGGAGCAACAGGATTAGGTAAAGGATTTATGGTAATATCAAGAACTTCCTCATCAGAGCAGTTCGGTGTTGTTCCGGTTTCTGCATATACATAAATTACCTGGCTTGTGCTAATTATTTCACCAGCATTAAGCTGGATACCTGCTCCATTCATTTGCGTAAAATAATTTCCGACTGTCAATGATGGTAACTCATAAGATTCACAAGCTGCAATTGGATCTATAGGATCAATAACCGGAATATCTAGAATTTGATAAAAAACATCAATACGGTCACTAGCACAATTTTCTGTTGTATCAAAAGCTTCTACCCTATATATATAATCACCAGCTGCAGTATCTACTGGAGTATAGGTAGTACTATTCATTAGTAATGAATTTCCATCTTGATCATACCAGTTTGCCGTTTGACCCGGTAATACATCTACCGATAACACTGGTGCAGCAGAACCAACACAAATACTTTCATTACTCGGATTTGTAGGCTCCACAATATCTGGACAACTACAATCCGGAGCAGTAACCATTAAAGTTCCTACACAATCAGTATTACTAGGATTTGTTGCTGTTATTATTACATCAACTCCATCTGTAATTCCTGTAATCATTGAATTAGTAACATCAATAGTCCCTTCATTAACTGGGTCTATTGAAATATCCCAAGTACCATTGGTAGTAAATGACAGATCATAGGTCGCTCGGTCAGCAGCACAGGTTGTTGACCCAAACACTAGTGTAGGCACTGTACTAATAGTTACAGATATTACTGCAGTATCTGTACACCCGTTACTCGTTACTGTATATGTATAATCGCCTTCAATATTAGTATCCGCAGTAATTGTACCACCAGGAATTACGGTCATCATAGCATCAGTCCATACACCTCCTGCATCTTCTCCAGTTAATTCATCGAACAGATTAATAACAGTAGTATCTCCTTCACACAAAGCAACTGGTATCGGAGGTGTATCATTTGGTTCTCCTGCTTCTGGCGGAGCTGTAACGGTAAATATAACATCCACCAAATCGCTCGTACACATTTCAACAGGGTCATAGGCTTCTACTCTAAATATATTATCTCCTAATACCAGTTCTGCTGTTTCTGGTGTAAATGTATCTGTATTTTGGGCTCTAGCAATAGGGGTTACTCCATCCGCAAGATACCAACGCCCTTCTAAACCTGGAGCAAGTGTAACTGTTACAGAAGGTAATGGTGTTGCATCAATACACGTTATTATTGGTCCAGCTGGTACAATAGGTTCATCTATATCTGGACATTGACAAACATCATCAATTGTAACATCTATTAAGTATCTAATTGGTGGGCAACCAGCGGATAATACAGGGAGAGTATATATATAAACTCCATCCAAAATACCGGTTACAGTAGGGTCTAATGTTCCTAAATGACCTCCTGTAAGCGCTGTACCCATCGCAGGAACGCTCCAGGTTCCTGTGGTTAATGTACCTGCTGGCAATTCATCAAATAAATTGACAGGATCACATATAGTAATAGTTAGAGGGTCGACATCTACATCTCCTATTTCCTCTCTCCAATCTCTTTCTTCTGTTAAGGGATTATGATTATTAGGGAAATCAGTAGGAACGGTACCACCGTTACTAGCATTTATTTCTACAGTTAACCTATCTAACACCACAGTATCAAAAGCATTATCCAAACCATCTCCATCTATATCAGAGCCATCCGCTATAGTATTAGGGATTCCATCCTGATCTATATCATAAGCTTCTATAGTATCCTCTAAACAATCTCCTGATATAGGGTCTGAGTTTACATCAATATAATCAGGAAGCGCATTGGTATTAGAATTTATTGGAGAAATTGCAGTTCCATTGGTATCATAACTATCATCCACTCCATTAAAATCCCCATCTACTCCACTTGGAGCAATATAACCGACTGTTGACTGTCCTTCTATATTATCAATAATTCCATCTCCATCAGAATCGATATCTAAAAAGTCTTGATTAGAATCCGTATCAGAATTAATAACATTATGAACTACTGTAGTAGATGTACCATCTGTATTAATTGCTCCATCAAAACGTCCATCTCCATTGGCATCTGCCGCCGCATTTCCGGACTCGACTATATCATAAATACCATCATTATCTGCATCCAAATCCTGGGAATTTGGGATTCCATCACGATCAAAATCGCAAGCATTCGTGGATAAGAAAATATTGTCTATACCAATATCGTTCCCATTCCCATCGGTTCCTTGTCTATTAATCACTCGTATTGTAACAATATTAACTCCAGCAGGAGCGACAAAGGTATCTTCTACTAAGATCCAAGCATCAGAACCGTTCGCTATTTCACCAGAATCCTCGCTAAAAAGAGGCGTACCTGCAACTTGATCTAAAACCTCTATGGTTAAGTTTGCAGGCAACTCTCCTGCATTATTATTTAAACTAGCAATAGACATGCTAAAATTATATTCAAGTCCAGGAGTAACTGGTAAATTTTCGGCCACAAAAACAGGCAAATCTGCGAATGCGCTCGATTTCATATTTATAGCCAGATACCTACCATCTGTATTTCCATCAGCATCAACATCTCCTACAAGATCTGTAGCAAGAAATGTAGCATCAAATCCTACATTTGTGCGATAGTGAGTAGAAGTAGCAACGTTATATTCTCCGTCGTTTCCATTAATATCTTGTGGCAACACAGGATTGTAAGTTAAACCTAATCCTTCTGCATATCTGCTTCGTGTTGGACCTCCGAAACCAAAATCTTCTTCTAATACAAAAATTGGTGTCGTCGTAGTTGCAGTACAAAAACCATCTTCTATAGTATCCGGAATACCATCGTTATCATCATCATTATCTGTTGTATCAGGAACTCCATCATTATCAGAATCATTATTCCCGCACGGTTTTACAGTTATCACAGCACTAACAGGAGGGCACGCTGCTCCATTATCAATAGTATATGTAAAAGCCCCTCCATTAGGATCTGCGGTATCATATGTTCCTGTTCCATTACTCCAAACACCTCCAGGTTCTGGCCCTCCATCTAATTCATCAAATAAATTAATAATACCAGTTCTACCACATAGAAACATCGTTGTATTTAAACCTGGATTTGGCACCTCTTCTACAGTAACTGTTACAGTACTTCTAACTGAACCCGAAGAACCCCCATTAACAGTAACCGTATAAGTTGTCGTTTCTAAAGGCGTTTCTCTATAAAACGAACAAGAACCATCACCACTAGGAAATGGACAGTTTCTTATAAATGTTGGATTAACTGTTTTCTCCCATTGTACATTATAGGTGCTCGTTCCTCCAGAAGGCCTGGGGGGATCTATATCTAGATTTAGTTGGATTTCAGTCCCTTTACATACCGTTTTTGCGGTTAAGCCATCATCGGTCTGAAAAGTAACAGTTTGACCATAACTAAAAGTAAATAAAAGTAGGGCTAGGCAACTAGAAAATAGTGTCCGTGTCATAATTGTTGGCATTTATTGAGTTGGTTTTTATAAAAGCACCATCAACATATAAATACTGTAATCCACAACAAATTATCGAACTAAAGAAGTTCATAGGTATATTTAAAGAGATTTGGGTATTGGGTATGTTTTCACGTTCTATCCTATGTACTTTTCGAATAATCTCCGAATGCAATTGTTCTTTACACCATAAATGGGGAAAAAATAAATGCCGTACCCATAAGGATATATTTGTGTTCACGATGGTTAAGTTTAGTGTATAGTAATATTTTCGCAGTTTACTTCAACATAGGGTGGGCGGATTATTGAAACAGACTACCAAAAAAAGAATAACGCACGATTGTATATATTATTTCTACACTTCTAAAGTATTCGATATCCTGCTATCAAAACTCGTCATGAGTACAGTTTTTCAATATTTATTATTTTTATTGACAAAAAATCCTACATATCAATACAGATATTTTATCGCAAAAATTCTTTGTCAAAACCCTATCAAAAC
The DNA here is from genome assembly GCF_943733665.1 of Aquimarina sp. Aq107. Lineage (NCBI taxonomy): Bacteria > Pseudomonadati > Bacteroidota > Flavobacteriia > Flavobacteriales > Flavobacteriaceae > Aquimarina > Aquimarina sp. Aq107. The sequence goes on along the minus strand of NZ_OX030782.1, from coordinate 278,349 downwards.
ACGTACTATTAAAACAATGATTACGGTTTATCAGTAATTTAATTTTTGGGTAAAACAATAATCAACTATATTTGAACACATTAAAACCACAACTCATGCCTTATATCAGTGATGATGAACTACTAGATTTTCAAGTTCAAATCGACAATGCTAAAGAAGAAAAAAGAGCCACTAACTATACTCATACCAAAGCTCTTAGAGAGGAACAAGAAAATAGTAGAAAATTTAAAATTGCTACAATAATTTTAGGAATTATTGCTCTTTTAGGAGTAGCAGGAACTATCTATTTTATGAAGTTTAACACTCCTGATAACTTGATTGCTAAAAGTGAATCTAAAGCAAAATCCGACATACTTAAAAATAAGATTGCTGAACTCGAAGAGACTATTAAGAATTTATCTATGGATCAAGAGATCAATGCAACGAATAACAATGCTAGTGAACAGCAGGAAAAAGCATCTTTACAAGGAGAACTTGTTTATGCGGTTCAGATTGGGGCTTTTGAAGAAAAAGATTTATCACTATACTCTGATAAGTTTGTGAATTTTAAACAAATCAAAGCAGGAAGTTTTAATAAATATGCGTTGGGTAATTTTGCTTCATTAGCTGAAGCTAAAAAATTTCGTAGAGAATTGGTAGGCTTAGGTTTCAGAGGTGCGTTTATTGCTTCTTACCAAAACGGAAAGCGAATAAAAATTGAAGAAGCTTGGTAATAAAAAAACCTCGAGGTTTTTTTATCAAACCTCAAGGAATTTTCTTAACTAAACTAACCAACTCAATCCAAAACTTATTACACATTTACTACTACAAAAGTTCTTCCAGATTTCTTGTAGAATACTCCTTTATGCTTATAGTATCGTACACCTCTTACCTTAACAGTTCTATATCCATTAGGTAAAGTACTTATACGCAAACCAACCGGAGCAGTAACTTTTACATATCTTCTATTCTTTTTTACATACCAGACACCATTACTTCTATAATATCTTACATTTTTATGTACTACAACTCTTGGTTTATGCATCTTGGCAACAGCTACTTTATTTGCCGGATGAACCCTTACCGTAGTTGCACAAGAGGCCGTTAATGTAAATAACATAATTCCGATTACTAATGTTTTCAATAATGTCTTCATAATAATTACCTTTTATTGTTCTTCATTAGTAGGACTACGATTATAAAGAAAGGTTTAATCTAATTTCTATATTTCATTTTTCTACATATTCTTTTATAGGTATATCATCTATTAAAACATCTTTAAGAACTGCATGATCATCCTTGATATATACTAGGGCATATATATTATTAGACAAGCTATCTCTATTTGCTTCGACATAAGCCATTTCGGCGTCATATGCTTTTGTCTCTTCCATATAAAAAGTATTGAACGGTAATTGAAAGTTCACTTTACCATTGTAATAATATGTTACTCTGGCAGTCACATAATCTTTTTTCGTTTCTATAGGTATTTTACTGATCTCAGAAATATCAGCAAATCCTTCTTGATCATTCTTAAGATAAATATAGATTTCTTCTCCTACCACGTATGTAGTATCTTTAGTATCGAAGTGATCCATCTCATATTGTAATGTAATATACTTCCCTCTAAAGGGATCTGTAGGATCAACAGGTCTTGTTTTAAATTTATAAACTGTTCCTGATACTAATGCATCCTCATTGTTCATTATCATCTGAATCGGTACAAAAATTTGAGCCAATGCAATCACAATAAATAGGATAAATAAATAAATGATTTTCATATATTTTACTTTTATAAATTAGAATCTTTTTCTTGCTTTTTTAGCATTATATAATTGGTTAGAAAAAACCCTAACCCAACTATTACGAACAACAACCCTCGCACAACAAAACTCATGTCTGTATCAAAAAATCTACATATAATGAGTATAGAAACTATCAATAACCCATAATTAAGAATTCCAAAATTAAATTTATCAACTCCAATTTTAATTGCAGTAATTCCAAGGGCAAAAACCAACATATTAGTTAAAATCATAGGTATTATCTCCATATGAGAAAGTGCGAAAAACAACACCCAAAATATTAGAAATGAAACTTGGAATAGGTTTATAGACTTAATGCCATTTTTCACAACATTATATAACAAAGTAGAAATTGCTATTACAGCTAACACCACCGAAATATAGAATTCTTGTGCCTGATACATAGTTGCATCATGCATCTCTTCCCATATCCATTTAAATGTAAACATCATTAATAGAATGATTGTTCCTAGAGAACCAATTATTAAGAATCCATTTCTAAGTGTTCTTAATTTTTTAAATATTGACAATCTCCCAATATTATAGAAAACTCCGAAAAGAGTAACATACATTATAAAACCTAGCTCTTCATTTCCTTTGATGAATGCTCCTAAACCAATCATAGTACTAGCAGGAATGATCCAGTTAAGAATTGTAGTTGCATTACTAGATATATTATTTTTTAGCTGCAACCAATAATGTGGTATGACACCTAACATAAAAATAAAATACCACCAAGGAATACTACGGTTTCTATAGCTCCAAAAACCAACTTCTGCAGCATAATATGTACTTGACAAAATGACAAGAAGTGCTACTGCATGAGACCTAAGCAAATAAATTAACGGCAGACATAGTATCGTCCAAGTTTTTAAAAATGTTCCTAAATCTCCAGATATATTATAAATCTGACTTACTAAAGAAATACTGGCGCCTACTGCAAAAAATAAAAAAGTTCCTGAAGCTTCTTTCCAGGCACGTCCTTTATTTTTCAAAATCGAAAAACCAACAATACACTGACCAATGATTAAAGGAACAAATGCCAATATAGTTTTTGTTAACCTTGAAAAATCATCCCAATTATGAGCTAACATTAGAATAATTCCAGATCCAACTAACAACGCACCAAAAATTCCAAATATCGTAAACAGTTTATTAGATTTAGCTCCCTGTTTCTGATCATAATATGTAGATATCTTATCTGCGATCTCTAAGGAGATTACTTGATCCCCAACCAATTCTTTTAATTCTTTATTAAATTTTGAACTCATAATTTTGATGATTAGAAAGTTGTAATTATTTAGATAGCACATAGAAACCTGCAGCCTTAAGGCTATTTAGAGATTAATTATTGAACACTATAACAGAGTAAAATAATTAAGCTAAAAATTAGCTCTAACAAGGAAAGTTCGAGAGGTTTTATATACTTTATCAGAATTCGATCTATTATAAAAAAAGGTACAAAAAGAGCCACTCCACTCAAAATTAGTGCTCCTCCTAAACTAGCTCCACCACTAAGAGTTAGACCATAAACTCCAAAAGGAATTCCAAAAGCGAAAACCAGAACCCCTATTATTAAAAACAAAGTCGGCTTGTTCTTTGAATTTTGTTCAATATTCTTCATTATAAATCGATAAAAATGACTTATTTTTTATTTTACTTCTTTTTACAATAAATATAAATTAGGTCTTCAACAGTGGTATCACCTAAGCTTCTGGCTTTTTCTAAATCCTCACAAGCACTTTTTGTTTGTTTTTTTGAAGGTTGAATATTACCACTCCCTGTTAACAAATTAATCTTAGCTGTACCTCTATTCGCATATGCCTGAAAATAATTTGGATAAAATTCTATCGCCTTGGTATAATCTATAATCGATTGCTCAAAGTTTCTAAGTATATCATTAGCAGTTCCTCTAATTAAATAAAGCTCAGGGTCCGTTGAGTTAATTTTAAAGTACTCATCGCAGTTCTTAATTACTTCTCGGTATTTCCCTTGAGAATAGTTAATTCTCGCTATCCAATATATTGATGCTTCCATCATTTTATTATTATTATTTTTATCAATAACATAGTTATAATCTGCTTTAGCCTGATCTAGATATCCTGCGTGCATTTTAGACAGCCCTCTATCAACAAAAGAAGCCATGTCTGTGCTATCAAGTTTTATAGCCTCTGTAAAATCAAGAATAGCAAGGTCATATTCCTTTAACCTATCTCTTGATAATCCACGATTAATATATCCTGTTTTCCTAACAAGATCTATGTCAATTTTTTCAATTAACTGGGTGTAATTTTTTATCGCTTTCTTGTACTTTCCTTTTTTAAAGTTTTCATTTCCTTTTAAGTATATAGCAGTTCCCTTATCCTGTGAAAAAACTGTTATTGATATTAAACATACAATTACTATTTTTTTAAACATTTTTGAATTATTAATTCATTATTGAACTATACAAAAAAAAGGCAGCTACAGTCATAGCTGCCTTTTCTAATCATCAAAACAAGGAACTACAATATTGTAGTCCCTCCTTTTGATTTACTCTCCAATTACACTTCTTTTGCCTCAATGAATTTTTTATCTCTCGTATTTTTCTGTACCGCAATCGCTGCAAATAAACTTAGCGTAAATGACATCCCGTAGAAACCTTTTTCGCTTAAATCCAGATCCGCATTCCATAATCCTATAATTAACAAAACAATAGATGCTAACGCGGCAAACCAGCTAATTCCATAATAGATTTCAGTAACTTGCAATCCCTCTAATTTATCACGCACATTTTTCTGAACGGATACAGCAGAAAATAATCCGAATAGTAAAATAGTAAAATAATATCCTTTCTCATTTAATAGCATATCTGCATTCCATAAACCCGTACAGAATGACACCATACCTGCGAATAATGCTACCCAAGATGCTCCTATAAAAGCTGGTGTCGGTTTTTGATCATATATTTTGATTTCATTTTTATCAACTTGATCATTTACAATTTCTTCTGTTACTTCGTTGCTAAACTTGTAATCCATAATAATTAATTTTGATGATTAAATTTTATTTCAATTATTTGTTTTGAACAGGGCAAATTTGCGGCGACTTGATGAGTTTAAAAACTCAATTTTTATAAAAAACTTACGATATAATTATAATTTTTATTTAAATTAGACTTTAAAAAAAGGTTTTTTTATTTAAAATACTTACGATATAATGAATCCACTTTCTTCTATAATAGCTACTTTATCTATTGAAGAAAAAAAGAGTTTCATTAATTATCTAAAACATAAAAACAAAAGAAACGACACCAAAAACATCCAGTTATTTAAGATTCTAGACACATCATCCAATCATAAAGATTTAGATGTGAAAATATATGGAAAGAGTGCTAAAGGCGCTTATCACGCGCTTTGTAAAAGATTACATGATAGCCTTATTGATTTTATTGCTACCAAAAGTTTTGAAACCGAAACTTCTGAAGAAATGGAGATTTTTAAGCTACTTCTGGCAAGTAGAATTTTCTTTGAACAAAAACAATATAAAATAGCCCTAAAAACAATAAAAAAGGCAGAGCTAAAAGCCAAAACATTTGACCTTTTTAGCGTATTACACGAGATACATTACACAAAAATCCAATATGCACATGTCGATCCAAATACAACTTTAGTATCCTTAATACAAGATTTTAAAAGAAATCAAACTTTATTGCAACAAGAGGAGAATCTAAACCTTTTTTATGCTAACATTCAAAATGAGCTTTCACAAAACAGTAATAATATATCGTTGATTATTAAAAACTCTTTAAATCAATTCGATATATCGGTTACTAATGATCTAACTTTTCGATCATTATTTAAGATTCTTGATATTACCAATCGAGCAGCAAATGTTACTCGAAATTTCTATTCGCTTCTTTCTTTTGTAGAAAAAACATATAAACAAATTGAATCAAAAGAACAACTTACGGATAAGCATCTATTCTACCACATCCAGATTCTCTATTATGTTGCTAATTCTTATTTCAGAAATAAAAATTTTACCACTTCCTATAAATACCTAAAGCAAATGGAGGTGCAAATGCTTAAGCAGAAGAAAAAATATTACAAAAGATTTCTCCCTCAACTCACACTCTTAAGGGTACTAAATGATAATTATACTGGAAAAGCCAAGGAAGCCATACTACCCTTAGAAAATTTTAACTATAAGCTTTTTAAAGATCAAACTACTTATATATTAGATTTAAAATTAACGCTAATTGTTTTTTACTTTCAACAATCACGTTCCAAAGAAGCACTAAGACTTCTAAATGAATTGCATCATAGCGATGTTTGGTACACAGAAAAAGCAGGGATTATATGGGTTATAAAGAAAAATCTAACGGAAATACTATTACACATAGAGTTAGATCATTTGGATTTAGTGACTTCTAGAATGAAAAGTTTTAGAAAAAAGCACCGTTCTTATTTAATTAATAATAATGAACACAGAGTTTTAGAATTTTTATCCTTAGCTACCAGCTTTTATTTTAATAGCCATACCATAAAAACCGACGAATTTATATTAAAAATAGAACATTCTTTAATTCAGAATAGCCCCGATCAAGAGGATATTTTTGCAATGAGTTTTTATGCCTGGTTAAAGGCAAAAGTATTACAATTAGATTTATATGATACTACACTACAGGTTGTACATCAATCTCAAGAGGACTCATCTTCGATTTGAATGTGTTTTTTTTGTTTAATCATCAAATCTAATAACAACACAAACAATACTGGTAACATCCATTGGTGATATATTAGATAACGACCAATACTATGCTGTACAACACAAATTAACAACACATTACTAAAAGTAAGCAACAAGAATACAAAAGCTAGTAAAGCAATTTTTTCTTTTCGCTTTATCCAAATATAAAATGAGCTTATCAGTAATAAAAGGGACAACCATATCATGTAAAATCCTCCAAAAGCATTCGCTACATTTTTATAAAAGAGATCCACACATTTCCAAAAATTATCAAACAACAACGGTAGCCACATACTCATTAATACCTTATCATTTTCAATCAAAGCTTCATGAGAGTTTGGATCAGATGGCATTAAAAACTTTCTCCCTTCAATTGAAAACACACCGTAAGATATATTCACAAAATTATAATCAAAATGATGAAATACATTATCATTTACCGGCTTATAAAAATCATCCAAAAGTTTACGCTCAAAGGCTAAGGAATACATATGCTTGTAATACTCCTGAATTTTAAGATTTTCATAAATTTTATAATCACTTTGATCAGCTACAAAAAATGGCATAATCATTACCTGAAGCCCTGTACTAGAAATATTTATATATTTATCATGAACTATATAATTAAAGGTTTTCTGAGTCACAGAAACCAGTAGCGGCATCAGCAACACAAATACTATTGGAATCAAATATTGCTTAATTTTTTTATTCACATATCCTCTATATACCAATATTAAAAATAGTACTGGAAGTATAAAGAAAAACTGAGTTCGTATTAACAATCCAACAAAAATACTTAGCAACAACATCATTATAACTCTTTTACTTTTCAAGAAAAGATATTGTATCAAAAATGAAGAAATCATCAAAAAACAAGGAAAAGCTAATCCTTGTGTCACAATACGATTTACTGTCAAATATTCAGGAATTACTACAGGCGCCAATAACATCACTTCGATCAACAATATCAATCGATAATCTAAATCAAACACCTTTTTAATCGTTTTAACCAGATACAAACAAGAAACAAAACTTAAAATTAATTGAATAAATACTATAACATAGTAATAATGAGCTTCTCCAAACAATTTTCTAAAAACAAAAAGAAAAGTTCCATATCCTGGCGGCGTAATCAAAGAAAGACCAACATAACTCATAGTATCTGGTTCTACAACTACTCCAACCCAAACAACATAGATGCAAACAAATAAATACAAAAACATTCTAAGTAAACGATGAATCAAAGTATACCGCATAAACAACTTTATAATTGAGGATTAAATGTAGTGCAATTATTCTAATTATAAGAAACAGAAATTGGCAATCCACAGAACACTAATTGTCTTGATTTTAGGCTTTAACTTTCCTTTCACTACTGCGCCATAGTTATTTCTTTATCTTCGGCCGATAAAAATTAACTCATGCTCAAAAATACATTATACCTTTTATTGGTATTTACAGTAACGCTTTCTAGTTGCTCTTCATTACAAAACAAAAAAAATAAAAAGCCTGCTACCGCAGCAGCTAAGAAACCTAGCAAAGACAAAAATGCTATTAAACCTTATAAGGAGGTTATTACAAAAAAAGCTAAAAGTGATCCAGGACTTTTCACCGTTCATAATATAGAAGATAAATATTTTTACGAAATTCCAGATTCACTATTTAACAGAGAAATGTTGATGGTAACCAGAATTGCCAAAACCGCTACGGGTATTGGTTTTGGTGGTGGAAAACAAAACACACAGGTACTTAGATGGCAAAGAAAGAACAAAAAAGTATTATTAAGAGTGGTATCACATCAGATTTATGCTGCAGATTCTTTACCAATCCATGAAGCCGTTGAGAATTCGAATTTCGAGCCGGTATTATTTTCGTTTCCAATAAAAGCTTTTCATAAAGATTCTGTAAATAATGCTACAGTAATTGATGTTACAGACTTATTTAAAAAAGATGTAAAAGCCATTGGTTTTCCAGCTTCAAGAAGAAAAAGATACAAGATCACTCGATTAGATGCTAGCCTTTCCTATATAGACTCGATAAGAAGTTATCCTCTTAATATAGAAACACGACACGTAAAAACATACAATGCCGGAGCACCACCTTCTAATGCCAGTACTGGAACTATTTCTCTAGAAATGAGTAATTCTATGATTTTACTTCCGGAAACACCTATGAAACGCAGAATATTTGACCAACGAGTCGGTTGGTTCGCCAGAGGACAAACTGATTATGGTTTAGAAGCACAGGAAAGTAAAACGATACGCTATTTAGATAGATGGAGATTAGAAGTACGCGATGAAGATATCGAAAAATTTAATAGAGGAGAATTGGTTGTTCCAAAAAAACAAATTGTCTATTATATAGATCGCGCCACTCCTAAAAAATGGGTTAAATATATCAAACAAGGTATTGAAGATTGGCAAGTAGCCTTTGAAGAAGCTGGTTTTAAAGAAGCTATTATAGCTAAAGACCCGCCTACTAAAGAAGAAGATCCAGATTGGAGTCCAGAAGATGCACGTTACTCTGTAGTACGTTATTTAGCATCTCCTATACCTAATGCAAATGGACCACATGTAAGTGACCCAAGATCTGGAGAAATTTTAGAAAGTGACATCAACTGGTATCATAACGTAATGACTCTATTACGTAACTGGTTTTTTGTACAGACTGCAGCGATCAACCCAGACGCACAAGGCGTAGCTTTTAAAGATGAAGTTATGGGTAGGTTAATACGATTCGTATCTTCTCATGAGGTAGGCCATACATTAGGATTGCCTCATAATATGGGAAGTAGTGTTGCATACCCAGTAGAATCATTACGTGATCCTGCTTTTACTAAAAAATACGGAACTGCACCATCTATAATGGATTATGCTCGTTTTAATTATATTGCTCAACCAGGTGATGGAGATGTTGCACTCATGCCAGAAATTGGAATCTATGACAAATATTCTATAAAATGGGGATACCGACCAATTCTTAATACAACTCCTGAAGAAGAGAAAAAAACTTTGGATAGCTGGATATTAAAACACGCAGATGACCCTAAATATCGTTTTGGGAGACAACAATTTGGTGTAATTGACCCTAGCTCACAAACAGAAGATCTTGGTGATGATGCAGTAAAAGCTAGTACTTATGGTATTGCCAACTTAAAAAGAATTATTCCTAATCTAATCAAATGGACTGCAGAAGACGGTAAAAATTACAGTGACTTACAAACGATGTATGGACAAGTGTTAAGTCAATATAATAGATATATGGGACATGTTTCTTCTAATATTGGTGGTGTATATGAATACTACAAGACCTATGATCAAGAAGGGGCTGTTTATACACACGTAACTAAAGAAAATCAAAAACGTGCCATGAAGTTCTTACAAGAACAGTTATTTACTACTCCAGACTGGTTATTGGATGCTACTATTTTTAATAAAATAGAGTCTGCAGGTAGTGTAGAACGCGTTCGTGGATTTCAAACTAGAACATTAAACAATTTACTGGACCAAGGTAGAATGGCACGGTTAATTGAAAACGAAGCTCTAAATGCAAGAAATGCATATTCATTAATAGATATGATGACAGAATTGCGATCTGGTATTTGGAAAGAGTTAAGAACAGGAGCATCAATTGATGTATATCGTCGAAATTTACAACGCGCATACTTAGAAAGATTGGAGTTTTTGATGACAAAAGAGCAAACACCAATTCCAGCTAACTTTAGACGTTTTGTACGACGTACTAATGTAGATGTTTCGCAAAGTGACATCAGACCTATTGTTAGGGCAGAATTAAAAAACTTACAAAGAAATATTAATAGCGCAATAGGTAGAACTTCTGATAGAATGACGCGTTATCATTTACAGGATGCTACAGAAAGAATCTCACTAATACTGGATCCTAAAAAATAAAAGATTAATCCATCGTTTATAAAAAATAAAAAGCCGATCTAGATTAGATCGGCTTTTTATTTTTTATAAACTACCTGCTGTGACGGCTACCGCACTTATAGTAGTATCTAAATCTTCATAAGTTAATGCCTCCGTGATAAACCAGGTTTCGAAAGCACTTGGTGCAATATATATACCTTGATTTAACATTCCATGAAAGAATTTCTTGAAAGTATCATTATTCCCTTCTGCGGCACTTTCAAAATCTACCACAGGATTCTCAGAAAAATGAACAGAAATCATCGAACCTACTCTGTTAATCGTATGTACTATATTTTTTTCCGTTAATACCTTAGCAATACCTTTATGTAAATACTCGGTCTTTTTTGCGATACTATCAAAAATATTTGGATTTTCATGCAACTCAGTCAGCATTGTCAATCCAGCAGCCATTGCCAATGGATTACCACTTAAAGTTCCTGCTTGATATACTGGCCCCAAGGGTGCTAGGTGATTCATTATTTCTTCTCTAGCAGCAAAAGCACCTACCGGAAGACCTCCTCCAATTACCTTCCCAAAAGTTACAATATCAGCTTTGATTCCATACAATTCTTGTACTCCTCCTTTTGCTAATCTAAACCCAGTCATTACCTCATCAAAAATCAACAAAATATTATGGGTATCACAAAGAGATCTTAATCCTTCTAAAAAACCTTTAGATGGAGGAATACATCCCATATTACCTGCTACAGGCTCAATAATAATACATGCAATTTCATTCTTATTAGAAGTAATAATTTCTTCTACATTATTTAAATCATTATATCTAGCCAGTAACGTGTCTTTTGCAGTTCCTTCTGTAACTCCTGGACTATTTGGGCTTCCAAAAGTAACCGCTCCACTACCCGCCTGAATCAAAAAAGAATCACTATGACCATGATAGCAACCTGCAAACTTGATTATTTTATCTTTTTTGGTAAATCCTCTTGCTAATCGAACGGCACTCATACAAGCTTCTGTTCCAGAATTTACAAATCGAATCTTATCAATATTAGGAACCATAGATACTGCCAACTCCGCAATCTTAGTCTCAATTTCTGTTGGCATCCCAAAACTTGTTCCTTTTTTAGCTTTTTCAACTACAGCATCTACAACTGGAGGATGTGCATGACCAAGAATCATTGGGCCCCAAGAATTAATATAATCTATCAATCGATTTCCATCTTCATCATACAAATAAGCTCCTCTTGCTTCTTTTACAAAAATTGGATCTCCTCCAACTGCCTTAAATGCGCGAACGGGAGAGTTAACTCCACCTGGAATAACTTTTTGAGCCTCTCTAAATAGAGTACTACTTCTTTTATAAATCATACTGGATTAAAATTCTTCAGAATCATCGTCGGGTTCTTGTACTTTAAGCACTTGCCCTATGGTGATTGCATTATCTTTTAAATTATTATATGCTTTTAACTCTGTAACTTTTAAGTTGTATCTTCTCGATATGGAATATAATGTATCTCCTTTTTGCACCACATACTCTCCATTTTTCGCATTAACCGGTTTTGTCTTTTTAGGCTTTTGATAGTTGTAATCTTTCCCTAAGACCTCAGCATCATATGCATCTAAGTTATAACGTTCTATAATACTTATCAACTTTACAGGATACTTTTTGTCCGTAGCATAGCCAGCAGCTCGTAACCCGTAAGCCCAGGATTTATAATCATCTTGCTTGTAGGTGAAGAGTTTTGCATAGCGTTTTCTATTCTTCAAAAACAAAGAATGATCTCTGAAAGAGTGACTTGCTTCATCATATTTTCTAAAACACTCTTGGGATCGATCATCATCGTGATACACTCTATCACCTGTCCAATCATGGCATTTAATCCCAAAATGGTTTTTTGCCTTACTGGTAAGGTCTCCGTAACCAGCGCCTGATTCTAAAATTCCCTGAGCTAATGTTATACTTGCAGGAATACCGTACTGAATCATCTCGTGCTTGGCAATACCTACATACTCAAATATATAATTCTGAACTTTTTCTTTGTAAGAAACTGTAGTTAGTGGTTTTTTCGGTTTAACTACCTCTTCTTTAACCTCTTTTACCTCTCTTTTTACTTCAGTTTTTCTAGAAGCAGTTTTGGTTCTTCTAGAAGTAGTTGCTTTTTTACTACCTCCGCAAGAAACAATGAATGTAGCTATACAAAACAACGTTATAATTCTCCTCACGTTCATATCAAATTCTAATAAGCGGAAGCTTCTTTTTACCTAGCTTCTTATTCATACCCGAAATACCTTGCAATCCTCCTGTATGAATGGCTAAAATACGAGTATTTTTTGTAAAAAACCCTTTCTCTATTTTATCAAAAACACCATACATCATCTTTCCTGTATAGATTGGATCCAAAGCAATATTTTGTTCTTTTTTAAATCTATTCATAAACTCAATTAATGTTAGATTTATTTTACCGTACCCTCCAAAATGATACTCATCCGTTAAACTCCAATTTGTTTTATGAGTGTATTTTTTAATTTCATCAGAAAGGAAATCTCCTTTTAACGCAGGAAATCCAATAATGTTCTGATGCTCGAGGCTAGCATTGATAATCCCAGAGATAGTACCTCCAGTTCCCACCGCACAACATACATAATCGAATATCTCATCCTTCCCAGTTAAAATTTCTTTACACCCTTCTATTGCTAACTCATTTGTACCTCCTTCTGGAACAGAGTAAAAAGAGCCAAATTCTTTTTTCAACATTTCCAAAAATGGTTCTGATGTTTTTTCTTTGTAATCTTTTCTGCTAACAAACTTTAGTCGCATACCATTATGTGATGCTAAACGTAAGGTATCATTCTGCGATAGCGTATGTGATAAATTTTTTGCTAATTCTTCTCCTCTAATAACCCCAACTGTATCTAACCCCACTAATTTACCTGCAGCTGCAGTAGCAGAAATATGGTTACTATAAGCTCCACCAAACGTAAGTATTCTATTAAAACCCTTTTTTTTAGCCTCTAAAAGATTGTATTTAAGTTTTCTGAATTTATTTCCCGAAATATGATCATGAATAAGATCTTCTCTTTTTATGTGAATAGACACTCCTGCTTGTTTTAAAATAGGATGCACTATTTCTTCATTTTTTGATTCTCTTACTACCAAAGAAAAAAAATTCATAGGGTATTATAAGTATTTAGTAAAACTCCAGAGTTTTCGGTTTTTTAGATAAGAAAGCTCAGCTTCCATTTCATACGCTTCTCTTTCAAAAGAAATATTACGGTAAGCTTCTCTAGAATTTTTATACTGAAGTAATCGGACAATATACTCTACTAGATACAAGAAGTAAAATGGTAATACCAACAACTCCAACTGCTGTTTTAGATGAATCTTCTCATGATTTATAAAAACTGCATCTTCCTTTAAATGGTGATTTTTAACCACAATAAAAGGCCAAAGTGCGATTCCTACAAAATGACGACCTATCAAATATTTGTTAACTACAATTGGCATCTTAGCGCAAGATAGTATTTTTGTATCGATGAGCAATCCAAAAAGAATACTAAAACCCGAAGAAGGAGACTATTATCTTACTCCAGAAGGGTACCGATGTTTTACGGAACAATACCATTTAAAAAGAGGTTATTGTTGCGAGAGCGGTTGTAGGCATTGTCCCTATGGCTATGATAAAAAAACAAATAAGTACATTAAAGAGTAACTCTATCTTACTCATGGTACGATTGTTGTGCATATTTTTAAAAAAATATTGTTGAACATTTAATACACAGGATTATGAAATTTTTCTCTCTTTTATCACTGATCCTTATCATTACACTTGGCTCTTGCTCTACTGTTAGAGTAGCATCTGATTATGATAAGCAAACTAATTTTAATGGTTACAAAAGCTATGCCTTTTTTAAACCAGGTATAGATAAAGCTGAAATCAGTGACCTAGACAAAAAACGCATTTTAAGAGCTATTGAATCTGATATGACCGCTAAAGGTTTTACAAAATCTGAAAACCCGGATGTATTGGTTAGCATCTTTACAAAAACAAAGGAAAACGTAAATATTTATCAAAATAATTTTGGATTTGGTTACGGCTGGGGCTGGAATCCTTGGTTTTGGAACAGCGGTTTTAATACTGTATCTAGAACGACAGAAGGAACATTATATATAGATCTTATTGATGCTTCAAAAAATGAATTAATTTGGCAAGGAATGGGAACAGCAGCCTTAACCGAAAAAGTAGACAAAAAACAGGAAAAAATGAATCAAATTGTATCTGCAATACTAGAGAAATACCCTCCAGAATTAAAATAATCATTTTATCCTTATTGATATCATAATAGCCTTTCTATAATGGAGAGGCTATTTTTTTATGTATTTTTATAAAAAACCTGACTTATAAAAATATGCGTAATTTTCTTCTTGGTGCCTTAATTGCTGCATTCATAGCAGTTGGCATTAGTTATTTTATCAATCAAGCTACATCCCAAAAAACTGAATTAGAGTCTTCTGATCTTATACTTGACCAAATAAAAAATGTTGGGAAATTAGTTGTTACCGAAGGGCATTTCTCCGAAGTTATTACCTATAAAGATGCCAAAAAATATTACTTGGATATTTTGACTGCTGAAAAAAAGGCTATTGTTGTGGTAAATGCTGGTGTTACCGTTTCCTATGACTTAAGCAAGATCAAACACCAAATCGATCAAACTAATAAGACACTTACAATTACCAGTATCCCTGAAGCTGAGATTAACATCAATCCCAACATAAAATATCACGATCTAGAAGAAGATTTTTTTAATCAATTCAGTCCTGAAGATCATAACCTCATACAAAAAGAAGTTACGAGACAGCTTAACAAAAAGATAGAAGCCTCTACACTAAAATCTAATGCAGAAAATCGTTTAATTAGTGAGCTACAAAAGATTTACATTCTTACCAATTCCTTAGGATGGAAACTAGTTTATAAAGGTAATTCTATTACTGACTCGGAGCAATTGATCCTCTAATAGTACTTTTAAGCATGGTTGGAACAATGAGTTTATGAAATGGTTTTACAGGTAAAAAATACAATTTCCCAAACCAATTATTAAAATTTACAATTGTCGAAATAGTAAGATTTTTACTCGAATTAGGTTTTGAATCTAAGAGTAGAGAAACTCTAAAATTAAGATGCGTATCGTCTTCTCCCAGAATAATTTCATTCTCCGATTTATCAAATACTTTAAAAATCCCTATTTTATCTCCGATCTCTCCTTTAAAATTATTTAATGTTTCTTTTCTCTTATCCAGGCTATCTCCAGTTTTAAGTCCAAAAACTGCAACTATCTGATTTCTTAACACAAATAGTTTTTCAATCCATTTAGGAGAAGTAGAAAAAAAGGATTTAGTGATTACTAAGATATCTACGACATCCTCTTTATCCGTAAACTCACTTTTAAAACTATCAGAATAATCATACTTGTTTTTAAGTAGTAATGAAGTCTTAGGTAAACTTACTTTTTCAACTTTCATAGATTCTTAAATTTTTATAAGTACAGGATTAAAAGCTTTAGAAGCTACAACAACTTTATCTCCAATAGTTAGACTACTAATTTCCGATTCCTGTGCGATGACCTTAACTACATTATTACCAATAAGAACTGTAACTATGAATACAACATCTTCCGATTCTATGTTAATCACTTCTCCTGTAAACTGATATTTACCACTTAGTTGATTATCCGTAAAAACGGATAACGAATCTCCTACTTTAGTTATCTTACCATCTTCAAGACAATATACTTTATCAGACATCTTAATAATTTCTCCAATATCGTGACTTACCAAAATTGTGGTTAGCTCATATTCTCGATGTACTTTTAGTATATAATCCTGCAATTTGCTACGCATTTTTATATCAAGCGCAGACAAGGGTTCATCCAACAATAAAACCTTTGGTTTGCGAACCAATGCCCGAGCCAATGCCACTCTTTGTTGTTGACCTCCTGATAATGTATTTGGCTTTCTATTCTTAAGTTTATCCAAAGCTACTATAGAAATCAATTCTTCAATAACACTTTTGTCTTGACCTTTTCCTAAGGCAAATTCTAGATTTTCTTGCACTGTCATATTTGGAAATAAGGCATAATCTTGAAAAACATATCCAATTCTACGTTGTTGAGGACTAAAACTGATCTTTCTATTATCATCTAACCAATATGTACCGTCTACTACAATCTGTCCACTATCTGCCGAAAGCAACCCAGCGATGATTCTAAGAATTGATGTCTTTCCTGCTCCAGAAGCCCCATATAAAGTAACCAATTGCCCTTTCTCTATACTCAATCGAATATCAAGCTTCATATTTCCTTCAGCCGTTTGGAGCTTCTTATCAATGGTAACTTCTATCATTTCCAAAACCGTTTTAAATATCCTCCGTTAATTAAATACACCAATAATAAAATCACAAAGGTTACTATAAACAATAGCAATGAATACATATTTGCACCGCTATAATTTAATGCTTCAACTTCGTCATATATTGCTATTGAAACCACTTTCGTTTTATCAGGAATATTACCCCCAATCATTAGAACAACCCCAAATTCACCAACAGTATGAGCAAAAGCCAATACAATCCCTGTTAATATAGAAGGTTTTATATTTGGTAATAAAACACTAATAAGTGTTTTCATTTTAGATTTACCTAACACATAGGAAGCCTCCTGTAAAGAACTAGATAAACCAGATAAACCAGATTGAATAGGTCCAACCATAAAAGGAAGGCTATAAATAACTGATCCTATCACTAATCCTGAAAATGAAAAAATTAATCGAATTCCAAAAACATCCTGTAACCAACTACCAAGACTGTTTCCTGGACTAAATACCATTAATAGATAAAATCCCAATACGGTTGGCGGCAATACTAACGGCATACTTACTAGGGTTTCTACAATCGGTTTAATCCTAGATTTTGAATATGCTAACCAATAGGCCAATGGAATTGAAATTACCAGCAAAACAACTGTCGTTACTAATGCAAGTTTAGTAGTTAATATGATTGGCCCCCAATCTATCATTTAGAAAGCATAATTTCGTTTACCTTAATCATCACAATTACTGCTAAATTTTCTTTCAATGAAAGTTCATTTAAAATTTCTGTAGTAATTATAGCGACAATATCTCCTATAGCTGTGCGTAAAGTTATCTTACTTAATAAAACTCCACTATCACACTTTTTTATTGTCGCAGGAATTTTATTTTGAATGCTAATTAAAGATGAATCATCTTTACTAATGATTACTTCGGTTTCTTTAAACAATAACTTCACTAAATTCCCTTTGTGCAGATAAGGAGCAGTATCAGGAGTTTCGACTAAAATAGTTTTGAGCTTTATATACTCATTTATTTCAATAGAAACCATCGATAAATTTTTGCTTACCTGTATATCTGATATATGCCCTGAGAAAACATTCATTATTCAACTACTAAATATCCGAAATCTTCTAGTATTTCTCTAGCATCTTTAGAAAAAAGAAACTCATAAAATTTTCTAATATTCGTAGAATCTTGAATTTCTCTTTTAATCATAACGGCTCCTTGTTCGATTGGCGTATACTCTTTTTTATCAAGAGGAATCCATCGCCCTTGATCTTTTATCTTTTTAGATAACACTACGGACATTGCAGTAAAACCGATTTCAGAAGATTTGGATAGTATAAATTGATTCGTCTGAGAAACACTTTCTCCATAAACCAATTTGTCCGCCACAGCATCATATATGTTATTTTTGTTTAGTATCTCTACCGCTGCCTTACCATATGGTGCTGTTCTAGGGTTTGCTATCGCTACGTTAACAACGCGGCTATCAGTCAATATTTCTAAAGAAGGAGTTAATTCTTGATCCATAGACCATAACACCAATTGTCCATATGCATAAACTTTAGGAGTTTCTAAGGCTAATTTATTTTCATGAATTTCATTTGGATATTTCATATTTGCAGAAACGAAAATATCATATGGTGCGCCTTCTATAATTTGTGCTGTTAATTTTCCTGAAGAACTAATTACCAATTCACAAGGCACTCCTGTTTGTTTTGTAAATGCGTTAGAAATTTCCTCGATTGCGTATTGCATATTAGCCGCAGCAGCAATAGTAATCGTCTCCTTTTTGGGCTCTTTACATCCAACAGTAATCAGAATAATGATACTGTAAATTTCAAGTTTAAATTTTGGTAATCTTAAAGAAATCGTTTTTAGCACTTTCTAATTTTTATCATAATACCTTTCTAATATTTCATCGATAGTATCTACTACTTCTTTTGCATTTTCTTTAGTAAAACACAAAGGAGGTTTCGTTTTCAAGACACTATCATCTGGTCCATCTGTACTAATTAGTATAAACTTATTCCGTAATTCGTTCTTAATATGATGTGCTAATGTCTTATTCGTTTCGTTATTTTCTGCTTTTATAATTTCTATACCTAAAAACAATCCTGACCCTCTTACATCTCCAATGCAATCATATTTATTTTGAAGATCGCATAGTAGAGATTTATAGTAATCTCCTACTTGTTTAGCATTATGCTGTAATTTTTCTTCTTCTATAACATCTAAGACTGATAATCCAATTGCACAAGAAACAGGATTACCCCCAAAAGAGCTGAAAAACTCTACACCTTGACCAAAAGATTGAGCTATTTCTTCTGTGGTAATAACAGCTCCCATAGGATGTCCATTTGCTATTGGCTTTCCAACAATCACCATATCTGGGACAACATCTTGTGATTCAAATCCCCAGAAATAGTCTCCTAAACGTCCAAAACCTGTCTGCACCTCATCACTGACACAAACTCCTCCTTGTTTTCTAATTGCTGGATATACTTTTTTTAGATATCCAGCAGCAAGAGGTACTTGTCCTCCGCACCCCACAACTGGTTCTGTTATAAAAGCCCCAATCGGAGTACTAGAATTTTCTATTTGTTTCACTGCATCTTCTGCATATAACTCACCTGCATTTCGTTCAGTATATTTCCCTCTATACGTATCAGGAATTGGAGTTTTTAGAATATTTCCTTTCTGTCCTTGACCTTTTGGGTTATTAAATTTATAATCACTTATATCAATAGAAATCTGCGTATTACCGTGATACCCATGTTCCATAACCATTGTTTTTTTATATCCCGTATGAGCATATACCATTCGCATTGCTAAATCACTAGCTGCACTTCCTGAGTTTACAAAAAACACTTTAGAAAGCGAATCCGGAAATTTTGATAGTAACTTCTCTGCATAAGTAGGTAGTAAATCATATAAATACCTAGTATTGGTATTCAATCTCGCCATTTGTTTTTGTCCTGCTTTTACTACTCTTGGGTGTGAATGTCCAACATGTGGAATATTATTATAAGCATCCAAAAAAGTATTCCCATCGGTATCATACATATATTGAAAAGCGGAACGACTCATCGAGATGGGTTCTTCATAACTTAAACTAACAATAGGACTTATATTGGTATGCCTTCTTTTTATTTGTTCTTCTGTAGTTAATGGGTTTTCAATAGGTAAAAAACCTATTGCTCTTCTAAAAACATTCTCGGCCTTAATAGGATTAATTCTCATCCATTTATATAACATTTGCCAAGCATATTTTTCGCTTACCGTGGCATAAACATTGTCAGGATTTACTTTTCGAGAATGGGCAGAATTACATACACTGGTACAAAGTCTTGCTGCAATAAGATAATACAGTACTTTGATTTCTTTTTCTTCTAAAGGAAGTATTTTATGGTATCCTTTTAAAAGAGAAGACGCCCAATCCAAAGGAGTTTCTTTATCGTAACAGCTATATGTAATTGCAATCGCTATTTCATTTATTAACTGAGAATGCGCTAAATCTCCAAAATCAATAATTCCAGAAACATGATTATTTTTTATAAGAATATTCCATTCATTAGCATCGTTATGAATTATCTGCTTTCTTAACTCTGGTAGTATCTGAACCACATTTTCTTCGTACTGTTGAAAAAAATAATCAACTATATTCTTATCACGAGGATCCGAAATATCATCCAAATATTTTTTATTTAAATACACGTACTGAATATCCCACTCCCATTGCCTGGCTTGTAACACATAACTATCAAATTCTTGAAATTTAAGATTCATTTCTGCCAGAAAACCTCCTAAAGAATACATTAATTCTTTGTTTGGATTGATATCTCCTAAAAAAGATCCGTCCAGAAACGAGAGCATCCTACAAATCATCTTACTCCCATCAATGTCTACTAGTTTTATTAAACTACCATCTGTAAAAGCGATAGGTTTCGGAAATGTATTTGTTTCCTTTTGCTGAAGGTGTAGTAGTAATTCATTTTCTGCTTTGAGAACAGAAAACAATTCTTTATCAAAAGAATATGTTTTAAATATATATTTCTCTGTATTGGTTTTAACGATGTAATTTACGTTATCATAACCATTCAATCTTTTGACTTCTGGTTTCTGAAAAGAAAATTCAGCTTCTAACAGTTTAGCTACCATTGCATGAATTAAAAAAAAAATTAAATATCTATTTTTAAAATACTATGATAAATATACTGTATCCAACCAGCAATCACGAAAAGAATCAGTTATAAATTTGATTCTTTTAATAAACCAAAAAAATCATCATTCTTCTTCAATTCCGTTGGCATAAATTTAATACGGATTTCTAATATTTTTCTCAGTCTAATATATCCTATATCATACTAAAAGGTATATACAATCAAATATTTTTTAATTGATTGTAATCGAAAAATCATCTACGAACAGCTCTATATTTTCTGATGTAGGATTAGCAGTAACTCCAACTTGTACTCTTTCGTAAAAGACAGGTTCTTGTAAATTAAATTCTATTCCATTTTCGGCAAAAACATCTCTAAAAACTTCTGGATTGGGCATATTCATAGCATTCCTTGTAATAACCTCATCGCCATTAATAAATAACTTATTTATACCAGTATCCGTATCGGACAATGTCAATTCCCACCTTACAGAAACCCATTCGTTTCTCGGAAAACTAAATGTTGTTTGTTCTAAGGTACTTCCTGAGATTTTTCCTCTCTCAATGGACAAGAAATCATTTCCTCCGGACATCATCAAACGGACTCCAGGACATTGGTTTTCAGAATCCGTTGATGGATCACCAACCACAGAAGGATCCCAACACGAACAACATTCAAGATCTATTAAGAGTAAATTTTCAATATTAACTGTCGTATTTAGATAGAAATCAGCTTCAATAATTATTACATCACCAGAAAAAGCACGAAACCCTTCTTTTTCGATATCCATTTTAGATAATATATTATCAGATGGTAAAGCCAATAATCGAATTGAATTTTGACCTTCGGAAAATGTGGTTGTAGCTATCGAAATTTCATTTGATGGATTCGTGCGTTGTAGATTTGTCCATCTACTTCCATCAGACACAAAAAGTTCATCGATATCGTCACCTTGTGTTTCAAACCCATCTTCAAATAAAAAAGGGATTGTTGTTACTGATTGTTCATCATCATCATTACCAGAACAAGCTGTACAAAAAACAAGAATGATCATTGCATATATACACTTCATAACAAACCTAAGATTTCTTATGAAGATACTGTATTTTTTACTATCCTAAAAAACTTAAATAGCAATAGAATACCCCAACTTGATAACCCCTACACGTCTAATATTCGTCTATGATAATTTATTTGACCTAGATGATACGTTAAATGAGTTGTTAAGTGCACTAGAAATCTTTGGGTACTGGGATTATTGTCCATCAGTATTCTAGGATATTCCTTTTGTAAATCTTCTTTAGTAATCATATCTAATGAATCGTTTACCACCTTCATAGTTTCATTAACCATAGAAATCAGCTCGACTCTGGAAACGTTTTTCAGAGAGAATTCTTTATCTCTTTGCCTAACATATCCAGTTTTACCATATTCAGCTCCTAAATATGTATTTAAATTACCTACTAGATGTAAGCTAAGATTTCCTGCAGAATTACTAATTTTTTCCGTCTCAATCCACATAGTTTCTTCTTTAGAATAGGACTCTATTTCTACTCTTAATTTGGTTAAATCTCTTTCAAATATTGTTTTCAATATTTCTATAATGGAATCATTCATTAGCTATCATTTTTTTGATTAATGTAATTTGACCTAAATGATAGTAGCTATGCTCGATCATTGCGTCTATATTTCTCTGATAAGTTCCATATTTTTCATCAACAAAAACCTCATCTAGTTGATCATCTGGCATGGCCTCAATTAAGTTAGCAAATTCCTCAGCGTTAGTACATAAATCATTAAGCAATCTATGCCAATCTTCTTCTGAGGTAATCTCAGGTGCATTAAAACTATAACTATCTTTTATCTCTAGAAGCCCTCCATTGAGAACATTTAAAACTCCAGACACATAATAATTAATATGAAAAGTGAGTAAAGCTATCGTATTTAGTGATCCAACCTTAGTATTAGCCTGTTTCCAAGTTATGTTTGATAATTGATCTTTATAATTAGTATTAGCAATCCAAACACCGTTTAATATCACTTCTCTAAATCGATCTGCTATTTGCTTTGTTCTCATTCTATGTATGTTGATCAATAGTGTATTATTATTTAAAAATAAACTTTTAAAATCATTTTTCACAATACTCGAAGAAATCATTCTTAAAACAAAGAAACAAACGACTACAAACGTTTACAACCGAAAATAAACACTTCCTAACCGAATCTTATTTGGAACTGCATCTATGTTTGCCTTGTCGAAATAAATGAAAACTCGATACCAAAAAATTGTTTCATCTACCTGTAAAAAAACAGGTGCTAAAATTAAAAACATGAACACGTTAAAAAACAAAGTACAACTAATAGGTAACCTAGGACAAGAACCTGAAATCGTAGACCTTGATTCTGGTAGAAAGCTTGCAAAATTTTCTATTGCCACGAACGATTATTATTATAATAAGGCAGGCGATAAAATTACAGACACTCAATGGCATAATATTGTAGCTTGGGGAAAAACTGCAGAAATTATTGAGAAATATGTAAACAAAGGTCAAGAAGTCGCTATAGAAGGTAAACTTACATCTCGCAGTTACGATGATAACGAAGGAAACAAAAGGTATATAACAGAAGTAGTTTGTAACGAATTCCTGATGCTGGGAAATAAATAAATTTATTTGGAATACCATTATTAAATTAATCTAGAGATTAGTTTCTCTAGATTAATTTATCTTCATATCTATTAACAATTCATTTTAAAAACTACTCGCTATCAGTTCTAAAAACGTATTATTAAAGCGTCTCCTTCGGAGTTATGCTACTGGTATAACATTCTATTTAATCGATTACTAAAAATAGTAGCGGCGTAAAGAAAAAGGATTGTAATAAAAGAAATTTTAAAAACGCCTAGAGAGGATAGAAGAAATAATATCGGATTATCAAAAGTCCTGAGAAGATTTAAAAATGTGGAGTACTAATTTCAGCATATTCTCATAAACTTTTACGACCTATTCCGGTAAACCGATAACTACCTATAAACTGTAAGAAAAATCTATAATTGTCGTCTAAAGTAACTTCTCATAATTTATTAATAATGAGTACTATTAAAAATCCTTACATTTAACAATACTAACTAAACTCACACTTCATTGAACACATATACCAAATATTGGTTTCTAGAAGGTTTTAATTTATTTAATAAACTTGGTAGAATTACCATGATGCGAATGTGTGAAATTCTTGAGATGAAAAACATCGATAAAGGAGCTACCATCCAATTAATCAATAATGATCATAAAAGCGTTTTTTTTCTAAAAAAAGGAACCGTTAAGATTATTGATATCAATAGTAAAAATGTAAAGTATATCGTAAAAAAAGGACACATCTTTGGTGAACTATCGATCTACGACGAACAACTCTCTATAGAAGAACAAGCTATTGCACTCGAAGATTGTATTGTCTGTTATATAGAATCTTTTAGAATGAAACAAATTATGGAGAAACATAAATCTCTTAAAAACGGTGTTCTAAAAATATATGGTTTACGAATCAAAAAACTAGAGAGACGTTTACAAGATTTACTATATAAAGATAGTTCAACTCGAATCAAAGAATTTGTAATAGATTATATCAAAGAGTTTGGAGAACAAACAGAAAAAAATATAATAGCAAAAAACCTGTTAACGCATAAAGATATTGCCAATTTAACCAATACTTCTAGACAAACAGTTAGTAACACCTTAAGCATTTTACGCAAAGAAGGTGTTATAGATTATAACACACAATCTATATCTATACTTAACACGACAAAGCAACACACAATTCAAAATTAACATAGACTCATGAAAAAACCAGTAGCAATTGCTCAGATTAGTAATTTAGAAAACAAACAACCGACTCATGCTTTAGTAAATGGATTAGATTTAGTTATTGTAAAATTTGATAAAGAAATTTCGGTCCTATATGGTAGATGTTTACATCGAGGTGCATTGATGGCTGATGGACATGTGGATGGTCATAACCTAATATGTGGTGTACACGGTTGGGATTACCGATACGATACTGGTGTTTCTGAATACAATAATAAAGAGGTTTTACATAAATTTAGCACTAAAATTGATGGAGATACTTTATATGTAGATGAATCTGAAATTGATGATTACCTTCTTGATCAACCGCAACCATTTAATAGAGATGAATATTTAGGTGCTTATGCAGATACACATCCAGAAGATACAGAACCATACACTGGATACATTAAAGAGCTTGCTAAAAATGGGTTAAAAAATCTTGGACATCACGGATTCTCTGCTTCTATGGGAGTTGATAGAAATACATTACCCAAATGGAGTGACATCCAGTTTTTACCAGCTCAGCTAGCAACTAGACCATTATTAGATAACGAAGAAGTAGCGACCAAAGTTGTTATTGGAGCCAAAGCAAAAAAGCCTTTAGAATTGGATATTCCTTTGTTTGTAAGTGATATGAGTTTTGGAGCTTTATCACGAGAAGCTAAAATTGCTTTATCCCGAGGAGCAGAAATGGCAGGCACTGGAATTTGTTCTGGAGAAGGTGGAATGTTACCACAGGAACAAGAAAGCAATACCAAATATTTTTATGAGTTAGCTTCTGCTCAGTTTGGTTTTTCCTGGGATAAATTAGATAATGTACAAGCATTTCATTTTAAAGGAGGACAAGGAGCAAAAACAGGTACAGGTGGCCACTTACCAGGCAGTAAAGTGAGTAAAGAAATAGCAAGTGTTAGAGGTCTAAATGAAGGAGAAACTGCTATCTCTCCAGCAACATTCCCTGATTTTCATGGAGTGAAAGATTTCAAAGCTTTTGCAGAAAAAGTACGAGATCGAACTGGTGGAATTCCAATTGGTTTTAAAATTGCTGCCAGTCATATCGAAAAAGACATCCAGTTTGCTTTGGACGTTGGTGTAGATTACATCATCCTAGATGGTCGCGGTGGTGGGACAGGATCTGCTCCTACAATTTTACGTGATAATATTAATGTACCTACAATTCCTGCTTTAGCAAGAGCAAGAAAATATCTTGATAAAGTTGGTGCTACCGATGTAACTTTAATTATCACTGGAGGATTAAGAATCGCAGAGGATTTTGCAAAAGCAATGATGCTTGGCGCTGATGCTATCGCAGTATCTAATTCAGCATTACAAGCTATCGGTTGTTTAGGGATGCGTGCATGTGGAAGTAACAACTGTCCAGTAGGTATCGCAACGCAAAAAGAATCTTTAAGAAGCAGATTGATTATAGAATCTTCAGCAAAGCAATTACATAACTATTTTGATGCAACTAATAACTTAATTAAAGTTGTTGCTAGAGCTTGTGGGTACGATGATGTTTCAAAATTCAATCATGATGATTTATCAACTTTTGATCAGGATATGCATAAATTAACTGGAATTAACTACGCCGGAGTATTATAAATCATAAAACCTTAAAAAAATAAAATAACTATGTCTAATCAAATACATCTAGCAGCTCAATATTTAGCTACAGCAAGTATCAGCTTTTTATCAAAAAAAGACGATGACAGTCATACGAACTTAGGGTTTAATAAAGAAAAAGGATATCTAGAAACCTGGCCTTTAAACGATAGAGGATGTAAGATAACTTTTGATTATCTAAATTTTGCCCTCCATTGGGTTGCTAATAATACGGTTAGACTAAGCCTTTCATTAGATAAAAAAACACATAGAGAAATTCTTAATTGGTTAGAATCATTAACTACTTCGTTAGGAATCAAAACCCCTTATACTTACAAACTACACTATGAACTTCCTTACGATACATTAACGGATGACTACGTTTTCGAAAAACCTTCTGACAGTATACTTCAAGAACTATTACAAAATCGAATCTTAGCACATAAAGTACTAGAAAAAACATTAAATACTTCATCACTCGAATCTGATATTCGGATATGGCCACATCATTTCGATTCGGGAGCATTTGCTCAATTAAAAGATAAAGCTGGTGTTGCTATTGGATTAGGAATGGCAATTCCTGATAGCACCCATAATGACTATTACTTCTATATCAGTGGGTATAAAGGTCACGATAGTTTAGATACCGCTACGTTTAATCCATTATCATTAGGTGAATGGAAAAATGAAGGTTTTAAAGGAGCGGTTTTATCAATTTCTGGTATTGATGAAGAAAAAGGAGTTACTTTCTTTAAAGAAGCTATTTCTACTTATAAAAATTAGAACCTATGGAAAATTGGTATCTACCTGCTACTATTATTCCCGGGATTGGACTATTGATATTATCTACCTCTAATCTTTTGGTTAATCTCAGTACAGAGATTAAAACATTGATTACAGAAGATATAATAAAAGAACAATTGATTGAGCGAAAGTTAAGACAACTTAAACTACTAAATAGCGCTATGGTTTTCTTATATATTGCTGTTGCTAGTTTTGTGATTTCTGCATTAGTTTCAGGGATTTATAAGAGTATCGATACCGATTTCAATGCTACCATTTATATTACCATTGCCGGAATTACCAGCGCCCTGTTAGGTTTAATAGCCTTAATTATATACTCATTTAGGGCTGTAAAAATAAGACAAGATCAATATCACAACAAATTCTAACATCTTAAAAAGCAATCATGACTTCAAAAAAAGAAACTGTTTGGTATAAAGTACTAGATAATAAAGATAGACTCCCAGAAGGAAGAGTACAAACTGTTACCGCTGGTCACCAAGGTGTTTGTCTCACTCATTATAATGGTAAATTTTCTGCTTTAGATAATAAATGTCCGCATCAAGGAGGTCCTCTAGGAGAAGGCTCTATAGAGAATGGTTTGTTACGATGTCCTTGGCACGGTTGGGATTTTGACCCTTGTACAGGATTACCTCCAGGAGGTTATGATGATGGAGTTACCACTTTTGAGGTAAAAGAAGATGGGGATGCAATCTTAGTTGGTATTCCAGAAGAACCTAAACATCAGGATACTATTTCTGATGTTATGATACAAACTATGGTTAACTGGGATGTTGATACCGTTTTTGGAATGGTAGGTCATTCTAACCTTGGAGTTGCAGATGCCATGATGCGATTAGAAAAACAAGGGAAGCTACAATATTTTGGTATTCGTCATGAAGGCGCTGCCGCCTTTGCCGCTTCGGCTTATGGAAAATTAATGGGCAAACCAGCTGTATGTTTTGGTATTGCAGGACCTGGTTCTACTAATATGTTTACAGGTATGTGGGATGCTAAGGTAGATAGAGCTCCTTTATTAGCATTTTCTGGACAAGTAAATACCCAAGTGATGGGTACCGGTGCTTTTCAGGAAGTAGATTTGGTCAAGGCATTCCAAACTGTAGCTGATTTTAATCATCCTGTCCAACAGAATTCTAAGCATAGTGAATTAATGAGTTTAGCCATTAAAAGTGCGATACTCAATAGAAATGTATCACATATTACTTTCCCAGATGAAGTAGCTTTTATGCCAAAAACTATAGGTGAAGAAGCACAAACTCCTGAAGGAAGAATAACTCCGATGAATATTTCTCCACCAAGACAAATGGTAACAAAAGCCGTTTCGATGATTTCAGAATCAAAAAAGCCTGCTATTATTGTTGGTCATGGAGCAAGGTTTCATATGAAAGCAATTATAGATTTTGCCAATAAATTAAGGTGTCCTGTTATCACTACCTTTAAAGGAAAAGGACTTATTCCTGATGATCATGAATTGGGTTGCGGAGTATTAGGTCGTAGTGGAACTCCCATTGCTTCCTGGTTTATGAACGAAAGTGACTTACTCATTGTATTTGGAGCATCCTTTTCCAATCATACAGGAATTACTCCTAAAAAACCAATCATTCAGGTCGACTATGACCCTACAGCATTAAGTAAGTTTCATAAAATAGATGCTGCGCTTTGGGGAGAAATTTCGGAAACGCTATCTCTCATAGAGGAACAAACAGAAAATAATATTGATACTATCGATAGAAGATCAGAAATTGCTGAACGTTGGGATATTTGGAAAGAAGAAAAAGCAAATCGATTAAAAGATCAAGGTGATAATGGAATAAGTTCTATTGCAGTTTTTGAGGCAATGAATAAAGTTACTCCCTCTAATGCAGTAATTGCTGTAGATGTTGGTAATAATACTTATTCTTTTGGAAGGTACTTCGAACCTAAAAATCAATCTATATTAATGTCAGGATATCTAGGTTCCATTGGATTTTCGTTACCTGCTGCTATGGGAGCTTGGGCTGCCAAAGGAAAAGAAAGGCCTATTTGGTCAGTTTCTGGAGATGGTGGTTTTGGTCAATATTTAGCAGAAATGATGACGTTGGTGAAATACAATATGAACATTAAGCATGTCTTGCTCAACAACTCCGAATTAGGAAAAATTTCTAAAGAACAAAAAGCCGCTGAATTAGATGTCTGGCAAACTTCATTACATAATGTAAGTTTTGCTAAATATGCCGAAAATTGCGGTGCTTTAGGCATCAAAGTGACTAAAAAAGAAGAACTAATTCCCGCATTAGAAAAACTAAGAGATCATAATGGTCCAGCTCTTTTAGAAATCATAACGGATGTGAAACTTATTTAGGTAAACATAAGTTTAAAAAGTCCCAAAGCGCTTCTGTTATACAATACAGAAGGTTTTATAGAATCACCATGTTTAAAAACTTATACGCAAATTATAATCTTAAGAACCATGTTACAATCCTTCAGTATTATTTTTTCGATTGCTGCTTTTTTTAGTTTTATAAACTACAAATGGTTAAAAATGCCTGCTACGATTGCATTGATGTTATTAAGTTTAATAACCGTTGTAATCATCACATTGAGTAAAAATATTGCCCCTCATTTCTATCAGTTCTTTTGTGACATTGTTGCTAATTCTGATTTTAGGAGTTTGTTATTAGATGGGATTTTAAGTTTTTTACTATTTGCAGGAGCCTTACACGTAAATATTGAGGAACTAAAAAAAGAAAAATGGCCCATAATCCTATTCGCAACGTTGGGGGTTTTGATTTCTACATTTTTGGTAGGTGGTTTGACTTTTGGTGCTGCGCAATTAATTAATATAGAGTTACCTTTTTTAGATGCTTTGCTATTTGGCGCATTGATATCGCCTACCGATCCAATTGCTGTGATGGCCATTCTTAAAAAAGCAAATATTGCCAAAAGCTTAGGAATTAAGATTGAAGGAGAATCCTTATTCAATGATGGTATCGGTGTAGTTGTATTTTCTGGAATATTAATTCTCACTGGAATGGGAGAACATCATGGAGAAGGTTCTGTAACCGCAGAAATTGGTAAATTATTTATAGAAGAAGCTATTGGCGGAATCGTCTATGGAGCTCTTTTAGGATTTATAGGATATCAGAGCATAAAATCCGTAAAAGAAAATCCACAATTATCAGTCATGATCAGTCTGGCAATTGTAATGGGTGGATATTCATTAGCATCTTTGATCCATGTATCAGGACCATTAGCTATGGTTGTCGCAGGAATGTTAATTGGTAACAAATTCAATGTAGCTACGAATAAAGGCCCTACTAGAAAATTAATCAATGATATCTGGGAGGTATTGGATGATGTTTTTAATGGTATTCTATTTGTATTAATTGGGTTAGCAATTCATCTTCTAAAATTTGATGCAGGACATCTAACATTAGGTATTATTGCAATTTTTATAGTCCTTTTTTCAAGGTTCATTTCTGTATTACTTCCTTATTCATTACTAAAGCATACTGAGATGAGCCCCATAAAAACGGTATCTATACTAACTTGGGGAGGATTACGAGGTGGCATTTCGCTAGCTTTGGCGCTAAGTTTAGCAGACAACCCTTCTTCAGAAGTGATACTATATATCACCTATGTAGTTGTATTCTTTTCAATACTGGTACAAGGACTTAGTATCGGAAAACTGGTAAAAAAGTTATATCAATAATTATTATTTGTACTTGTCTAAAGCTCTTTTTAGCTTTCCATGAATTCTGGTACGTAATCGTTCTGGCGCTAACACCTCTATTGTATCTCCAAAGCCAAGAATTACTCGTTCTAACTCAAAATTAATTTGAACCTTAATCGTAAAAGTCGTACCAAGTTCATCTTTTGATATTGTTTCTTGAGATGTATGAAATGGTTTGGTGATTACATAAGGGGCATTTCTATTGTCTATCTTAAACTTTACAAGCTCTGGCACTACATTTTCTGAAACCGTCACTCCTATTACATCCTTATAATATATATCACCATCAATATGTTGATCTATATAAACAATATCTTCTTCAGAATTATGGATACTAACAATCCTATCCAATGCAAAAGTAGTCAAGAGCTTTCTTTTATTGCCCAACGCTAATAAAAACCATCGATTATTAAATTCCTTTAGTAATTGTGGATGAATAAGAATTTCACTCTCACTTCTAGCTTTAAAGGATTTATACGCCATTTTTAGAACCTGCTTGTTCTGTATTGCGTGGTATAATCTATCGATATGTTCTAACCCTTTAAGCTGATCATTCTTTTCGAGATGAATAATAGGTATGTTGTCTTTTTCATTTGCATATACAGAATCTTCTAACCGTTCGATAACTCCATTCATCTCCTTAAACAACGAAAAGTCTTTAAACTGGCGTAGTATCTGGATGGACTCGTTCATTATTTTAATATCATGATCTGTCACCGGGATATTCATAATACTATAATCCTCTTCTGCATATCGGTAAAATTTGCGTTGATACACTTCTATAGGAGCATTATACCCTAATTTATCACTACGCATCATCTGTATATCTAATTGCACCGTACGCTTACTTACATACACATCTTTTCCTTCATATTCATATAATGCATCAGAACATGCCTCTATAAGATCATCCAACACCCAACGCCTAAAGGTGTTACGCAAACATTGATCAATCGTTTTATATCGTATTAAAGCATTTTTATTAGAAGCCATGTAAAAATATTTTAGAAAAAATAATAAATATTTTTTACTACGCAAAAAGAATGCGTACTACTTACAGACATTTGTACTATAAATAACAAAACAATAAGAAACTTTAGAAGTAAAATCCTGCAATAATGCAGGGTATATTCGAAAAAAAGAGTTTCAATTAATTAACAACAAAAAAACAAAACAATGAAGTTTAATCAATTTTCTAAAAAGGAGCAGGAGATCAGAAATTATCTGTTAGCCGATGCATTTGCAGGCTTCGACGGATTAGGGTTACACACTTCGGTTGTTAATGCTACTCCAGTAAAAATGCCAAATGCAAACGGTACAGAAGTACTGGAAAAAGAGTTCAATTTCACTAGTATGCACATTCGTGAAGTGCTAGTAACAGACAGCTTTACTTCGCATATAGTTTAGATGTTGTAAGCTCTCGATAAGGGGATTTGTCTTGATCGACAAATCAAAAAAGGTATCAAAAACCTTAAAGTGTTCACATAGTACTCACGATAAGCTAATGGCTAATCGACAAACTAATAGACACACAAGGCAGATTATATCAGACACTTATTGTTAGATAACAACATCCATATATCGAACGTATCCAGGTATACATTTCTATGACGCTTATTAAAAAAAGGTTACAAAACTCGTTTTGTCTACCGATCTGCATCAGTCTGAGCTAAACAATCAGTCTAATCGTAGCCGAAAAGATGTCTAAGTATTTAGACAAACTCCATCGAAGACAAAACCCATCCAAACTGCAGTTTGCCGCTACCCGAAAAGGGGAAAGTAAGGTATCGCAACTGCACTAGGATCACTTTCCCACCTTATTGATCATTTCCCATAGGTACTAGGTATGTGGGCACATACCAACTGGGGTTGCAACCTATGGGCGTACCCCAACAATTGGAATATCAAACAACTAACAACATGAAAACTTTAAAATTTTTACTATTAGCCGTATTATTAGGTCTAAACTTCGTTTCTTGCGACCCTCCTTCTATCAATGAAGAAGTTGGAGTTGAGCAAGTAGAGACTAAAACATTAAGTTTATCTGGTGATGAAGAAGAAGAAGTTGAACCAGATAATAAATAATCAATGAATAGGAGGGTTTACTTAGATAAATCCTCCTTTACTTTCTCCATTATGAATAATTATTTATTTTAGTTGTTTAATCAAGCCTTTTGATGAGATTACTAAAGTCAATCATTATATCCATAATCTGGTCATTTTCATTAATAAGTTGTAATGGAGCAAGAGAAAATCAAAAGAAGGAAGTTGATAATAAATTGAATAAAGAATCAATATTAACAAATATTGAAAAAGCGAATGACAAAAGCTTTACAAAAACAAAGAGAAAATTATATTTAGATTCAGCCTATAATCAAGTAAAAAAACTAAAAGAATCTTCCTTCCAAATACAAAAATTAGAGAAAATATCTGTAGGGTATTACTTCTTGAATGAATTAAATCTTTATAAAGACATAAATCAAGAAGCTTTAATAATTTCCAAAAACATAAAAGACTCAATTATTACTGGAAAATTATATGGCAATCTAGGAATATATTATAGAAAAATGAATCTTCTTGATAGTGCTTATCAAAATTTCTATAGTGCCAATAAAATATTTTTCGTTCTTGCGAAGAATAAAAAAATTACTCCTTCAAAATACTCTTTTGACTACGGAAAAGTTTTGATTGATTTAGCTAAATTATCACGGAAAGTTAAAGATTATAATAATAGTGAAGATTTAACAATACATGCTATTAAACAATTTCAATTATCCGGCAATCTATCCTATCTTCCCTTATCATATACCAGTTTAGGAATCACTGCTAGAGAATTAGGGCGTTTTGATGATGCTATTGAGTATAATCAAAAGGCCTTAAAATATGCAAGTAACACAGATAAAGACATACTTTATAAAATTATTGTAAATAATAATTTAGGGATGGTCTATCAAACTCAAGGAAACTATGAAAAGGCGGAAAAATTCTTTAAGAAAAACCTTAAATATGTAGACTTTTTTGAAAAAGATCTAAAAAGAAAAGCGCGTTTATTGGATAATATAGGATATGTCAAATTAAAACATAATAAACATAATGACAGTATTCTCTTTTTGCTTAATAAAGCTTATAAAATAAGAGACAGTATAGGAGACATAAGAGGTTTATCAGAAAGTAGTTTAAGTCTAACAGAATATTATTTTATCAATAATAATTACAGCCTATCACGAACCTTTGGAATAAAAGCAGAAAAAGCTGCAACTACAACAAATAGCAATACAGGACTTCTTCAAGCCTATGATTTATTAGCACAAGTTTCTCCACCAGAAGAAGGAAGAAAATACGCGATGGAGTATATCAAACTAAATGATAGTCTCACCAAAAGAGACAATCTTTTTAGAGATAAATTCGCCAGAATACGGTTCGAAAGTGAAAATTTAGAAAAAGAGAACCAACAGAAAAGTAAGGAAATTGAGGAAGTACAAAACCAAAACACCGTCTATCTCCTTGGGATTTTACTACTTGCTACATTCATTGGATTTATCATATATTTCTCGCGGCAGCGAACCAAATATTTAGCACAACAAAACAAAATTGTAGAGTTCCAGGCAGCTTATGAAACCGAAACACGTATTTCTAAACGGTTACACGATGAAATTGGGAATGATATTTTTCAGGTAATGATGCAATATCAAAACGATCCACACGATCCGCAGATTACCAAAAAACTGAATACCGCCTACACCAAAGCCAGAGACATCTCTAGAGAAAACAGCGAATTCGAGGTAGATGAAACCTATACAGAAGAGTTAACCGATATGTTAACGAATTATACCAATAACAATATCAGATTGGTACAAAGAGGTATCGACAAAATCGTTTGGAATACTATGGATAAAAACCTAAAAATTACTATCTATAGAGTATTACAGGAACTGATGACCAATATGCAAAAACATAGTCAAGCAGATTTAGTTGCTATTGTCTTTAAAAATGAAAAAAACAACCTAATCATCAAGTACTCTGATAATGGTGTGGGTATCCAAAAATCAGCTATAAAATCAAAAAATGGACTCCGTAATACGGAAAAGCGTATTCTAGCTATCAACGGAACTATTATCTTTGACTCAGAAAAAAATAAAGGCTTTAAAGCTGAGATTAAAATCCCGTGTTAAAAAGGATCGAATATGTTTACAAAAGTATTGGTAGCAGAAGATTATGAAATTGCCAATCAAGGTATCGTAAAAGTACTAAATGACGAAGTAGGTATCCTAGATATTAAGGAAGCTAAATACTGTGATGATGCATATATCAAATTTAGAAAAGCTCATCAAGGTGAAGACCCGTTTGAATTACTGATAACAGATCTTTCTTTTAAAGAAGATCATAAAGTGCAGACCAGAACTTCTGGTATAGAACTCATACAAGACATTCGGAAAATAGACCCTACTATCAATGTAATCGTATACTCTCAGGAAAGCAGACCTGATAAGATAAATATGTTATTCCAAAAACTTGATATAAATGGCTATGTATGCAAAGGCCAACATGCAATTAAAGATTTAGTAAACTGCATACAAGGTGTGTATAAAGGTGATATCGTGCTTCCATCAGAAGTAACGGATGCTAACACCGATAATATCATCAATTTAGATGATTTCGATATTATGTTATTAGAAGAACTTGCACTCGGTTTTACTAAAAAAGAAATTGTGCAAAAATTAAAAAAACAAAAAATATCGCCAAATAGCGAAAGTACTATTGACAAAAGAGTGAGTAAACTCTTTGATGACTTTAAAGCAAAAAACACCACACATCTAGTTGCAATTGTAAAAGATTTGGGGTTATTGTAAAAAAAGCAATCTACTACGAGCTATATTCTTAGCTATTTGTTTCTAATCTCTTTTTCTACAAATATTTTCTTTAAAAAAATCCTTCTTAGTAGGATTACGTGTAGATCTTTTGATCAAATCGCGATGTACATTTTCATCTGCTTTTTGCAATTATATTTAGTTAGATAACAATTACTAAAAAAACTGTTTTTTCTAAAAAAATTCCCTTTGATTACGGAAATCTGTAAGGACTTCCGCGCTAGTAAATCTATGTTTGTACCATCAAAAAAAAGTAAGATTTTATTTAAGTATTCTAATCAAAAAACAAACGGTATAAACAAAAAAGTAATGGGAAAAATGGATACAAATCAGGCAATAATATCCGGAATCATTAAGGGAGATCAACGGACATTAAAAGTTTTCTATCGTGACAATGTAAGATATATCCAAGGGTATATCCTTAGAAATGATGGTAATATGCAAGATGTAGAAGATGTTTTTCAGGATGCGTTAGTGGTATTGTATCAAAAACTAAAATCTGGAACTTTAGAAATAAACGTTCCATTAACAACTTATTTTTATGGGATTTGCAAAAACACTTGGAGAACTCGATTGCGCAATAAACATAAGGTAGTTCATGATGAGACAAAATTTATGAGTGCAGAACATGTAACTGAATCCGTAATCAAGGATATCGAAAACCAAGAACGTGAGCATTTATACCGAAAACATTTCCAGAAATTAAGTAGTGATAACAAAAATTTAATGCTGTTATATTTTGAAGGAAAATCTGCCAAGGAAATTTCAAAAATCACTGGGTATACTGAGGGGTATACTCGAAAAAAGAAATTTGATGTCAAAAAACAATTGTTAACGATGATCGAAAAAGATCCATTATATCGTGAACTTAGAATTACCGCATAGCTAATTACAAAAGTTATTTACTTTAAACAGATATAGCTAAGAAAATTTAAGAATAGCTAAAAAAAAGAAAACCAGGCCGGGATCCTGGTTTTCTGCATTAAAAAAGTAATCACTGACGACTGACTTGTCGCTTATGAAAAAACGAGAATTAACTCATATTCTTCTTTATAGCCATTTTTTATACTATAAACAGCCAACTCCAGAAAAACCCTACATTTTAATATTTAAAATTATTATTTAATGTTACACAACCGGATATTGAGCATAAAAATATCTTTGAATCTAATAAAAAATCACCTATCATTACATCACTAAAACTAAACAACATGAAAAAAATAATCCCGCTATTACTTCTTGTTATTTGTCTATTCGCCTGTAAAAACGAACAAAAGGAAAAAACTTTGGATACTGAGGATAAAATTGAATCCACTGATGATAATCAAGAAAAAGAAGCAGAAAAGAAAAACAATAATTATCAAACATCTTCGGTAGTTAAACCAGCTAATATTGATCTGACTAAAGAAGTGGAGAATTTTATCATTTGTAAAAAAGCTGCTACAGAACGAAATGATTGTAGAAATAGTATCGCCAAAACAATTACCAAAGTCTTTGAAGTAACAGAATTTAGGGATCAAAAATTGGGATATGTGTTATATGATAGTATTCGTCCTATTGCAGAACGATCTAAGAGTTGGTTGCAATTAGGAACTGTAACTCAGCAAACCATAGATCAAGCATTAGAGCATACCAATAGAGGTGGTTTAGCACTAATCATTGACACTTCAGAAACATATGGCCATGTAGTTGTGATTGTTCCAGGAGAAAGCAAAAAATCTGGATCTTGGGGTATGA
The DNA here is from genome assembly GCF_943733665.1 of Aquimarina sp. Aq107. NCBI lineage: Bacteria > Pseudomonadati > Bacteroidota > Flavobacteriia > Flavobacteriales > Flavobacteriaceae > Aquimarina > Aquimarina sp. Aq107. The sequence continues at coordinate 240,843 of NZ_OX030782.1, read as the reverse complement.
AACTACCCAATGTGTTATCACTAAGCAATTATAAACCCGAAAAATCATTTAGCAACAAATCACTTTCGTATGCGATGAAAAAAAGTGATGATTTAAAGGTTTTTGTTAGGCAGTAAAAAAAATAACTAGTACATCTTATAACAAGAAAACCAGGCTTATAAGCCTGGTTTTCTGATTCATATTTAACACGTGAAATTTATCGTTTAATAAACTGTGACATAATTTGGCCACCTTTCTTAGTGTTCGTTCTAATGATATAAACACCTTCAGTCAAATTCTGTACATCAATACTTTTAGTATTAGTAACTCCTTTACGTACTATTTGTCCAGAAATATTGATAATACTATATGTATATTCTTCATTACTAGAAGTCTTTATATATAAGGTATTTCCGTTTACCGGATTTGGATAGAACTCTATTTCCGATACTTCATCCTCATTAACTAAAAGGTCAGCGAATTCATCATTTACAGCAGCAGTTCCAGAGGTACTTAACGATACATCATCTACGGCCATATCCCCTTGCCAAGAATTCCCTGAAGTTCCTACATAACGCAACTGCATACTACCTCCCGCAAAACTATTTAAGTTTACTGAAGCTGTATTCCAAGAATTTCCTTGATTTCCAGATCTACTCCATACTTCTGTCCAAGTTGTTCCATCATCATTACTTGCTTCTAATTTCAATTCTCCAACAGCATTACCAGTCATATGATACCTGAAACCAAAAGTAGCAGATGCTGAACTACTTAAGTCAAAACAAGGTGAGTTTAAAATAGTAGTTCTATTTGGGTTATTTGGATTAGATGTTTCTACATATACATAAAAAGTACCTTCATCTGCTGACGACGGTCCTGTATTGTTTGATGGAGTTCCTCCTGATCTACGGATCCAATCAAAATCATCTCCTGATCCTTGCGACCAATTACCAAAACCTCCTTCAAATCCTTGATTATATGGGAATGTTGTGATTCCTCCAGAGCATCCGCTACCTCCAGTAGTTCCATCGGTAGTTAAAGAAATACGATCTACTGCCATATCACCTTGCCAAGAATTTCCTGAAGTTCCTACATAACGTAATTGCATCGAACCTCCTGAGTAACTATCTAAATTAACATTAGCAGTATTCCAAGAATTTCCTTGAGTTCCGGATCTACTCCAAACTTCAGCCCAGGTAGTTCCATTATCACTACTTGCTTCTAATTTCAACTCTCCAACAGCATTACCGCTCATATGATACCTAAAACTATAATCCGCAGATGTTTCTCCACTTAAATCAAAACAAGGGGAGTTTAGAATAGTAGTTCTACTAGGATTATTTGGATTAGATGTTTCTACATATACATAAAAAGTACCTTCATTCGCAGAAGATGGTCCAGTATTATTTGATGGAGTTCCTCCTGATTGACGAGTCCAATCAAAATCATCTCCTGATCCTTGCGACCAATCTCCAAAACCACTTTCAAATCCTTGATTATATGGAAATGAAGTTATTCCAGCTGTACAACCATTGCCTCCTCCTGTAGATCCAGAAGTGGTTACATTTGCAGTATTACTATCTGCAGATTCGTTTCCAGCTGCATCTTTTGCTCTTATTACAAAAGTATAAGAAGTATTAGCTGTTAATCCATTTGCAGTATAGCTTGTTCCTGTTACAGTGTTAATTACTGCTCCGTCTTGATATACATCATATCCTGTAACACCTACATTATCCGTTGATGCAGTCCAACTTAAATCTACGGTTGTTTGGGTAATATTAGATGCCGTTAAGTTTTCTGGAGCACTTGGTGAAGTAGTATCAGTAGTATTTCCATTTGCTGTAAACGAACCAGTGAACACTCCTCTTCCGTAAGTAGAAGCTATTATTCTATTATTATTATCATCACCATTTATCGCCCAATAGTCAAAAGAAGTAACACTAGCATCACTCATTCCATTCTGTGACTGACTCCAAGTTGGATTGGTTGCATTAAAATTAGTAGTAACCCAAACTCCTAATTGTGTTCCCACAATTACTTCGTTTCTATCTAAAGGATTCTGCAGCATATCTCTAACAGGAATATCTGGTAAATCACCTTCTTTGCTTACCCAATTAGCTCCCGCATCAGAAGAATACCAAACGCTAGTTACTCCATAATTATGCATGGTAACCATGATATCATTTGCCGTTTCTCCTAATCTAACCGAAGATACTGAACCTACAAACGGTGTAGCAATTTCTGACCAGTTTGCTGATCCAACACCAACATTTGTTAATCGAAACATTTGTCCTGTAGCAGTACCAACGTACCAAACATTATTTTCAAAAGGAGAAGGAGTTAATGCCGTAGGTTTACTAGTTAATAAAGCGTTCGTAATATTAGTATTAGAGTTTGCCGCTACATTAATTGTTTTAATAGCAAAATTGGTTCCAGAAGACGCATTTGTTAGCATAAAATTAGCGTCACTATCATATCCCATTTGATTTACAAAATCTCCCGTAGATTGATCGCTCACTAAAGTAGTAGCTCCACCTTGTCTTCTTCCTCTTCCATCCCAAGGAAGATTAAATCTATAAATAACATTTCTAACAAAGGTTGCAGTCATATATTGACCATCTTTATCCACAAAAGTGTAAAAACCATCTCCATCTGATAATTCTTCAGATCCATTAATTCCTGGAACTGTATTTCTAAATGCCTGAGAACCGTTATCTTGTGCTCCAGCTGTAAAAATCCCTGAAGTATCTCCAGCTCCATCAGGACCAATCCCTGCTTTTACATATTGTGTTACATTAAAATTGCTATTTCGTGCGCCAAAAACATTTGAATTCTGAGCAGTTGATAGACTATTTGCATAATATACACCTCCGTCAGTACCAAAAATAGCCTGATTGGGGCTTCCTGGTCTAAAAGTCATCGCATGTTGATCCGCATGAACTAAAGAAACTGGTAACCCAGCCAAACCTGGATTGTTAGACCATTTAGAAATTTGACCCCAACTATTTCCGCTATTAGCAGATCTAAATAGATCAATTCCTCCTACATAAACAATATCATCATTTGTAGGATCCGCCTCTATCATTAAATCATAGAATGCTTGTCCTCTAGTAAAATCATTTGCAGAAATACCATTATCTGCATCATTTGGCAGGGCGGTTTCCGTTACAGATCCAAATTTATTGGTTGTTCTATAAATATGCACCGGAGTATTTCCGCTTCCTTGTGTTAATGCATATAGTTTATTCGCATCTGTAGAAGAAACTTCAATTTCTACTCTGTTAGAATCTGCCAAAGGCGATCCTGCAGCCTCAGTCCAGGTAGCACCATTTGTAGAACTAAATACTCTACCTCCACCACCTCCGCCAATTCCTGGAGTTGTAATAGTTCCCATCCATAATGTATTATCTGCACCAATTTCAAAATCATTTGGAATAAAGAAATAATCAGCTCCACTAAAAACAAAACTCATATTAGTAGATTCTATTCTGCTCCAAGTAGCACCACCATCTATCGATCGATATAATCCAGCCGTTTGCAGACCTAACCAATTTGTTGGATTTGCAGCATCTCCATAAACGTGAGCCCCAACTCCAACAAATAACTCAGTACGATTTTGGGCAGTATTATTCCAAGCCAAAATATCATTTACGTAAAAAATGCCAGAAATAAATAAGTTAGCCGCGTTGAAATCAAAACTACCAGCTCCTGCAGCAGGAATTGCAAGTGATTGCCAACTTGTTCCTCCATCAGTAGAACGATAAATACCACTACCAACTACATCTCCAGCGGTATACTGTTCTCCAGTACCTAAATACCAAATATTAGAATCTCTAGGATCTACTGTAATAGAGGTTACCGATAAATTTCCCGGAACATTCTGTACACGACTCCATTGTGAAGCAGCAGAGGTTATATCGTTATTAACCCATAAACCTCCACTTACGCCACCAGCGTATACTCGTCTATTAGAAGCATCATTAGGATCGAACATTATTGCTCTTGTACGTCCACCAATATCATTCGGTCCTCGTTCTATCCAAGGATTACTAGCATCATCTCCAGGAGCTCTTTTAGACAACCCTCTTCTCAATTTCTCTTGAGTCTCATAAATCTTTTCCGGTTCCGTCCTACCAGTTTTAGGATTCATAGATAACTCCCACATTTGTTCAAAATATTTGTTAGGAGGAAGACCTTTGGCTTTTCTTTCAGACTTAGAAAGCTTTAAGGTATTTTTAAAAGGACTTTCCTTAAGGTGATTTTCATGTACTTCTCTTTGACTTGAGATAGCACTAATTTCTTTTTTAGATTTTGAGTTTTTATAAAAAACATAAAATCCAGCAGATACCACTGCAAATGTCAAACCCAACAACATGGGTCGTTTTAATTTTTTAATCATTTTAGTTAATTCATTAAATTATACATAAGTTAATTTGAGTTTGTGTACTAATACAACAATCTTTTAATGAAAAACCCTACTGTTATCTTAATAAATTATAATACTATTTTATCCCCATGAAAAGCACTTTCTAGATATTGAGTGATATTAATTTTATGTTTCAAAAAACAACACATTGACTACAAGTGTTTTAACTAAAAAAAAAGATGGTTTTAAAATATATTTAATAGATTTTCAAGTAGTTACTATAATTGACAAAAAACACAAACAAGGGTAAATTCCCCTTTAAGTAAAATAAAACTTAATCCTATTTTAATTAATTATATGAAAAGGAAAAAAACCATAAAAAATGACATTTGGTCTAAAAACATAACTCGAAAATAAAATTAAAGAGAGGTTGATTAAATTTACAAATTATTAAAAAAAATATTTACTACGCAAAACTATTGCGTAATACAATCTAATCTTTGCTTCATTAATTAGAAATACAATGAAAAATAAAATTAACATTACCGGAAAGACATTGATTGATTTAGGATTTAGATCTGGTAAATGGTTCCCAGAAGCTATTGAACATATCAACACCCATCAATTAGCTGATGAAGCAATGCATACCTATTTAGAACAATATAAAATGCCTCCTATCCAGGAGTTACATAAAACTGCTATAGACTTTAAAATTAATATTAAAGCAGAGAACGAGTTAGAGCAAGATAATATTACCAAAGTAACTGACTCCATGAAGGAATTGATGAAAACTCCAACCATTATAAACGGTGCCGTGATGCCGGATGCATGTCCATCTGGCCCAAAAGGAACTATTCCTGTAGGCGGCGTAGTAGTCGCTAAAAATGCAATTCATCCAGGAATGCATAGCGCAGATATCTGCTGTTCTGTGATGTTAACTGATTTTGGTAAAATGGATCCTAAAAAAGTATTAGATGCTGCACATGCTAGTACTCATTTTGGACCTGGCGGAAGGCCTAGAGGACACCAATATCAGCTGACCGATGAATTGTTAGCAGAATTTAAATCTAACTTCTTTCTTAGAGAAGATAAAGATATTAGTATGGCTAGGGAACATCTAGGAACGCAAGGAGATGGAAATCATTTTCTGTTTGTAGGAACTTCTACCAAAACTGGAAATACCATGATGATCACACATCACGGATCCAGAGGTATTGGAGCCAGATTGTATAAAAAAGGAATGCATATCGCCGATAAGTTCAGAAAAGATTTATCTCCAGATACACTAAAGCAAAATGCTTGGATTCCTTTTGATACCGAAGAAGGTCAAAACTACTGGTCGGCATTACAAACGATCAGAAAATGGACAAAATTAAATCATGAAGTGATTCATGATGCAACTTTGAAAACGTTAGATCTAGAAGCAGAAGATAGATATTGGAACGAACATAACTTTGTCTTTAAAGAAGGTGACTTATTTTATCATGCAAAAGGAGCAACACCATTAGATAAAAAGTTTATGCCAGATATCACAGGACCAAGATTGATTCCATTAAATATGGCTGAACCTGTATTAATTGTCGAAGGAGCAACTACAGAAAATAATTTGGGATTTGCACCACACGGAGCAGGTAGAAATATGAGTAGAACGCAGCATAAGAGAAATAAAGAAGGACAAACTAATGAAGAAATCTTTGCCATCGAAACAGAAGGTTTAGATGTGCGTTTTTTCTCTAAAGAAATTGATATTTCTGAATTACCTAGTGCTTATAAAAATGCCGCAACTGTAAGAAATCAGATGGAGGAATTTGGGTTGGGTACTGTAATAGACGAAGTGATGCCATACGGATCTATTATGGCGGGAGATTTTAGTATCAATGCTCCTTGGAGAGTGAAAAGGAGAAAAAAACAAAGTAAATAAACTTAATCAAAACTGAGCTCCCTCTTAAAGGAAGCTCAGTTTTATAAGTTGATCTTAGATACCATTCAAGCATAGGAGGAAACCTATTAACCGTATTAAGTAATTATATAATTCCTAAAAACAACTATCCTTAGTCCTTCTTTGGAATGAAACAAGATATAGAGGAGTATATTTTACACTCCGTATATTTTTAGTATTTTAAAATTTATAATTAAAACAGTCTATGGTTTTTAATATCAAAAAAATAACAGGTATTCTTATACTCTTTATTTGCTTCTTACATTGCAGTTGTGATCAGGAAGAAACTGTTCCACTAGAATCCATAGATCCTATTGATCACTTTATAGAACAAGCTGAAGATAAAACTAAAACCAAAGAGAAACGAAAAAAATATCTGGATTCTGCCTACACTATCTATAATACTTTGGAAGACAATACATATAAAAGAAAGAAAATTGATAAGATTTCTGGTACTCATTATCGGTTAAAAGAGTTTGAAATCTCTAAAAAATTAGATGAGGAAATGTTAAAGCTATCCAAACAATTAAATGATTCTTTGGGAATAGCGAAATCATATTCCAATCTTGGAATTTATTATAGAAGGAATTTGAACTTGGACAGTGCGTATTACTGTTTTTATCAAGCTAATAAACTATACTTTTCCTTTGATGTAAATAGTAGTTTTAAACCCACGGATTATTTCTTTTACCATGGAATCACACTAGTTGATTTAGCCAAACTATCTAGGAAAGTAAAGGATTATAACCAAAGTGAGGCATTGGCTATCCAGGCGATTGAGCGATTTAAAATATCCGGTAATTTATCATATATACCTTTATCATATAATAGTCTAGGTATCTCTTCGAAAGATTTAGGAAACTATGAAGAGGCTATATTGTATTACAAAAAAGCAATTGAATATGCGAAAAACACTAAAAAAGAGATATTTTATCTTTCTCAATCAAATAATAACATAGGAACGGTTTACAAATCTCAAAAAAAATATGATTTAGCTGTAACACATTACCGTAAAGGGTTGTCTTATGCGGACTTTTTATCCAAAAATCCTAAACACGAAGCAAGATTACTAGATAATTTAGGATATGTAAAGTTTCTTGCGAATAAAAATAATGATAGTTCATTATTCCTATTTAATAAAGCATATCGAATAAGAGATAGTGTCAAAGACATGTATGGGCTATCTACAAGTTTTCTTCATCTATCCGAATATTATGAATCACAAGGTAATCAATATCTAGCCAGAATGTTTGCTAAAAAGTCCAAGGAAAATGCTACAAAAGATCGAGATAATGATGATCTACTTCAAGCCTATAAATTATTAGCTCTAGTATGTATTCCAGAAGAAGGGCAAAAATATGCTATGAAGTATATTCACCTTAATGATAGCCTTACTCAAAGGGATAATTTGTTCAAAAATCAATTTGCACGTATACGATATGAGAGTAATACGCTACAAAAAGAAAATGAACAAAAAAGCAAGGAAATACAACAAGTACAAGATCAAAACACCATCTATCTTTTGGGTATCATATTATTATGTACACTTATTGGATTTGTAATCTATTTTGCGATACAACGCAACAAATACCTTAAACAACAAAGTAAAATCATACAGTTTCAAACTGCTTATGAAACAGAAACACGTATCGCCAAACAATTACATGATGAGTTGGGTAATGATATTTTTCAGGTAATGACACAATATCAAAATACTCCCAACTATAACCCTCAACTACTAGAGAAACTAAATAAAAGTTATACCAAAGCGCGCGATATTTCCAGAGAAAATAGCGATTTTGAAATCGACCTAACTTTTGAAAAAGAACTGAAAAATATGCTTCAAAACTATACTAATAAAGATTTGCTACTGGTCCAAAAAGGTGTAGATACCATTCTCTGGAAGCACACAAACAGTACTATAAAAATAGCAACCTATAGAGTTTTACAGGAATTAATGACCAATATGCAAAAGCATAGTCAAGCAGATCGTGTAGCTGTTATATTTGCTAACGAAGGTAAAAGCATACAGATTAATTATACAGACAACGGAATTGGCATCGATACTACTCAATTAATCTCTAAAAATGGACTACGCAATATTCAAAAACGTATAGAAGCAATTGGTGGGACTATTACTTTTGATACGCAAAAAAACAAAGGCTTTAAAGCAAGAATCGTGATTCCTGTTTAAGAAAAATTCCAATGAACCTATATCCAACCATACAAAACAGCAAACAGTTCCTTTCAGATTCCTGGAAGGAACGCTATGCTGATTTTTTACAAGAAGAACATCTACAAGTTTTCTCCAAAAATCTGGAACATTATCATCAGTTTGGAATTCCAGATAAACATCCACTCCCCCATTTTGATGAAGAAATAACATCTTCACAATCCGAAGCGTTCAAGAATTTTAAAACAATTCTTGCTGAAAACAACACAACTCCAAAAGATTGGGCAGCGATTATTGAAAACACACCTTTTGAGCATCTTTTATTGCTTATTGGTCAACGATGTACCTCAGCCACGTTACAGAATGAAGAGGCGATTCCGCCATTAAAAGAAACATTACTAGCTAGTTGTTTTACTCCTTTTAATCATCAAATCTGTATAGCTACCAGAGCTTGGGAAAAACATATCGGAAGATCTACTGATAATTTTTGGGGAGAAATAAAAGGTAACCCTACTCAGAAAGAAGAAAAAGTAAGAAAACGTATTCTAGAAATTATAGAAAATAAAACTTGGTGGAATATCTTTTATCATTATCAACACGAATATGTATATGAGATTAGAGTACCAAGCGGTCATGGAATCCGATGGAGTTCGGATGGAACAAAATTAATAGGTTTTTTAGAACCTTTTCTATAGATTCATATATCGAAGTAACTTCTTTCTTTACTTTTGTAATAACCATTAACCAACATAATACGTATATGATTCACACTATAGAAAACGACCACCTAATTGTTAGTATTGATAGTATTGGAGCAGAATTAACAAGTATCAAAACCAAAAAAGATAATAAAGAATTTTTATGGCAAGGTGATCCTACTATATGGGCAAGTCGGGCTCCTGTGCTGTTTCCTATCGTTGGAGGATTAAAAAATGGAACATATACTTATAAAAAGAAAAGTTATTCTTTACCAAAACACGGATTTATCCGACACAATAAAAATGTAATAGGAACGCAAAACAATCCTACTAAAGTTTCATTTTCGCTATCTACTTCAGAAGAAACACTTAATAGTTATCCGTTTACATTTGATTTCGTCATTAGTTTTGAACTTGTCAACGATCAAATCATAATTTCGCATAGTATAAATAATAACGGTTCGCAACCCATGTTTTTTTCAGTTGGAGGACATCCAGCTTTCAATTGTCCTATACACTCGTCAGAAAACTATGAAGATTATTATATTTTATTAGAAAAAATGAACAATACTGATTGTTACGTACTTACATCAAATGGATTGATTAGTAATCAAACTATATCTGTCATAGAAGATCACAAAATCTGGCTTACCGATTCTCTTTTTGATAATGACGCACTTATTTTTAAGAACATCAAAGCAGAAAAGGCCACTCTTGTTCATAAAGAAAAAGGGGCAGTACTTTCTATGGATTTAAAGGATTTTCCCGATCTTGGTATATGGGCAAAACCCAAAGCTCCTTATGTCTGTATAGAACCTTGGTTAGGATATGCTGACGTAGAAGATACCACCCAAAACATCGAAGAAAAAGAAGGGATCCAAAAACTCGATGAAGGAAAAACGCATAACAGTAGTTATACAATTACCATAACCGATTGCAAATGACACAAAGTGAATATTAGTATCAACTAATGCTAAAATTGCTTTAAAATCTTCTAGTATTCGTATAAAACAGTTTGGTCAGAATTTGTAATATTTAGCAAGACTTGATTCCCTTCAACTTGTAGATTCGAAATATCGAAATCCAATTCTTGGGTAATAAAAGCTTGGCAAACTTCTTCATTTTTCAATGACAATCTTAAATTTCTTTGGGGCGGATTGGATTCAAATACACTCTCGGAATCAATTAATTTTAGTTCCCAAGTATTTCCATCACAACCTGACGCTCCAAAATTGACTTTTAAACAATTATCAGCTATTGCTACACTATTAATGGTTACTTGATCTGAAGGCGCATCCGCATATTCTGAAGCATCTACCAAAGTTGTAAAATCACAATTAGTTGGGTTTGCAACATCATCATCATTCGAACAGCTCAAAATTGTAACTCCGATTAAAAGAAGGACAAGTATATTTTTCATGATTAAAGTTATATGTTATTTCATAGATGAAACTCTTACCTGATGGTTGCGGTGAATTATACAAAATTTTTATAAAAGCTATTACTATTTTACAATCCAAACTTCAATACAACTAAACACCTAACGATTGCGCTGTTGTATTCTTCTGTAAGGAAAATCTTCTTTAGACTGAACAGCATTTGTCTTTTCATTTTTCATATAACTTTTATGAATCCATCTTTTCTTATCCACATCTTCCGTAGTAAAAACGATATTCCCGTTGCTATTTTGAACGGTTCTGAAATTGGTTGTTTTATTAACGTTTTTAACCACACCTTTATTTTCAGTTTTAATTGCATCCATAAACTTCGTTACATCTTTTACTGTACAAGCCTCATAATCCTTATCATTTTGTTCGCTAATAGCTTCGACAATAATCGATTCTAATATTTTATCCCACAAATTCTTAAAAAGACGTTGATTATTATAGATCTCTACTGCATAAACTTTACCATTGATTGCGTATGCATATCCAATTGTATTTTCCGTTGTTAGTAAATCCTTAAACTTATTGTAGTATTCTTTTTTTGCACTATCCAATTCGTCACTCTCTAGCGCTAATTGCAAGCTCGTATTGGATGCGTTATTGGCTACATTTACCGTTTTTCCATTTTTTCTGGAAAGATTATCATTTAAACGATCCTTCTGTTCCGCTACTTTTCCCCAAACCTTACTCTGATTTTTTTCGTGTCTTGCAGCAAGTTTTAATTCTCTAGATGATAACATTTTGGTATTAGACGCAAAAGAAGAAAGAGTTTCATTACCACGTTGTCTCCATCTACCTTGTTCTACACAAAAACTTTGTAATTCTACATTCTTCGCTTTTGGAGGAATAATTACATCATAACTTATTGTTCTATCCTGTTTTCCTCCTTTTACAATATCTCCAGAATGAATAAATATATAATCATCGCTATTATTATCCAATAGCAATTGATTTACATTTCCTGTTTCTTTTACCGTCACTTCCCTTCTATTCATTGCTTCAGATAAGGTTTTATAAATATCACCAGATATTTTTTCTTCACCTGTAATCATAAATAACGTAAGATTCTGAACACGTATTCCTTCCTTAATTTTAATTTCTTCTGTAATCTGTTCATTACTTGGATCATCAGTAATCTTTTGGTCATCAGAAACTTCGCCCTTTTTGAAACCAAAAAATAGAATACAAATACTAAAAACGGATAAAATAATTGAGTATGCCCTCATGATTGTTTTTTTTCAAAAGTATCTAGTTAGATGACGATTCTCAATACGTATCGAGTGAGATGACCTTTTCATTTAGGGAATTACTTTTACGATTTAGGTAACTCATAAAAGAAATACATTAAAAAAATAATCCACATTCTTTTGTAAGTTTTATTTCTTTATCTTGACTGAGTATGACAATTAATACCTTAAAGCACCTTTTTGATCTGTAATAAAAAAAATATTGCAATTCTAGTTTTTGCACTTTCGCAAGAAGAGGAAATTAAAAGAAAACCTTTTCTAAAGAACAGTTCATTACAATCAGATCTTACTTCTAGAACGATTACTTTAGTCAAAAAAACAGGATTAGATTATTTTGTATATAACGAACAACAACAATCCGGTACTGGTTTTGGAGAACGCTTTTCGAATGCAATCAGTGATATTTATAAAAAAGGGTATCATGCGGTAATTACATTGGGAAATGACACACCTAATCTTAGTAAGACCCATCTTCTAAAAGCAGTTGAGGCTATACAAAAAGGACACTCTGCGATTGGCCCTTCTTATGATGGAGGTTTCTATCTTTTAGGAATTCATAAAGAGACTTTTCATAAAAAAGAATTTGCTCAATTTTCTTGGAACACTTCTAATGTAAGAAATGAACTTTATGCATATCTACAGTCTTATAATAGGTCTTTTTCTCAATTAGATTTTCTATATGATCTGGATCATTTTTCCGATATTACAAACATATATAAAACACTTCCATTTCTGTTAAAAAAATTACGAAGTGTATTACAAATAATATTTCAAAAAAGGGAAAAAACAACTTCTTCCGGACAAATACTTCTATTACATATTTCATTAAAAACATATTATAATAAAGGGTCTCCGCATCTTATCTACTAATATGTAAAAAAGATGTTTTTTAGACATCATATCCTCTTATTTTATTAAAAAAACACTAATCAACCTATGGATGATATCGTGTATTGATGCGTCTAAGTAATCTTAAACGTTTCGATAAACGTCTTACTATGTGGTTAATGATACGCTCAATTATATTATAATACATGAAACTCTTTCTTAAAGTCATTTTTATTTTTTTTACACCTTATCTAATCATTTCTCAAGAAACCACGGGAACGCTTCAGGGTACACTTACCGATACTAAAAATAACCCTATACCCTTCGCAACTATTCAATGTATCGATGTTTCTACCAACTATAAATATGGGACTATTTCTGAAGAAAATGGTTTTTACAATATCACCAACCTATCCCCTTCCAATACCTATAAATTACAGATTTCGTATGTAGGTTTTGAGACCGTAATTGAAGAGAATATTACGATTCAATTAGGGAATACCACCATTAAAAACTTTGTCATGTCTGAAGATAGTGTATCCTTAGAAACTGTTGTAGTAACAGGTTCTTCTAAAAGTCAAAAAAACGGTAATGAAACCTTACTAGGAAAACGAGAACTTAGAACCACTCCAACTATCAACAGAAGTATTCAGGATCTTACTAAAAATCTAACAGAAAACAACCTTAATTCTTTTGGTGGTGCTAGTAATCGTTTTAACAATCTTAATATCGATGGTATTGCTAATAATGATGTGATCGGTTTTCAGGAACCTGCAAGTGGAGCGGCAGGATCTTCTGCCAACGGAACCCCAGGAAGTCTCTCTAGAACCCAACCAATTGGATTAGGTGCTATAAAAGAGCTTTCCGTAAAATTAGCTCCATTCGATGTAAGCATAGGAAATTTTAGTGGAGCTAGCATTAATCTAGTAACTAAAAACGGAACCAATACCACAAAAGCAGAAGTATATGGATACGGAAACAATCAGCTTTTATTAGGTAATTATGCGGATGGTATTAAACAAGAAAGTTCTAATTTTTATGATGTTCAGTTTGGTGGTGGAATCGGTGGTCCAATTATAAAAGATAAGTTGTTTTATTATGTAAATGTAGAACAAGCACTTTCTGATAATCCTGTACTAAATGCTCCTGGTAGTACAACCTCTAATATTTCTTCAGAAGATGTACAATTAATTGCTGACCGTCTAATTTCTGAATACAACTATGATCCAGGTTCTTTTACTAACGCTTCTATTAAAACTGCAAGTACCAAGATATTTGCTCGACTAGATTATAATCTATCAGATCAGCATAAAATAACGTTACGTAATAACTATGTAAACAGTTTTGCTGATAATTTAGAATGGAGTTCTTCTATATTTAACTTTGGGAATCAAGGATATCGACATAACAGTATTGCCAATAGTCTAGCATTGGAGTTAAAATCCAATCTTACTAATGGAATTACGAACCAACTTACGTTAGGATACAATACGGTAAAAGAAGACAGAGATTTTGATGGACGTGTATTTCCACATATCCAAATAGCTTCTAATTCTAGTAATAGAATATTTGCCGGAACCTATCGAGAAGCTTCAGTATATAGTACTGATTTCTCTACACTACAATTAGCAGATAAAGTATCGTACACTTCACAAAGACATACAATAACAGCGGGTGGATTAGCCCAATTTCATGATGTAGATTATGGATTTTTATCGGCTTGGAACGGACGCTGGGAATACCGATCCGTGCAAGATTTTTTAGATGACAATCCTAGTCGTGTGCGAGGAGTATATAATATTAATAATAATGATTTTGATTTTGTAACTAGTCGACCATCAGCAACGGTTTCGGTTATAGAAACAGCACTTTATCTACAAGATCAATTTAGAATTTCTAACCGATTTTCTGTTACCGCAGGTATTCGACTCGATGCACAATTTCTACCAAGTGACTTACCCATCAGTCAGGAAGTATTAAATACACCAGAATTTAGTCAGTTTGACAATAAAATTTCCAATGCACCACAATTTAATCCTCGTTTAGGATTCAATTATTCATTGGATACTAATAATAGATATAAACTACGTGGAGGTACTGGACTATTTTCTGGTAGAATTCCATATTTATGGTTCGCATATGTAGAATATATCTCCGGAACAGAATATTTTAATATTGATTTACGACCTACTGATACTACTCCTCTTACCGAAAATCTTGCTGATTTGCGAAGTGTACAACCTAATCTTACTGAAATTAATCTAATTGATAATGATTTTACATTACCTAGAGAGTGGAAAACAAATCTAGCTTTTGAAGCAAAATTACCTCATCAATGGGCAATAAACCTAGAAGGAACATATACCGAAGTATTAAATGGATTATTTTTTCAATCCATTAATCGCAGAAATGAACTTGGAAATTTTGCTGGTGCTGATAATCGTCCTTACTTTTTGCAAACTGGCGAGGATATAAAAGTTAATCCAAATTTTACCAATGTATTTCTATTAACTAATACCGATAAGGGGTACCGCTACAATATAACCGCAAATGTTTCTAAAAGAATAGGAAATTATCTAGGAACTTTAGGATACACCTACGGTAAAAGTAAAGATATCTCAAGTACCGTTAGAAGTTCTCCTGCGGCCAACTTCGAATGGAATCAGGCTGTTTTCGGGAATGAACCTGCTATTTCCTTTTCTAATTTTGATCTCAGACATAAAATCGTATCTACACATTCTTACGACATTAATTTTGGAAAAACACATTCAGCTGGAATTTCATTTTTATATAATGGTCGCTCCGGAAGCCCATATTCATTCGTTTACCAAGGAGATCCTAATCGAGATGGTTCCTCTAGAAATGATTTAATATATGTACCCAGAGATCAATCAGAAATACAACTAGTAGATATTGTTGATAATAATGGTATTGTTACAACCACAGCAAATGAACAGTGGCAACAATTAAACAACTATATAGAAAACAATTCTTACTTAAGAAACAGAAGAGGTAATTATGTAGAAAGAAATGGAGCCAAAACTCCTTGGAATCATGAATTAGATATGAAATTGCAATATGGAAAACAACTAAAAAACGGACATAGTATCACGGTATCTTTAGATATGCTAAATGTGTTTAACTTTATCAATCGTGATTGGGGACGCTTAGTATTTGTACCTAATGTAGTTAATTCAAGTTTTAGTTTACTCAATTTTGTTGGAATAGAAAATGAACAACCGCAATATCAATTTAATATCGATCCAGATGAGCAACCTTGGAACGTAGATTTACAAAATTCTAGATGGAGAGCACAAATCGGTATTAAATATGGGTTTTAAAAATCATATCTTAAATGAATTTCAATGTTGTTATCTTATTCAGAATCAAAAAGAATTATTCCTGAAATTTGGAACTTTATACTTAATAATCCCATATTTGCACCTGAATTAAGAACAAAAAACAAGTTTTAACTATCTATGAATTTATTTTATACACATAAAAAAGGACGCTGTAAAGCTGTTTTCAGATCGAAAGCATAGATAAAAAACTAAAAAAAGATATATTCTAAAAGCGTCCAAAAAAAAATGGACGCTTTTTTTATGTATTATTTTTTAAAAACTATGAACTGTCAACACAATGTTATTTGAACGATACATATAAGAACTACAGTTAATTAGCTAATAGATCAATATTCGTCACTAAACGAACAGGGGCTTCCTTGCTTAAAAACAAGCGTAACTTATTGAAAATCAATAAAATAAATTTAAAAATAATTTGCACACTTAAAAAATAGATTTCATATTTGCACCGCAATACAGCAATGTCACAATGAGCCCTTCGACAAGCTCAGGACAGGCATTGTCGAAGTGTAACAGAACATAATAATAACTATTAATAACCGAAGTACTATGACCTTTACAGACATATACACAGATACATCAAGAGAACTAGGTTCTTTTATGTATATGCTTCGGGACTTCTATAACTCATAAACTGATTACAACAGTTTGATATAAAGTCCGAAGCCAGAAAAAGTTTCGGACTTTTTATTTTTAATAACTCTTCTTAGAATTAATTAGCACTCAGAATGTCAATGATCAATTGATATATCCAGTTGTCACACTGAGCTTGTCGAAGTGTCCGAAAAATAAACAAACATTAACCTAAATAATAATCAAATGAAATTTTGTAACCAAAACAGTTAAGGTTTCAGATGTCAAGAGATATGCTGGAATCATTAATAAGACAATTATGAATTAAAAAAATGTCTAATGAAACCGGCACATATTAAAAGCCAAAGACAAAAAGAAATTCATCGTATTCAAAAAAGACAGCGTAAAATCTGGGAAGAACAACGAAATCTAGGTTATATAAAATTAGAAAAACCTATTCGTCATGGTTGGTTTAAAGAATCTGTAATTACCAAAAATGTAGAAAAATATAAAAATCAAAGATACATTGAAGAATTACATAAAAAGTTAGAAAAATCATTTTGGGGAAGAACTAAAGAAGAAGCTGAAAAAAAATGGCTTCAGGAAACTTCAAAATATTTAATTAACAAAGAACTTCCAACCATAAGCCGTAGGTCCTTTAATAAGTTAAGTGATGGTGCACAGAGAATGTGTATTCCTTTTAGATATTATACCAAGGATAAGAAACTAAAACTTCGGTTTTATGTCAACTTACCTAAAGGTACTTATAAGATCAAATTCACGAAAGCATATGTTACGCATAGCAAACGAATTGATCCTCAACTAGAAAGTGAAGATGCATTACTAGAGCAACAATTACTAAAAAACGGATACTTCGAAGAGGTACAGAAACAATACAACTGGAGAGATTATTGGCAAATCTTCAAAAGTAGAAAAGAAAAGCTAAAAACGAATAGCAAATTAAGGGATCTAAAAAAATATAAGATCCAAGAAATTATAAAAGAAGAAATATCATGGGAAAGAAATTAAGCGGAAAAGACTTAATCAAATTAGGCTTTCCAAAAAACAATAGTATTAATGTGACATTGGGTCAGATTAATCGATATCAAAAAAGAGTAAAAAAAGAACACATATTAATAGAAGCCAAAAAAGTATTATTAAATCCAGAAGCCTATCAAGGTGATGGCGTATGGGGTAAGATTGCTGAGAGTTTACTAAAGCCAGTGGAAGTAAAAAAACACGCTTTAAAAACTACCAGATCACCATTTCAGATTTATGGCGAAAATGAAATCGATGAGCAAGCAAAATACCAATTGTATGATGCACTCAAGTTACCAGTAGCAGTTGCGGGAGCTTTAATGCCAGATGCACATAGCGGATATGGTTTGCCTATTGGCGGAGTGCTTGCCACAAAAAATGCAGTGATTCCATACGGAGTTGGAGTAGATATCGGATGTAGAATGTGTCTAACAATTTATCCGATTGCTATCTCCTATTTAAAAGGGAAAAAGCATCAATTGGAAAACATATTGTCTGAGCACACCAAATTCGGGATGTATGAAACCCATAAAATAAAGCATGATCATGAAATCTTTGAAAGAGAAGAGTTTAAGAACATACCTCTAGTAAAAAGATTGAAAGACAAAGCATATAAACAATTGGGAACATCTGGTGGTGGTAATCATTTTGTAGAATTTGGAACTGTAGCTATTACAGATACAGAAAATGAATGGGGATTGGATGTAGGTACGTATATAGGTGTGCTATCACATAGTGGTTCCAGAGGATTGGGAGCCAATATTGCAAAACACTATACTTATTTAGCAACCAAACAATGTCCATTGCCAAAGCACGTACAACAATTAGCTTGGTTAGATCTAAATACGCACGATGGTCAGGAATATTGGTTAGCAATGAATCTTGCTGGAGATTATGCGCAAGCATGTCACGATGATATTCATGCCAGAATCGGAAAATTATTGGGATCACGACCGGTTGTAAAAATTGAAAATCATCACAATTTTGCTTGGAAACAAGAAGTAAACGGCGAGGAGTGTATCGTGCATAGAAAAGGAGCTACTCCTGCTGCAAAAGGCGAGCTAGGAATTATTCCGGGATCTATGACAGCTCTAGGATTTATAGTGAGAGGATTAGGAAACCCAGAAAGTTTGCAATCTGCATCACACGGAGCTGGAAGATTACATTCCAGAAGAAAGTGTAAAGAGAAATTTACCAAGAGTGATATTAAAAAAGAATTAAAAGTAAATGATGTTACACTAATTGGTGGAGGAATTGATGAAGCACCTATGGCTTACAAGGATATTACTAAAGTAATGGCTAATCAACAAGAATTAGTTGAGGTAGTAGGAACATTTACACCAAAAATCGTGCGAATGGATAAGTAAAATATTGAGGAGTTTAATGAATCAAAAAACTCCTCAATGTTTAAAAAAGAAAAGAAATAATGAAAACTAAAATAATTCAAATAACGGCCGGAAGAGGACCTGCAGAATGTGGCTGGGTTGTAGCTCAGGTATTGAAACTATTTCTGGAAGAAATTAAAAATAGCGGATATACATACAGCATACTGCAGCGAGAACAAGGTACTGAAAATGGAACCGTACAATCTGCGACCATACAATTAAAGGGAAAAGAAATAGACCATTTTTTAGGAAACTGGATAGGAACCATTCAATGGATTGGTACTTCTAAATTTAGGAAGCATCATAAACGAAAAAACTGGTTTATCGGGATGTATGAAGTAAAACAGGAACAAACCATAGCTATAAAAGAAAAAGACATTTCTTTTCAGGCAATGCGGAGTTCAGGTCCTGGTGGTCAAAATGTAAACAAAGTAAATTCTGCCGTTCGTGCTACCTATCATCCTACAGGTGATCAGGTAGTAGTTATGGACAGTAGATCACAACATCAAAATAAAAAAATCGCAATAGAACGATTAAAAGAAAAAGTAAATCAAAGTCAGCTTACCAAATTACAAAAATCATTATCTGATCAATGGGAAAATCACTTGAATATACAGCGTGGTAACCCAATTAGAGTTTTTAAGGGTACTGATTTTAAAAAGGAACATAAAAAACAATCGTATGCGTCCAATCGACAACAATTAAAAAAAGATTTACGCAACGAATTAAAAAATTAAGATCATGGGAAATTTACTAGACAAATACCTATTTCAGGCATTGGATGCATATCCATATAACTTGGAAGAAGCCGTAGAATCATTAAACTACGCATTGTCATATGATGAAAAAAATCCAGTAGCACTATGCTTAATGGGGCAAATCTATGCAGAAAACCTAAGAAACTATGAAACTGCAAAAGAGTATTACCAACAGGCACTAGCAGAAGACATGTATGCATTGGATGTATATCCTAAATATATCAATGTCTTACTATGGAATGAAGATTATGACGAAGCAGAAAAACTAATTGATTTTGCTTTGACGCTAAAAGGAACAGATAAAGCTGTATTATATTTAAAAAAAGGAATCCTTTTTGAACAAAAACAAGAATACAAAGCAGCGCTCAAAGTTCTAAAAAATGCTAAAATATATGCTTATAACAACTATTTCATAAGCGATATTGAAGGCGATGAAAAAAGAATCAAAGATAAAATGCCAAAAAAGAAGAAGAAAAAAGGTAAGAATACCAAGAAATCTTCTAAAAAGGCAAAGAAGAAAAAGAAATAATATAACCAGACCTGTCAGGTTTTAAAAACCTGACAGGTCTAAAAAATCGAAACATATGGGAGCGCCACACAACAAAAAAAGATATGGAGAACTATGGCCGAGCTATAGAATCCAATATGCGTTAGCTGTACTAGCTCCATTAAAAGAATTAGTAATACTTTCTGGAGGTTGGGCTTGGCATTTTCTATCACCTGTAGGACATGCAGAATATAAACATGCGCACGATCATAAGGATATTGATCTTTTTGTTGATCCAAAAAATGTAGCGGAGGTAATGAACATATTACTGGAGAATGATTTCCAAAAAGTATGGACGCGATATGATAAATTACCAAGTGATGAGAACTTTAGACGGTACGAAAAAACCGTGATCATAGAAGATGAAAAATCGGTAAGAATCACGATTGACTTTTTTGTAAAAGCGAACATTCCAGTTCGTAATACAAAAGGATGGACGATCGTAGAACCGTCTTATTTATTAGGTTTATATTCTAATATCCATTCTAGTGACAAATGTTGGGCAGTACAGGCTACAATCAAACTATTAGATCAAAACATTGATCCTTTAGATAGAGAAGAATTAGTAACAATTCCGAAAAATTAAAAATAACCGGACCTTACCATCTGTAACAGCAGACTGTAAGGTCTTTAATTATAAAGACCTAAATGAAAACAACAAATACAATCATAATCATTGACCTAGAAGCAACATGCTGGAATGGTCCAATACCAAAAGGACAAATACATGAAATCATAGAGATAGGTATCTGTTTATTGAATACAGAAACCGGAGAAATTTCAGAAAATGACGGAATTCTCATCAAACCAGAACGATCCGAAGTGAGTCCTTTCTGCACAGAATTAACTACGATTACGCAAGACCTATTAGATAAAGAAGGTATTTCATTTACTGAAGCTTGTAAAATTGTGAGAAATAAATATCAGGGACACCAACGTACCTGGGCAAGTTATGGCCAATATGATTTAAATATGATGAAAAAACAATGTAGTTTTAGAGAAATAGAATATCCATTATCTCAAAATCATATCAATGTAAAAGAGCTTTTTATTAAGACAAAAGATCTTCAGAAAAAAGTTGGAATGAATGGAGCATTAGAGATCCTAAATATCCCTTTAGAAGGAACCCATCACAGAGGAATTGATGATGCCAAAAACATAGCAAAAATTCTGAACTGGTGTATAAGTCATAATGGAGCCTAAATTATATTTGGGGAAAATTACAAAAAACACAAATTGTTAAATTTTAATAATGTTATGTTAATGGTTTTACAGTAATGTAGTTACAATCTTACAATAATTTGTAAGAAATTACGTGTATTTCATCGAATTTTTAGATAAAAAATCTGTTTTTAGTCTAATTTTTAGGTAACTTATCTATCTACTAACAAAAAAAACCCCTAAAATAACCTCAAGATGAAAGCTCTTAAAACCCCTTTATTTTTTTTAATTTCATTGTCATTTTTTAACATCAATTCACAAGAAATTGTCGATCATAACGCATGGGATCAGATTCTGGTTCTTAACGTTACCGACGAAGGCTTAGTTGATTATGATGGTGTCACAAATGACGTATTAGTATTTTATAAATACTTTAGATATCTACAAAATATTTCTCCAGAAGATCATTGGAGTAAAGAAGAAAAGTTAGCTTACTGGCTTAATGTGTACAATGCTACTGTCATGAAAATGATTATTGATGAATATCCTATAGCATCCATAAATCAGATAGAAAACCCATGGAAACGTAAAGCATTTAAATCAAAAGATGTTCGATATAGTTTGGATGACATCGAACATAGTATCTTAAGAAAATTTGGAGATCCTAGAATTCATTTTTTGCTTAATTGTGGATCTATGTCTTCGCCTAGATTATGGAATAGAGCATATACCAGTAGTAACATTGGTTACGCCTTAGAAGAAAGAACTAGAGAATTTATCAATGACCCGCAAAGAAATCAGATCAACTCCAAAACAGTTAGAATTTCCCAATTATTCGAATGGTATGAAGATGACTTTGCTAGTAACCATATGGACGTAATTGATTTTATCAATGAATACTCAACGATTACGATAGATAAACAAATAACCAAAAAATATGTTACCTACGATTGGAGTATTAACAAGAATGACAAAAAAACTCCTATAACAAGTAATAACTAACCTCTTTTACTTTATTAACTTTTTATTCTTTCTAACCAAGAATCAGATACTTATACAATACTTTGATTAGTAAGTTTACTAATCAATTACAAATCTATAGAAGAAATAAAAGTATTATATGAGATCTCTGTATACCAAACCAATAATCACTCTTAAAACCTAAATACACCAAATTATGACTAACATTACCAACCTTAAAACAACAACGGTAATATGCTGTTTAATCTTTTTTTCATCTGCATCCGCTCAAACCATTATAAATGGGTTTTTTCCGCAGAAAAATGACTTTACTTTAGCTTCTTCATACTCCTACAAAAGTTATGACAATTTTTTTCGTGGAAGCGATCAAACCCAATCCAATCCGATGAACATGGGAGAAATCTCATCAACTGTTATAAGTGTATATGGAGAATATGGCATACTTAATTGGTTATCTAGTACAGTAACGCTACCTTATATTTCTACACAAAACGAAACTGGTGTTTTAGATCCTGTTTCGCAGACCGATGAAGTAAGTGGAATACAAGATTTAAGTCTTTTTTTAAAGGCAAAAGTTCTAGAAAAAAATCTAAACGAATCCAAAATAGCAATTGGAGGAGCTGCTGGTGTTTCTGTACCTGTCGGAGGTTATGAAGAAGCAGGGATACTTTCTTTGGGTAATGGAGCAACTGCTGTAGATGGTTGCGGTTTTATTCAGCTTAGTACTCCTTCTAATCTTTTTGTCGAATTACAGGCCGCATATAGTTTAAGAAACAATTCTGATTTTGAAATTCCGAATGCTACACTTTTCAGTGCTAAACTTGGATATTATAACAAATGGTTTTACGCCCATGCAAAAGTTGGAACTCAGAATTCATTAGATGGATTAGATATAGGTACTCCAGAGTTCGCGGCTGCTGGTGGAGCTGCTGCATTACCAGAAACAGAAGTAGATTACACCAATTTTTATCTTAATCTCTATGTTCCCATATACAAACAAAGTATCGGAATATCCTCTGGATACATTACTAATATGAGCGGAAAAAACTATGATCGAGCTTCTGGTTTCTCTCTAGGATTAGTGTATAAAGCAGAATAATTTCTATTCAAATTAATTTAAAAAATAACCTATTAATAAAATTTACCCCGTGAAACAAATATTCCTACTTATTGCCCTTATGACCCTGATTTCCTGTGAAAAGGATGACTATATATTACTTGAAAATGGAATAACTGAATATGAAATCGATACTTTATCCCAAAACGCAGAAGTACCAACAGAGAATCTTGAAGAACATTTTAGTTCTATAAAACTAACTAAAACTGAAATAAAAAATCTTGTCCCATTTACAGGAAATAGTTTAAGAGATATAAGTATATCAATTGATATCTCTACTCAATGACAACAACTATTTACTGATTAAAGTTCTTTTCAAGAATAAACTTTTATTGCAATTAAAAAAGTTATCTGTCAAATGGTTATTCAAAATTTTAAACGAAAAAATATAACATTTAAACTTATTTTAATGAAAAATATATATCTGATTATCGTCATTCTAACATTATGTTCCTGCGAACAAGATGATTATATATTACTTGACAAAGAAGTAGATCAAACATCATTTTCGAAAGCACCTTCAGGACCAACTGGATTAGACAAACAAATTCTAGATGATTTAGAAACTATTTCTGGAGGGATAGGAGCATCCTATTTTATACTTCCAGATAGTAACCAATTTAATAGTATTCCTCAAGATCCATTAAATCCAATAACTACTGAAAAAGTAACCTTAGGAAAACTTCTGTTTCATGAAACCGCCACTGGAGGGAACCCTACAACTGCTTCTAATTTATTCACATATTCATGTGCGTCTTGTCATCATGCAGCTGCAGGCTTTAGTGCTGGTATCAGACAAGGTATTGGAGAAGCAGGAGTTGGTTTTGGAACTAATGGAGAAGGTAGGACATTTGATCCTAATATTGCTGTAAGTAATTCAGATATTCAACCTATTAAGTCGCCAACTGTATTAAATGTGGCATATCAAGATATCATGTTATGGAACGGGCAATTCGGAGGTTCAGGAACAAATCTTGGTACCGAAGCAAATTGGACAAATATTCCTGAAAATTTTATTGGTTTTGAAGGCGTTGAAGTACAAGCCATAAAAGGACAAGGAGTACACCGCTTATTAGTAGATGATAATTTTGCCGCTAATTTTGGATATCAACAAATGTTTGATGATGCCTTCCCAGGTTCTCCTGTAAATGAAAGATATACTACTATAAATGCAGCGCTAGCTATTGCGGCATATGAAAGAACTGTATTACCAAATCAATCTCCATGGCAAGAATGGTTAAAAGGAAATTACAGTGCTCTATCTAATGATGAGAAAAAAGGTGCAAGGGCATTCTTTGGTGATGGAAAATGCTATCAATGTCATACCGGACCAGCGCTAAATGACAAAAACTTTTATGCTTTTGGTATGGGAGATTTTGACAATACAAGTGATGCATTTGTTCTCGCAAATGTAAATTTCGAAGATGTTAAAAAAGGAAGAGGTGGTTTTACAAAAGTTGCTGCGGATAACTATAAATTTAAAACTCCTACTTTGTATAATTTAACGGATAATGGTATTTATGGACATGGAGGAACTTTTACTTCAATAAAAGAAGTTATTGAGTATAAAATAGACGGTGTGCCTCAAAGTAATGAAGTTCCATCAGAAAATCTCGCATCACAATTTGGTGACATAAAACTAAATAAAACCGAAATAGATAATCTTGTATCATTCATTGAAAATAGCTTAAGAGACCCTAATCTTACAAGATATGTACCTCAATCTACAAATTCTGGAAATTGTTTCCCTAATAATGATATCGCTTCTAGAGTAGATCTTGGATGTGATTAAAAGGTAGTTATCGCTGCTATTGATTTTCCTTCAAAAAATCACACACAATTGTCATATTTATATCATGCGCCAGCTCATTGAAAACTATTTCCCAAATAAAATAGTTCAACACAAATTGCTCAATGAGCTTTGCATGATTTTTCTTATTCGGTTACTAACATTACTTTACAATCAATTTTACAATATCCGAATACTGATCACCAATAATCTTTAGAAAAAACGCCCCTTTTTTATCTAAATTAATATTCGCTGATTGATGATCAGTTATGGAAACCTCGTCAATTAATTGACCAATAGTGTTGACAATCTTGATGTCTATCGGAAAAACCGTAGCATCTGATAACTCTAGATTAAAAACACCATTTCCAGGATTCGGATATATTATTGGCTTTGGAGTATGTATTGATAAATCGTCTACTGATAATATTTGATTTTCCAAAAAGACTCTACTTTCACCATTACTAAAAGTATACTCTTGTAAGCTATTCCATATAAAATTTACAATGCTTGGATAATTATTTTTTACTATATCTGGGATTCGAATTGGCGCAGGTAAGTCCGCATCTGGAAACTGAAAATTCAGTGGAGGTTGCTCTCCATAAATAGCTGAATAATGTATCAAGGCAGTTAAAAAATATAAAACTGGATATCCGTGTGGAGCGGAATCCTCATAGAGCGTCGTAGCGGCTATTTCAGATAATATCCCATTATCTGAAAACAAATCAGATAAGATAGGTCCAACCGGAATTAGTTTTACATTAGCATCTGGTCTAGTAGCCAATACCTCATCTTGTAATGTAATCCACCAATCATGAAATTCTCCTCTGGTATAATCATAAAATGCTCCAAATTCTTGTTCTTCTTCGGTTTGAGAAACTGGTGGAAAAGTTCCATTAAATTCAGGCCAATTTTCATAAATATAGAAGTTGATCCCAGGTTCTTCATCTCTGGAATAATCTAAGATTCTTAATACTGCCTCCACAGAGCTAAGGGCATTAGGATCCTCATCACAATCTTCTACATATTCTTGATCACAAAATGCATTTTGAGACGGTGTTGATGTCTGCTGAATAAAATTAGCCAACGTAACAATTACATTATCATAATCCCAACTACCAAAGTCATTATTAGTTTCATTTGTTCTGGCACTAGGCGCATCAATAAATCCCCATTGATATATTGCCGGCAACTCTTGTAATGGCAAAAAATTAAACTGACCATCTACAGAATAATCACTTCCAGCTTGTTGTGCTAATAAAAACATCCAATCAGGAATATTACTACGATTCTGCGTAGATTGATCCGCACTGTGATTCACCAAACTATGACCAAAAAAATATGATTTGTTTTCAGTTTGAGAAAAAGCACTTTGGAAACTAAAAGCCAGTATTATAAAGAGATATTTTAAAGAATAACTAGCCGTAATAAGCTTAGTAATTTTAAGAATCATAAAAAGGACGTTTATGGTTTTCAAAAATAAAACGCATCAATAGAAGAATACCCTACCCCTATTTTTAGTTATTTTAAAGTTTTTTCATTTTTATGTTTTCTAGCTATTCATATCTTTAGATCACTAATCACTATATTTACTAAAAACAATCATTAAAAGAATGAAAGACAAATTATTTGAGGAAGTAATTGACAATTATGATGCATTAAAATATAGCTTGCTAAAAGCGCAAACTTTTGATGAATCTCATTTTGGTTTTCCAGAAATCTATTATAAGATTATGGAAACGGATAAGCAACGTGTAGATGCGTTTCATAAAGCTTTTCAACTTAATAATAATTTTAAGGATGCTACGGTTTGTGAAATAGGTGTAGGAACATTGCCACTTACTAAACTATATATGCCTTTTGTAAAAAAAGCATATCTAATTGAAAATAATCCTGATCTGATTCCTTTTATAAATAAAGAAATTGCCAAATATCCTTGGGCAGATAAAGTAGAAGTAATCTATGCTGATGCGCTAACTGTAGATTTACCTGAAAAAGTAGATTTTGTTGTTGGCGAGTTAATGAGTATTTACTGTGCTAATGAATTTCAGGTGCAGATTTTTCAGCATATGAGAGATTTCTTAAAACCTGGAGGGAAATTGTTTCCGAATCGAATTGTAAATTTTGCACGGTTATGTGAAGCAGAGATCGACTCGGACGTGCATCACTACCCGGTTAACTTTACTAGACACCAACCTATGTTTTTAACTCAGCAGTTTTTGGTTAATGAAATCGAACTATTAAAAGAAAAAAAACAAGGTGTAAAACTTAGTTTTTCTGTTCCAGTGTTATTCTCAGGAACTATAAATGCACTGTATTTAGAATCTTATGTAGAAGTGACAGAAGGCTCTAATTTTACAGGTACTGATAGTTTAATGCCTCCGACAGTATTGAAAACCACTAATACTCAAGAAGTAAAAGCAGGAGATTTGGTTCATATAGATTTTAGTTTTGATTATGGTTCTTCTTTGGATGACATTAGTTGTGTGTTGTCTTAATTTTTATCAAAGTGTCATTTAATAGTCTAATCAATGATATTTGATAAAATTCTTTCATTTCTTTTTGGGATTAAGAAATCTAAGTTTGAGATTACTAAAAAGGAATTAGAAAGCATAGATAATCCGACTATTAATAAAGAAGATAGTCAAGAAGAAAATACTATAAATGTAGATACTACTCCTTTCTTTAAAGGAAGTTTTTCCGCATTGTCAGATACTATTTTTAAAGAAGCTACAGAAAAATTTAAAATCAATAGATATAATTATTGGGCACCGAAATTTACAAGCTTAAAATCTTATAAATTTTTATCGGAACAACAGGTTTCTTTTAAAAGAGACTTTCTTTATTGGATTGCCAATGAAATTATCAACTTAGAAACAGCTCCTGAAGCATCTGTCCATAAATTAAAAAGTCAATATCTAAATGAAATATTAAACCTCTTATTAAGATTTAACCTGCATTTTAAGGAAAACGATTTTAAATATTTTATGAACCTTTGGGTAGAATATCCTACTTATGTTACAATAGGTTCTATAACCTCGAGGTTACGAGCAAAATCCGAAAAGAATGGTATCAGTGAAGAGTTTTATAATTATCTAAAATTATTTCTAAAAAGCCCAAGGTTTAACAATCATTTCTATTCCTATTACAAAACTGCTAGAAATACCATACAGAAAATACTCCATACATATACTAGCGACAAAGAAGAAAACCACCCTTTGTTTTTGTTAGTTTCAGACCCTTTTGCTGATTACATAAATAAATTTCTAAAAAATAGTAATCAAAAAGAGCAAGATGCTTATTGCATAATATTCAAAACTTTCGAGACTAATAAAGAATTTTATAATCCATTTAAATTACTCGTTTTAGTTCAAAAACATATAGATGTAATTGGTGAGAATGTTTACAAAAGGCAAATAATAGAATTTATAAAAAAAGCTTCTATCTTTAAACCTAAGATGAGTAATTTAAGAGTCGAAAAAGTTACTTATAATTCTGGTTTAGAAGTTCAATACAATTGTCAATACATAAAAAAAGAAAATATCAGTATTTTAAAAAGTATGATTTTATCACTTGCGACTTTTAATAATAAAAAAAGTCTAATCCCTCATCTCTTAAAAATTATAAATCGTTCTTTTTCTAATGCAAAAGCCCTTAGATTAGGAGAAACTTCTCAATCTTTAGGGAAATTATGTATATACACATTAGCTTTTCAATACGATCAGAAAGGGAAGGAAGAACTGAATAAACTATATCAAGAAACTACCTATAAAGGTATTAAGAATGAAATATTAAAGTATTCAAAAATACTGGAAGAAAGTAATGGAATAGGTCTAATATAAAATAGTTTTACCATCATTAATGTCTAATAATATCAATAAAATACTATCGTTTTTTGGACTAAAAAAACCTCTACAAATAACAGAAGAAGAACTAGTACACATTAACTCTGACACACTAACTGACGAAAAAAGAATTGTAGAAATTATAGATTTGGATAGTATTAACACAGATATATCTCAAATTGAAGAATTATTGTTTGATATCTATGAAGAAGCTAAAATGATCTCTAATTATGAGGATAATGATCTTTATAAAATTGGTTTTAACTCATTAGAACATTATAAAAAATTAATCACATCACACCCAGAAATTAAAAAGCAGTTTTTCTATTTTATCACACCAGAGATATCCCAAAAAGATCGATCAAAACGCATAAGGTTTATAGAAACTAAATCAGAGATTCCCGAAAATTTTAAACGCGCTCTCGGTCAACTTGTTCTTAATTCCAAAATGAGATTGAACAATACAGATTTTACGCATTTCTTTCAACTATGGAAAAATACTTATCCCTACTATTATCCGTTACGTCCTTTATTACGTCAACTACAAAAATATTCTACAGATCATAAAATAAGTCCAGAACTTAATACTTGCTTACATTCTTTTTTACGTTCTAAATCCATACAATACTTACCTATCAAAGAGTATATGGAAGCTAAAAGCACTATTCATAGGATAATTCTAGAAAATAGTAAAATAAGCTTAGTTCCTTCGGCATATGTTTTTCAATTATTACCAGATTCATTCGGAACACATGTAAACAAACTACTTTCTGGCATGAATGAAAAATATCAACATAATTTTTCTAAAATTCTAAAAATTCTTTGCCATACAATCGACCAAAATACACTACAACAAATCAATACGTATATTGATAATACAGACGAAAATAAATTTGATGTTTTTCTATATAATATCATTCGTAAATCTTCTTATCTAAAACTAAGAAGCGTTACATTAAGAAATAAAGTCTACAATTCTAAGGATGATATATATGGCACTTATGAACAAGTATACATAGAGAATATTGACATAATAAAGGGTTTAGTATCTCTTGCTGGTATTAGAAAACACCAAAAATGTGTCAAATTTATTACAACCATTTTAGAACGCTGTTTTGGTGTAACATTAGGTACTAATTATGGTACTACATCTCGATCATTAGGTATTATATGTATTCAGACACTTGCCAATAAATTCGATATAGAAGGAAAAAATGAATTGCGCAAATTATATCAAAAGACTAGTTTTAAACTTATCAAAAAACAAATAGAAAAAGAATCAAAAATACTAGAAGAGACAAATGGAGAATCGTTACTCTAAAATATCCATATCAAATCCAATAATATCTCGTATTCCAGGTTTTGAAATGTCTTCTGGTTCAATAGGAGTTACGTAATGCCAAAGGTCATTGCCGAAAGTAAATTCCTCTCCTGTATCCGCCTGAAAAATAAACTCTCCGGGATCTAAAACTTTATTATAAATAAGTTCATTGTTACTTGCATCTGTTTTTTCATAAATCTGACTCTCTGCTCCTACTATATTTTGTCGATTTACTACCAATGCAGACATTATATACTGAGCACCATCTTCATGTACTCCTTCTGGGGAATTTTCCCCTTTTATCTTTTCTTTAGAAATAGTTCTCATAAAATGACTGGTGATCTGGATTTTTCTAACCTCTGGATGAATCTTTTTTACCAAACCAGCCATTCTTTTTAACAATTCAAAAAACAATTTGTTCTCTACAGCATTTCTACTAGCCTGTTTAAAAACACGTTTCCACACTCTAAAATCATCTACATCTTGTTCAAAACCTCGCTCTACTATTCTTTCTACAAAATACTGATCATCCCAAATTTCAATCAAAAAAGTAGCAATGTTGCGTTGTCTTGTAATTGTGGATAACTGATCAAATTCTTGTTTTTGATTCTCATCTAATTGCTCTATCCAATATGCTAAAGCATCTATTGATTGTGTCCCTTCAAAATAGGGTTTATGAAGTTTCTCAATAGCATCCGAGTCCGAAGAAAAACTTGCCTTCAAAAAAGTGATTTGTTTGCTTCTTACTAAATATACATCATCTTGTAATGTAGAAAAAAAAGGTCTAAAAAAGTGAAGAAAAGAACTTACATCTATTCTTAAATCTGCAACGCTACCAACTCGAATGGGTGATTTAATAGTTCTGCCTATTTGCTTTGATATTTCTTTTTCAGTAATCATTTCTTAATTCTAACTTTCTTTGCAATATGATCCAAACATGCCTCCTTATTATGCAACCAGTAAGCGTACGGTATCGTTATAATAGGTATTTGTGTTCTAAAGAGTGTTTTGTATTGTTCTATGGAAAACGTTTTTTCTAAGGTTCCTGGATATCCAACCAAATCAATACATACCGTTCTTTGGTTAAAAGTTACTAAAATATCCATTATATATCCAGCTAATAAATAATTGACAATAATATCTTCTTCTTGGATTCCTAATTGAATTAATTCTTCGTGTACTTCTATTGCAAAATTATCAATATATTCTTCCGCTCGATTATGTTGATGATGTATTCTAGTCTCTGATAGGTAATCAATTAATAAATGTTTATTCTTAAAATTCTTAGGATCAAAAGAATAATACAAAAACTGTTTTTGTTTAGCACGAGTTATACTTACATTAAATACATCTTCTCTATCTAAATACTGAAAAACAGAACTGCTTATGTTGTTATCAATGGTAAATGTGATATACATTTGATCACGTTCCTCTCCTTGAAATTCGAAAGGTGTTCCAACGGCTATTTTGTGTTTCTTTATCGCGGCAAGATCATATTCTTCTATCTTATTCTTTAGGTAATTCACCTGATCTCTAAAAGGAGAAAGAATACCTATTGTGGTTGCTACGCCAACCGCAACCTGAATTTCCTGATCAATTATTTGTTGTACATCTTCTAAAATTTTGTTAGCCTCGCTAAGATTAGTCCCATCTTTTAGTTTTTCGCCTTCACAAAAAATCCAATGTACCGCAGAAGATTTATGATGAATTTGTAAATCTGACATCACCTTTAACTTATCAAAATAAAATTTCTGATTACTATATCGGATAATACTGGGAACACTGCGATAATGTTCATCAAGAAAATGAATATTACTGTTAGAAGGAAGTCGTTCCATGGCATAATCTAAGAAACTCGTTTCCCTGTAATTCATTACATCCTCTCCCTTTATCAGACCGTAATTATTGGCAGTATTTTCCATTACCTGTCTAGATAAAAAAGAAACATGTCTTAGTTGTTTTGGATCACCAACCACTACCACTTTTTTAGCTCTAGCCAATACAGGAATCATCGTAGTAATATCACATTGGGAAGCTTCATCTATAATAGCTACATCAAAAATATCATTTTCTAATGGAAACACATCACTAACATCTGTTGACTTTGTAATCCAAATAGGTAAGCATTGTAATACTGATATAAAATTGATATCCTGAAATAAACGATCTCTTTCTACAACATCTTTAGTTTTTACAAGCTTTAATAGTTGAGAAAAAGTTCGATCTTTCTGTAATAAATTAGAAATTTTATCTTGGTATTTTAAAGAAATGATCTCTTTGATCAACTTATTTCTCTGATGAATATAATGATCCAACAATTCTATTAACTGCCAAAAAGGATATTCTTCTAATACTTTTTTAGAGACATATTTTCGTTTTAATCTTTTAAAAAAAGAAGGTTTGTGATCCAAAAACAGCTCAGCATTCTTAATTTCTCTACCTTCTCTTTCCTGTATTTCTTCACTTATCTCCTTTATTTTATTTTTAGCATAATCAATTTCAGCTTGCTTTTTAGGAATAAAATAATCCCCTCCAGATTTTCTAAATCTGGTAATTGATTCTATTTTCTTTCTTAAAGTAGCGCGATGACTTCTACCAGAACCTGCTCTAATAGAAAGACCTTTTACTCCTAAATCTTGTATAATTTTATCTTGGAGTACATCTATTGCTTGATCAGATTTAGAACAGATCAATACACTTTTATTATGGTATACTTGATCTAGAGCTAGTGAAGCAATTGTATACGATTTACCAGTTCCTGGAGGACCAATTACAACAGTAATATCATTTGATTTTACAGCCTGAATAATATCTAATTGTGACTCACTAAGATTAGAAGGCACATATACAGCTTCTCTCGATTTAGTTTCTTTATCAACATCTACTATTCTTCTGGAAAAGAAACCTCTAAGTGTATCATTAAATAAATGTCTTTCTTTTATCTCATCAATTTCATGTAAAACATTTCTGCTAGATTTTGATTTCTCGACAATACCCAAAGCAATTGCGGGAAGTAATTTTAATGAAGATGATTTTAAATGACTTCTTAGTTTTTCTCCAGAGATAAGCTCAGGCAAGTCTTCTAGAGCAATTGTATCAATTTTTATATACTCTCTTAGCTTTCTGGCAACTTCGCGAATATCTTGTTTGCCCGGTTCCTGATCATTAATCAATGATTTTATCTCCAAGACAAACGAATCATCAAGATTAAAATTAGATTTCAGCACATTCAATAAAGCATCATTTGCTCTATTTTCTTCAAAATTATAATTGATATGATATAATGCTTCATTATTAATTTCTAATGAAGCTGGAGTAATAATTAAGGGAGCACATATTGTTCTCTTTTTACCTAAGAAGGTTAGCTTTCCGGTAATAAAAAAACTACAGGCAACAAATGTCTTTTCTTTTCTATGGATTTCGAGATACTTATACAACTCTTCTCCAAAATCTGTTTTCATAAAGACAGAATCCTCTTCACGATATAACTGATCAATACTACTTAGAAAGAATCGCTTGTGAACTTTTGTTCCTAAAAAATTTAATATATCATTATCCCTAAATTCTTGCTTATAACAATCCTGATAGTACGATAGTACTTTTTCTATATGCATATCCTACTAAAATTAAGCTTCTTCTTCATCCTTCTGAAATCTTAAATAATCATCTACCGTTTGATTAATCGGTGGGATATCATCCTCTATGATTGTCTTTAATAATTCTTCGGTAAGTGGAGTTATGGATACAATACGGTTCGCTTGGTATTCTATAATTTTTTCAAACAAATTTCTAGCAACTCTAGCGTTACCGAAACTTTTATGCCTTTTTTCGTATAGTTTATCAAAAATGAACTCTAATTTTTCCTTTGCTTCATCTGCCAATACAAAATCATTCTTGCCACAAAACAATTCAAAAATACCAATGAGTTCTTTAGGCTTATAATGATCAAACGTAAAGTATCTATTAAATCGTGATTGTAATCCAGGGTTCGATTCAATAAATTCTTCCATCTCATCTGGATATCCCGCAGCAATAACAACCAATTGATCTCGATGATCTTCCATCTTTTTTAGCAATACCTCTACAGCTTCATTACCAAAATCCTTTTTATTATCCTTTGCCAGAGAATATGCTTCATCAATAAACAACACTCCATCTAGCGAAGTCTTTACTACCTCTTCTACCTTTAATGCAGTTTGACCTACATACCCAGCTACCATTCCTGTTCTATCTGTTTCTACAAGATGTCCTTTTTCTAAATATCCTAAATGTTTATATATTTTAGACACCAAACGTGCTACTGTTGTTTTACCAGTTCCTGGAGGTCCCATAAAAACCGAATGTAATGAGTTATTTACATTCTTAAGCCCCTTTTCTTCGCGTAGCTTTTGTACCTTCAAAAAGTTAGATAATTCTTTTACAGAAGTTTTGATATTGTCTAGACCAATTAACTCATTCAATTCATCCATCACATCATCTAAGGTTTCATTTTCATCGATCTCTGTTTGCTTTACTCCTTCTAATTTTTCTTTAGGATGTTGTAATTTACTATTGATCTTCTTCAGTAAGGCTGTCTCTTCCTCAGAGATTGTCCCATCCGCTTTAGTTATCAAAGAAGCTATTCTATATAAAAATGATGCTGAATTAGCAAAATGCTGACTATCCAATCGCTTTAAAAGTGATGGTAATAAAAATTCATTCTTATATTCATTGCCTAAATCAAAAAGACTAGCTGTTTTAATTACTTCTATGTTTTCATCAAACTTTTCTGATTGAACAAATTTGTTAATCCGTTCTATAGACAAAGAAGCTATAATATCATTTCCCTGAAGCTTCTCAAACATAAATGCTAATAAAAATTTCACCTTAGCATCTGCAACCGTATTTTTTTTATCACTTAGCGGATATATCATATTGAATACCCTAATGATGTCCTGAAGAATTACATGTTCTGCCTTAAACTCAATAGCATCATCTGTTTTATGAACGATAGCATTAATCGTATTAGAAAAACGCTTGTTATTATTTAAGTCTTCTGCCAAATTCTGAATCTTCTCTCCTTCGTTTTTTAGAATTTGTAGAAACTCATAATCGATATCAAAATCTTGAGTTGTATCTTCTTTTTGGTTTACGAAATCTTTAAACTTATTGGTAAAATCAGAAAGATTTTTTTTCTCATCTTTCTTGGTTAATAACAAATCATCTACCAAATTATTAAGTAACGTAATCTGCTCCTTAGGAAAAGCACTAAACTTGACATCTAGAAACACATCCTTAACTAGTAGAATCTTGTTATCCGCAAAATGAATATGTTGTGTAGTAATAATAAAATCTAATTCATCAATTGACTCTTTTAAAGAATATAACACTAACAAATCTTCATCCTTTATTCTCAGCGTTGGAAATGCAGAAGAAATAGATAATATCTTTAATGGATTAACCGATTTTCCTTTAAAAAAAGAAGCTTTATGCTCCTGACTTAATTTTGAAAAAAACTGATCTGTGGCTTTATGGTATTTTCTGTTAGTCATACGTAGTAAATTCTCTATAAGTTTTGATGTCACACTGAGCTTGTCGAAGTGTTACGATCGCAATAGCCTTCGACAAGCTCAGACTGACATTCAATATATCTGAAAAAACTCTCTTTTAACTCCCAGCATCAATCTGCATCATTGCATCTTCTACTTGGTGTACCAATTCGTCAAAATGAGCTAATCGCTTCGTTTCTCTATTTCTATTAAATGGTAAATCAATATCTATATGCTTAACAAAATTAGACGGCGCATGTTTCATTATATAAATATCATCTGCTAAGTATACCGCTTCTTGTATATCGTGAGTAACAAATAAAATTGTAGGACTAAACTTTTCCCAAATACCGATTAGTAAATCTTGCATTTGTAAACGTGTCTTAATATCAAGTGCTCCAAAAGGCTCGTCCATCAATAAAATTTCTGGATTAGACATCAAACTACGGGCTATGGCTACACGCTGTAATTGTCCCCCAGATAATGTAGGATATTGTGCATACTTCTTTTGGTGACCATCTAATCCAACTAACTGGATCATTTCCATAGCTTTTTCATCACGTTCCTTCTTAGAAACACCTTTAAAACGTAATCCCAAACCAACATTATCCAACACAGTCATCCAAGGCAAGGATGAATATTGCTGAAACACCATGCTTACCCTATTTTCTTTACTTACTGGTTTTCCTTTGACTAACACCGTTCCTGCAGTTGGCTCTTGCAATCCCGCAATATATCTCAGCAAAGTTGACTTACCACATCCGGACATTCCTAATATGACAGAAAACTGCCCTTGCATTGGTTTGTCCTCTACCAATAAATCTAAGTTCTCTATAATTTTGGTTTTTCCTCCATCGTATGATTGAGAAATCCCTCTAAGTTCTATAACATTAGGAGCCTGAGGAGTATCTGTAAACTGTAATGCCATATTAATGTTTGTTTCCTTTATTTATGTGTTTATACGGAAATAATATTCTATCGATCATTACAAACAATCGATCTTGTAATATCCCTATAACCACTATGATAATTAGTATAGCAAAAGCTTTATCTATTCTACTTTGTCTTTTCGCAGTCCAAATTAATTCTCCTATTCCTCCTCCTTTGTTCAACATCTCTACAATAGTGATATATGTCCAAGAAATAGCTGTTAATACTCTGATATCATCGATAATCTTAGAGAATACATATGGAATATATACAGTTCTGATCGTTTGCCAAGATGTTGCTCCCAATGTAAAAACAGTATTAAGATATACATTCTGGACTTCATCAATCCGCTGGATGACGACAGGTATCAGATATACTATAATACCGAATGCTAGAAAAGATACTTTCATATCGCTTCCTAATCCCAGCCACATAATAAAAATCCCAGTCACCGCAGTCAATGGAATAAAACGATAAGAGTTTATAATCTGACTAAATAATCCTCGAAATAACGGAATCAAACCTAATAAAAAACCAATAGGTATAGATACAAGGATTGCTACCAGATATCCTAAAAAATTTAATTTAATAGAATAAAAAGTATTTCCTATTACATCATCGTTTTTATTTAGATCAGGAAAAGCTTTAATCACTTTAATCGGTGATGGTAGTAAAGGATATACCTTGTTTTTCTTTAATCCGAATGTTGTTAACTCTTCAAGACTCATTTGCTCTAGAGCATCATAACTAGCAACTAACAGCGAATCGTTTTCGTAGTATTTTCTTTCGCTTTGAGCGATCTTAGAAATGTCTATAGACTCATCTTGTGTAATTACTGAGGTAGATAAAACTTCGGCCAATAAAAACCATAATCCAATTAGAATCAAAGCACCAATCACAGTAAGAATGGCTTTATCCTTTGATTCTAAATTTCCTCTAAGTTCAAACAGTTTTTTGATCCCTACCATTAGTCTACAACCAGTTCAAAATCTGTTCTTCTGTTCTTGGACTTACAATCTGCATTTTGATTTCTTTCGCATCCAGGAACTGGTTTATCTGGACCATTTCCTAAAATAATAAATCTGTTCGTTGGCATGCTGTGTTGCTGGATCAAATAATCTGCAACTGATTGCGCTCTTTTCTTAGATAGTGCAACATTAGGACCTCTAGATCCAACATTATCAGTATTTCCTTCAATCCTAATACGTGCGTTCGCAAATGCTTTTGCGATTGGCGTAAACTGAAGATCTATTAATTGTTTAGAATTTTCATCTAATTGAAACTCTCCAGTTCTAAAACTAATACTTACTTTTTTTGACGAAAGCGATTCTTTTTTCTCCAATGTTTTATCAACTGCAGTAAACTGCTTTTGTTGTTCGGCATTATGAGAAGCACCAGATAGCGATGTTTTATTTACTAAATCCTTAGTAGAAAGTAATCTCCAACTTTTTGCACCAGCAGTACTATATCCAAGATTATTATATTTCACTTTCATTTTATTATACAAATCCTCTCCTGTAACACCTGTATAATTTGAGTTCAACCCAAAGAAATCTTTGTTATCTCCATGAGTAGCTAATCGTACATTATTTATAGCGTCATAACAGAAATCTTCTGGCTGCGACAATCCTTCTGCAAGTATCTTCGCCGCTTTTCTCTTATTGCTATCAGAATTGTTTAATTCTGAAGCTCCAATCATCCAACCTTCATATAAATCTTGTAATTGCTCTTTATGTGTTTCTATAAATTCTTTTTTAGAAACAAATACGTCAGCAATAATATGTGTTGCATTCTTAGTGCTTTCTAATACTTTAGAACCTGCTACTTTTGCTACACAATCCGCATCATCCGGACTCCAAACAACAGCGGCATCAACAGTATTACTTTTAAAAGAATCAGCAGCATCAATTGCACTTGGTACTTCTACCAACTGAACATCTTTGGTCGTCATATCACTAGCTTCCAATAACCAAATTAAAAAAGAATGTGATGGTGTCATTGGCGCTACGGCTATTTTCTTACCTCTAAGATCACTGACCTTATTAATTCCTCTTGCTGCTACAATAGCATCTCCTCCACGACTCCAATCTGCCTGGAACACAACTTGTGGTTGGTATTGCGATAACCCTTCTACTTCTGTCGGGAACGCATCAATTGTTGCCCACATTAGATCTATAGAACCATTTTTAAATGCATCTCTAGAAGCATCAAAGTCATCAATAACTTCGAAGTTTACCTTAAATCCATAATCTTTATAGAATCTCGATGCTGTATTGGCTTTAAATCCTTCGTTGAAATACTGTCCTCCAGCATATCCTCCCCAAGTTACTACCCCTACATTAATAACATCTTTATATCCTTCTTTTGTTTCTCCTTTATCAGAAGAAGAAGTTAGTTCTTCTATTTTTTCTTTAGCCTCTGGGTTATTTCTTACAAATTTATTTAGTAAAAAATATAGTCCTCCAATAATGAGCACTACAATTAAAATTTTTGAAAACGGTGTTAATCTTCCTTTTGCCATGATTTTTGATTAGTGTTATTTTTTAATCCTCAAAATTAAATAAGTCTGAGTATTGATTATTTTGGGTTTTAGTTTTAACTATAGGTGCATCCAGATCTACACTATGTTGATCATGCACTAACAGGTCTTTTTGATTTCCAAGAATAAGAGAAACTCCTTCATTCTCCCATTTCTCAAGTAATTCTAAACCTTCTTCTTCGAATATTCCATTCTGTAAATCAATAGAATCCATGAAGTTATTAGACATTTCCATAAAACGCTCCATCTCTCCTATCTTCATACTTACATCATCAGCTATTGCTTCTAATGCGCGATCAAACATTTCCTTCTTGTCATTATTTCCTGCAATAATGTTCATTGCAGATTTCATTGCAGAATGTCCAGCTCTTACTGCTTTTCTTTCTTGCTCCTTAACCATCACTTGATCCTCTATATCTTCCAATAATATCTCTGAATTCTCGTACATCTTAA
Source organism: Aquimarina sp. Aq107 (assembly GCF_943733665.1). Taxonomy (NCBI): domain Bacteria; kingdom Pseudomonadati; phylum Bacteroidota; class Flavobacteriia; order Flavobacteriales; family Flavobacteriaceae; genus Aquimarina; species Aquimarina sp. Aq107. The sequence goes on along the minus strand of NZ_OX030782.1, from coordinate 200,841 downwards.
CTAAAACTCTATATAAGATTTCCATCTTCTTATAAAGTTCATCTAATTTCATATTAGATTCTTTTAATCTACCAGCTTTTCTAGATTTAAGAATCATAATCCCTTTCTTATCTCTTTCTTTTGCAGCACTTGCTAGCTTTAGATTGTTATTGATATTCTTCTTATTATCATATATAATGGTTTGCAAACGTTTCATCTGTCCTTTTAGAACAGCAATTTGCTTATTCATCTTCTTTAAGTTACTATGAAGATCATCAATATAACTTTTAAGAATTCCTATCGGATCAATCTGTATAAAAAGACCTGTTAACCAACGCATAAAAGATTTATACATATAGAAAATAAGGTTTCTCATCTTAGGATCTAATACAATATATATTAATGCCCCTAATACAGCTAATAAAACTCCTAGGTATAATGTATTTTCTACAATATTAATTAGAAAGGGAAGTACTTTATACAATCCGTATAATCCACCAGCTCCTAAAAGTCCCATAAATAACATCCCGGTTTTACCTTCGGGTCTTTTCCAAAATGTTTTTGGTTTCAATGAGTTGTTGTCCATTTATTTTAAGTATTTCTGCATTTTAACAATATCTTCTTCGAACTGAGCTTTTAGATGACTGTAAGATACCTTAAAATCATTTTGTGTTTTATTAATCTTACTATTACTCTCTTCTACTTTAGCTTTTAAATCACCGATCTGTTTTTGGTGTTTCGCAATTTCTTCTGTTAGCTTTTTAATTTGCTCTGATTTTTCTTTTATGATTGATTCAAACTGAGCAATCTCTCTTTCTCTACCTGATACCTTGCTGTCAAATTGATTTTTAAAAGCGCCTATAAACTGCTCATTTTCTTTATCTAAAACTCCTATATAAAAATTAGTAGTTTGTAAAAGCTTATCTAAGGTAACTCCCATTGTTGATGCAGTGGCAAATGCAGAACGATATTTCGTCGCTTCATCCATTGGCATTTTCTCCAACGCTTTTAGAGATTTTTTATATTCTAAATAATCAAAACCATCTAGATTATTTTTCTCTATAGCTTGTAATAACTTTTCTACGATTTTAGTGTCCAAAACTCCTTCTGAGGAAGAACTTATTGGATTATTAGGAAGCGGCGGTGGTGTTGAAGCGGCTGGCTTTTTATCCGAACTTACATCAGCTTTTTCAGATGATCCAGAAGTCTCTTTATTCTCTTCTTCAGAATCATCTACTATAAATAAGGACTTTAAATTTTTTAGCATGGTTAGTGAATTTAAACAAATTTAAAAAAATAAGTGTTTTTAGAAGGACCTAAGATAAGTATTTCCTTATATACCTTTATAATATAGGTATCATCTAGCATCAAAATGTTACAATTATTATTTTTTCAATCATTTTACTATACGGTCCCAAGCTATTTTAAGCCCAAATAATAAAGCCAAGAAAAACAACAGTAAATATTGAAACCTTCCTACGAAGAATACACCAAAAAACATTCTCTGTAGGACATATGTTATTATGAACGTTATTATAATAATTATGAATAGTCCTGATAACTTTCCGAAACCAGGAATTCGAGACATAGGGATCGTTTTATTTATAATAACTAAGGCTACAATCATGAATAATAATGGAACAAAGTATGTTACCAAATCAAGTTGTAATAAATTAATTTTTAGAAAGAAAAAACTATAAAGAAGTAAAACCAAAGATAACAAGCCTGGTATTGTTACCGCATAAATTAAAATTCCGTAGAAATAATTAATAGGTGGTTTAAAATTCGACGGCTTTACAAAAAGTAAACCGATTAAAGTGCACGCTAAAATAATTGCAAAATAACCTAATAATAAATTAGGGTGATTGCTGAACCAATTTAAAAAGTCTTGTACCGTCATTATTGATAAAAATACAAATATAGTTTTATATAATACTTTTTTGCTTTTTAAAGAAAAATTGCTTAAATTCATTCTAAACTAGAGGATTAAATATAAAAAACGCAAATGAAATTTGGTTAATACCTCTAGATTATCCAATATTTGCATAACAAATGACAAGAAATAGAGCACATATTAACCCGAAATCGCTGTTTAGTCAGTGTGATTATCGATGGATAGTAGAATTATCCAATCGAAACCGGACGTTATGTGGCTATTTTAATCCTTAAATTATGAAGTGATTTAGATAAAACCCATATAAATAACAAGCGTCCAAGAAATTGGACGCTTTTTTTATTAAAAAAAAATCAAAAAATGTTTAAAAGTTAATTAGTACATAAAGAATAACATTTGGAAAGTAAGCATCAGAGAGACAGACGATTGCCAAAATATCCAAAACTTGTTGAAAAACGAGCAGGGATTCCTATACCTAAAAACAAATATAACTAATTGATTATCAATAAAATAAGTCTTAAAAATGTTTGGAGATTTAAAAAAAGTTTTGATCTTTGCATCGTAATCAAAGTGCAACTAAATATCAATATTGATTACATAGTTACTAAAACAAATAAATTAAAATGATACCGAATAAGTTACAACATAGTATTACCCGTCTCTTTAGCAAGCAAGGAGAATATTGTTCCGATTGGAATATATATGGTGTCTATTATATAGAAAGGAAACGTATGCGATTATAAACCGACATACAACCACAAGATATATAAAGGCGCCCGAATAAGGCGCCTTTTTTTATTTACATAGTTCATTGACATACTGAAAACCAAAATTGACACGTAGCTTAATTGGAAAAGCACTCGACTTTTAATCGAGGTGATGTGGGTTCAAATCCCTCTGTGTCAACTTTAAGGAGGATAGGCAAATATTGGTTTGTTGCGCTTGTCTGCTAAACAAGTCTGTCTAATCACAGTGAAGGTTCAATTCCTTTGTCCTCCGCAATACTGATACTATAGCTTAACTGGTAAAGCTAAGAGCTGTTAACTCTTAAGATGTGGGTTCAAATCCTACTGGTATCGCTAAGACAAGGTGGCTGAATGGTTAAGGCTACGGACTGCAACTCCGTTTTTTACAGGTTCGATTCCTGTTCTTGTCTCTAAAAAATGGAAGTATTGAGCAATTGGTTGGCTCACCAGACTGTAAATCTGGTCTCTTCGGAGCTTGTAGGTTCGAGTCCTACTACTTCCACTAAATATAATAATAAGGCGCTTTTAGTGTAATGGTAGCACAAAGGTCTCCAAAATCTTTAATCTGGGTTCAAATCCTAGTAAGCGCGCTAAATACAAATTATAAAATTAAAGACTCCTATCTATTTAGGAATATAGTATCGTAGCACAGTGGCTAGTGCACCCGACTGTCTCTCGGAAGGTCGCGGGTTCGAATCCCGTCGGTACTGCAAAGCAGGATTCGGGATGAGAAGTTTATCCTGAGCTAGGTGGAAGGGAATCCCGTCGATACTGCTAAAAAACGGAAGAGCAAGCCAATAGGTGGTGGCCGCAGTCTTGAAATAAGCTTGCGATTCAACGACACCAAAACGGCAATAGAAAACAGGAGTTAAAACTGTTAGGAGCTAATGACTCGTGTGGGTTCGACTCCCACTTCTTCCGCTATAAATCTGGGAAGATAACGGTGGTTTTGTTTACTCGCCTTGGACGCGAGAGGTCGCAGGTTCGAATCCTGCTTCTCAGACAAATTAACTCATTTTGAAACTAACAATAATGAGTTCAAGCCTAGACTCTCTAAGAAAACAGAGACAACTCTGTTTCTCGGTCTAAAGTTATATCTATGGTGTAATTGGAAGCACAAGGGATTTCTAATCCCTAAGTCTAAGTTCAAGTCTTAGTAGATATACAAATGCTCTGTTCGTATAATGGTTTAGTACACCTCACTTTCTATGAGGAAATAGGAGTTCGATTCTCCTACAGAGTACAATTTTAATGCAGGAATGGCGGAACGGCATACGCGCTTGACTTAGAATCAAGATCTTGAGAGTTCGAATCTCTCTTCCTGTATAAATGCTCCGCTAGCCCAAATGGCAGAGACAGGCGAGAAAAAGCAACGCTTTATCGAAGATTGCGAGCGAAGCTCAGGTTTAAACCCGGTTCAGTCTAAGTTCGAATCTTAGGTGGAGTACAAGAAAGGCTCATGGTGTAAATGGAAGCACCCAAGGTTACGACCCTTGAAGTATAGGTTCGACTCCTATTGAGCTTACAAACTAACCTGTGATGTAACGGCAGCATCCAAGACTTTGACTCTTGGTGTAAAGGTTCGAAATGCCAAGCATTCACAAGTACAAAATTATCAAATATTGACCTAATGAGTAATCCTTTCAGGTCATCAAACTAAGGTATAACTCAGTGGCAGAGTGCCGCGGCTATATCGCGGAAGTCTTGGGTTCGATTCCCAATGCCTTAGTTACTATCAATTCATAAAAAGAAGGTCAATATATAGTACTTTATTTTTTACTATTTCGAATACCAAAAAATATTGCGATCCCACCTGTAAAAAACATTAACAGACTATATACGGCTGGAGCAATTGCAAAAGAAGTATTATGAAGTATAGCAATTGCAACGGTTATCGCCAAAGTACCATTTTGAATACCAGATTCTATTCCGATAGATATGGCGCCTTTTTGATGAACACGAAATAGCTTTGCAGAATAATAACCAATAGCCATTGTCAAAATATTCAATAATAAAGCGACAAGACCAGCTTCTTTAAAATAAAAAATGAAATTGTCTTTCTCTTTAATAAGAATACCAACAATAACTAAAGCAAGTACCAATGCTGAAGCTATTTTTACCGGTTTAGCCATCTTTAATGCAAAAGACTCATTATACTTTCTTATGATCATGCCAATAGCAACAGGTATAATAATTATAACTAAAATCTGAATAATAGTTTCAATTACATTTAATTGAATAGTTTGATCCTCTGATAAAAAGTAAAGTAACGAAAAATTAACTATGAACGGTATCGTAATTATCGTTATCAAACTACTAAATGCTGTAAGCGTTACAGATAATGCAATGTCTCCTTTAGCTAAATGAGAAATCAAATTAGAAGTCGCTCCACCTGGACAGGCTGCTAATATCATAATTCCAATAGCTATTTCCGGTTTTAGCGATAGCACAGATGCTAACAGAAAACCTACAAGTGGTAAGACTATAAGCTGATTCGCTAAACCAACCAAAATTGCTTTAGGATAAATAAGTATTCTCTTAAAATCATCTATAACAAGAGATAACCCCATACCTAACATTATAATAAATAAGGATGCAGCTAAAACAATGGTCGATATATTATCCATAAAACTTGTTTTCTAATCTTACGGACTAATATAAAGAATTATTTATCAATACTCTGAAAATCAAATACTCTAAAATTAGAAAATGGTGTCTCTAGCTTATCTGGTAAAGCATCTCACTGTGAATGAGAAGAACAGGGTTCAAGTCCCGGAGTACACCCTAAAAGGAATAGTAGCAAAGTTGGTCAATGCGTCGGATTGAAGATCCGAAGATATAGGTTCAAATCCTATCTGTTCCACTAACAATTAAACTTTAAACTATGAAAAACAATCTATTACAAAGGTTTTTATGTAAAACTGAAGACACAGGAAGGTTCATAGTTCAATCCAAAATTACTGGTATTACCTATTTCGTAGAACCAATCGATAATGGCAAACCAGATAAGCTTTGGGGTGATCTAGACCCTGCTACTAAAAAGCTTACTGGTGATTACGGAAATTCTAGAAGAGGAGCTGTTAAAAAAGAAGATTCATTAATTCTGAAAGAAAATGGATTTAAGAACATCTCCATTTTTAAAGGAAGCCCTCTCGGAGAAATAGATAGGCGTGATCACGAATATGAACAATTAAACAATCCATAAATAACAAATGATGTAAAAACTAATATCATGAAAACACAACCAACGATTATCAAAAGAAAGGGAACAAATGGCTTACAACATTTACTTTTAAAATGGGCTACTATGTATATCAATAGTATGACCAAAGCGCTGTATCATGATACAGATACCCCAAGTAGTAAAAATGATCAAAATCGATTTTTTTACAAATAAATAATTACTACGCAAATACATTGCGCTCATATAATAAATATTTGCAGAGTAATTAAACAAACCCTCTTTTATAAGGGGTAAACAGATTAGGGTTTGTAGTAATGCCCTGCTATTAAGTGAGGGAAATAAATAGCAGGGCTTTTGATAAAAAACATGATTATGAGTACTAAAAAAATATCTAAAGTTATTGATATAGATCAATTCTTAGAAAACAATAAAGAATTTTGGAGAGATTTAGAAACATACTGTGTTGCTGAATGCTGTGGAATTGATGCTTTTGATTTTTCAAAAGAACATATAGAAAAAACTATTTCTTTTTATAATTCTAAAGACGTCCTATCCAATATAGATGAGACCATTTTATTTATAAATACAAATCCCTTAAAGCTTATGAGTAGTTCAATTTTGAACCATTGCGCTTCAAAAGAAAAATTTATTGAACTCTTTAAAAATATCAAGCAAGTCTTGTTGGGTGTTTCTGTATAGCACTATTGTATGAAGTATTGCAGATTTGTATGATCACTTCATATCCAACTTGCCTTGAAGGTTTGACTATTAACCAAATAATAGTCTCGACTCTGTAGGTCGTGGGTTCGACTCCCACTCTGCCTAAGGCAGATAGTTCAGTGGTTAGAACAACAGACTAGTTGGTTGTCGCGGGTTCGATTCCCGTCAAAGCGCCATTTGCTTTGTAGCTCAGTAGGTAGAGCACTACACTTTTAATGTAGCCAAAATGGACTCAAAATCCGTTTTCAAGAAGTTCGGGTTATCTTCTAAAACTAATCCACGGCTTGTCAGGCTGTAAAAATGACAAAAACGTTGACTAGTAGATCAGTTCTTATGCTACTCTAGGGATAAGAACAATCTTAAAGGTTCTTTGAGAAATTAAAAAGGTTGGTACTAAGAAGTAATTACTTTTTTGAGTCCAGATTTTAGAACAATCGTATTTTTTCTAATACTTATTCTTCTATCTCGATACTAAAAACTAATTGCAGAAAATATCACATATTATTTTCTCCGATCTGGAAAGATGATTTGCTGTCACCGTTTTTAACAAAAAAACAAACATCCTTAATACGTATAAAAGGAAATAGATAACACCTCCGTTACGGGATTATCGTCCAATTAATGTTGAATCTGTCTTTTTCAAATAAAAAGACATAAAAATGAAAAAAATGAAAAGAGTAAGAATCAATGCTGGCAAAGTAGGCTTGGTTTTCAGAAAAGGAGATTACAATCGTGTTATAACACAAGGAATCCATTGGTTAAGATTTAATGAGCGTGTTATTCAGTATGATTTATCTAAACCCTTTGCAGCTCCAATAGCACTGGAACTCTTATTAAAAGATACAGTGTTGGAAGATATGTTACACCTAATTGAGGTAAAGGATAATCAAATTGTATTGGTTTATGAGAATGGTAACTTTAAAAGTGTATTTTCTGCAGGTAGATACACACTTTGGAAAGGATTGTACGAATATGAGTTTACAACAGTAGATCTTAGTAAAATCTATATTACCGAGAAAATTGATAAATCTTTATTCAGCAATTACGCACTTAATAAATACATCCGAGTTTTTGAAGTTGCCGCGTATGAAAAAGCTGTACTCATTGTAGATGATGTATACGCTAAAACTTTAGGTAGTGGCACATATCGTTTCTGGAGAAATGATACAACTATCAAGATCGCTAAGGCAGATCTGCGTCAGCTACAGTTAGAAATAGCTGGTCAAGAATTATTGACAAAAGATAAAGCTGCAATTCGTATCAATTTCTACATACAATATAAAGTTGTAGATATTGAAAAAGCATTGCTTGATAATAAAGAATACGAAAAACAATTATACATCGCGATGCAATTAGCTCTTAGAGCTTTCGTAGGGAATTACACCTTAGATGAACTTTTGGAACGTAAAGATAGTATGGCAGAAGCTATATTGGAAACTACCAAAAATCAAACAAACAAACTAGGTGTAAGAGTATTGAATTGTGGTATTAGGGATATAATCTTAACTGGCGAAATGAAAGAAATCATGAACCAGGTACTAGTAGCACAAAAGAGAGCTCAGGCTAATATCATTACTAGACGTGAGGAAACAGCATCTACTAGAAGTTTACTGAATACAGCAAAACTAATGGAAGATAACGAAATGCTCTACAAATTAAAAGAAATGGAATATGTAGAGAAAATCGCTGATAAAATAGGTGAAATAACTCTATCCGGTAATGGTGGAATGGTAAAACAATTGAAAGACATATTCTCTGTGAATAGGTAGGTGTGAAAAAAAATGCACTGGTTATTATAATCAGTGTATTTTTTATTTTTAATAGGTAAATCTAAACTAGTAATTTTTAAACTTTCAGGTAAAAAAATAAAGGAAAACAAAAAAGAGCGTCTCCACGCTCTTTTTCTTCACACAAATCATCTTAATTTAGGGGCTTATTCTAAAATTAAAACTCACTTTTTATAAATGTTTTCATCTTGGGGGAAATGAAAACGCTAACTCATTAACTCTGGTGTAAAGATACAGTTATTTTTCAATTCACCAAACTTTTTATGTCTTTTATCTAAAAAAAATGTATTTAAACACGTTAAACAAATTTAAAAAACAATTTTTTGTAGTATTTTTCTTTCATTTTGTTGTTTTTAAAAATATATTAAAATGTAGGTAGGGTATCCTCTTTCTTTTTTGTTTTAGGGTTGTAATTTTTAACATATAAAGCAAAAAGTTGATGAGAAAAATAGTTTTAATCTTAACCTTTATGGTTTCATTACTACGTACTGGATACTCACAAGAAACGATTACGAGTAATCAAGATAAAATCGCAAGCGCTAATTATAAAAATAGTATCCGTTTACTTCCTCTATCAGCTTTATATGGAGAGATCAATTTTGAATATGAACGCATCCTAAAAAATAATTTCTCTCTATTGTTACAAGCATACGGAGATTTTTCAAATACTGATGTTGTATCAAATGGTACTCTAGTTCCGGAAAGTAATATCACAGCGTACGAGATAGGATTAGAAATTGGAGGTAGGTATTATTTTTCAAAACGTAAAAATGCTCCAAAAGGTTGGTTTATTGGTGCCGGAATCATTGGTGGATATAAGGAAGTAGATTATAATGCATCTATATTTAACCCTAGAGATTATAACACGGTTATGATTGGAGGTTCTATAAAAGGAGGCTATCAATGGGTTTTTAAATCTGGATTTACTATTGGCGCGGCCAATCGCATTCAATATACGCAGGAACTTTCAGGACCAATGAATACATATATAGATGTTTTGCCAGAAATATCTATAGGTTATTCTTGGTAATATTGTTAAATTAACAACTTTATATATTATTCATTGTAATCTTATAATTGACCTAAAATTTTATAAAGAATGCCTGAAAATGTAATTAGCGTATGTGATGAGAAAGTATACGAACAACTGTATAGAGAACACGCAGAAAAAATATGCTACTATCTATATTATAAATATGGTGATATGGAAAAAGCTCAAGATATTGTACAGGATAGTTTTGCAAAACTTTGGACTAATTGCTCTAAAATTATTTTTGGAGCGGCTAAAAGTTTTCTATACAAAATAGCTAATAATGCTTCGATCAACGATTATAAGCATCAAAAAACCGTACTAAAATATAAATCAACTGAACAAAAAACCTACACCAATGAATCTCCAGAGTTTCAGATGGAAGAAAAGGAGTTCATGCACCGTTTAAATTCTGCTATTGGAGGATTAAAAGATGGACAACGAGAGGTTTTTCTTTTAAATCGGATTGAAAAGAAAACATATAAGGAAATTGCAGAAATGCTTGACATTTCTGTAAAAGCTGTAGAAAAAAGAATGCATTTAGCATTAGTAGTTTTAAGAAAAAAAATAGGTAACGTATAAATTACATTGGAAAGTATTAAAGTTTCCTGTTAAAGGTATAGTAATAATAAAAACATTATGGAAAAAGATAATTTTCTAGGAAGATGGCTGGTAAATGATATCTCTGAAGAGGAGAAGAAAGAATTCGAAAATTCAAAAGATTATCTTGCTTATAAAGATATTTTAAAAGGTGTTGACAAATTCGACCGCCCTGTTTTTGATCTCGATAAAGGATTTAAAAATCAAAAAGAATACAATAAAAGATACAAAAAGTCTTCTGGAAAGAAAGTAATTAAATTACGCCCATGGCTGTATGCAGCTGCAGCAGCTATAGTAGTTTTGTTTGGACTAAGAACAATATTCTTTTCAACTACAGAGATATATACGGAAATGGCAGAAACTAAAACCTTGACATTACCAGATAATTCATTGGTTACCTTAAATGCTGATTCTTCTGTTGAATATGACAAAAGATCTTTTGCCGAAACAAGGATTATCCACTTAAAAGGAGAAGCTTTTTTTGATGTAGCGAAGGGTTCTAGTTTTACCGTGAAAACTAAAAATGGAGATGTTACTGTATTAGGAACAGAATTCAATGTCTATTCTAGAAATGAGTATATAGAAGTACAGTGTTTTGAAGGCAAAGTACAAGTAAGTAACTCTAAAGAAACAGTAATTCTAACTCCTGGAAAAGCTATTAAATCTAATTCTGAAGGCGCATTATCTCCTAATGAAATCAAAGGATCTAAACCTAGTTGGATGCAGGGTAAAAGCACGTTTAATCAAGTTACTTTACAACAACTTATCCAAGAATTAGAAAGGCAGTATGACATTCGTATTACCACAAATGATATTGATACCAAACGCTTATTCTCTGGTTTCTTCGTACACAATGATCTTGATAAAGCGTTGAAAACTTGTTTTGAACCTATGAATATTAATTATACAGTCAATAATCAAAAAAATATATCGTTAAAAAATAAGTGAGATTATTTAAACTAACTACATTTTTAATTTGTTTCTATACTGCTTTAGGTTATTCACAAGATGTGATTCAATCAAAAGAACCTGATTATAAATCTCTAGAAGAGGTACTAAAAACTTTTGAGAATCAACAACAAATAAATTTCTCCTATGATGTAGATGCTATAAAAAATATAGTATTAAATATAGATGAAGAAAAACTATCAATTACATCATTGCAAAAAGCAATAGAACTTCAGACTTCTTATCTACTACAAAAAGTAGATAAAAATGATTACATTCTAATTAAAAATACTAGAGTTATAGATATCTGCGCTGTTGTCATAGATGCGATTTCTAAATTCGAATTACCGCACGCAGATATACTTTTAAATAAGAAAACTATTGGTGTTACTGATAAAAAAGGAATTTTTAAATTACAACTTAATCCTTCCGATACTATCTCCATTTCATATCTAGGTTACCAAAACAAAACAATTAAAACTTCTGCGTTAACCACCAATTGCGACACTATTAGGCTACAACCGGAAATACAAAGTTTGGGACAAGTTTTAGTAAAGGAATACCTTACTGGAGGTATCCAAAAAAATCAAGATGCATCTGTAAATATATCCACAAAAAAACTTCGTATCCTTCCTGGACTTGTAGAACCAGATGTCTTACAAAGTTTGCAATTATTACCTGGTATTAACAGTCCTACAGAAGATCCCGCTGGATTATACATTCGTGGAGGAACACCAGGACAAAATTTAGTGCTTTGGGATGGAATTAAAATGTATCAGAGTGGTCATTTTTTTAACCAAATCTCTACTTTTAATCCATTTATTACCAAAAATGTAACTGTATATAGAGGTGGTACCAGTGTTCGTTATGGAGATAGAATATCTGGTGTGGTTGCTATAGAATCTGACGATGATCTTTTGGAAAAAGTACAAACTGGAGGAGGCCTTAATTTCACACATGTAGATGCATATTTAAAAGTCCCATTATCAAAAAAAATAGGGTTTTTACTGGCCGGTCGGAGATCAACAACAGATGTCTATCAAAATATAGCCTATAATAATCTAATAAGAAAGGTATTCCAGAATACGCGATCTAACATTCCGGATAATGGCGAAACATCAACATCAGAAGAACGTAGTAGAGAAGATGATTTTTCTTTTTCTGATAGCAATTTTAAAATTCTTTGGAAACCTAATGATAATAACACAATAAAGTTCAGTTCTATCTTCGCAGAAAATAGACTTGATAATAATAAAACTGTCATCGTCCCAGAAGCTAATCTTGAAGCGAAAGTTCAAGATATACTTAAAATCAGAAATTTTGGATTTAGTTTAAATTGGGATAAAAAATATCTTGAAGGTATACATCAAAATGTGAACTTCTATTTCTCATCTTATGATCAAAGATATAACAATATTGAAACTCGAACTTTTGGTGATGATGTAACAGAAAGTCTAATTAACAATAATAAGGTACAAGATATAGGAGGAGAATACACTGTACATTTCCCACTTAATAAAAAACAATCTTTAGATATTGGATATCAATTTACCTATAATCAAACAGAGTTTGAAACGAAAAACATTTTTTCTGATGAAACTGGGTTTGAGGAAGGAGGATCTATTATTGATGGAAATGGGACCAATCACACAATATATTCTGAATACAAATACAAGACTTCTAAAACATTTATAAATATTGGTTTGAGAGGATCACAAGTAAGTAACGCTAATTCATTTTTCATAGAACCACGTATGTTTTCTTCTTATGAATTATTGGATAACTTTACCCTCAACACTTCTGCAGAGCTAAAAAACCAACAACTTAATAACTATCTTACGTATAATAGTGCATTTGGAACAATTCCTACACTTCCTGTTGCTGATAATGTTTGGATTCTTTCTAATAACTCTTCAAATAATGAAGATGTAAATGTTCCTTTTATTAAAGTGGTAAAAAGTGCGCAATTTACGTTAGGAGCTCTATATACCTTCAAAGGCTGGAATTTTGACTTAGAAGGATATTACAAAAAAGTAACCGACATTTCTTCATTAAGTGATCTTGTACTAGATATAGCAGTTCCTGATGATGATGAAACTATTATTTTTTACGGAAAAGAAGAAAGAATTGGAGTTGATTTCTTAATAAAAAAAAGAATCAACAATTATAGATTTTGGGCTGGTTACTCACTAAGTAAAACCATTACATCATTTCCTTTTGTACAAAATTCATATTTTGATGGCAGTTATGATCAACGTCATGTGTTTAATCTTTCGCAGACCTTAGAAGTAAATCAATTTGAGTTTGCTTTGGGCTGGAATTATGCTTCTGGAAGGCCTTTTACTAAAATATTTAGAGACGATAACGACCTAGATGGTGGAGTTATTGACCCTAGAGGTATTAATTCTAGTCGATTTAAACCATATCATAGACTAGATGCCTCCGTGACCTACAGACTTCCTCTAAGTACATCAAAAAATACAAATGGAATGATTGGGATTTCACTAAGGAATATATATAACAGGAAAAACACCATTAGTCAGGGTTTTAGAGAAAATCAAGATGAGAATTTCAATTTTTATCTTGAGGGTTATGAAAATAAGTCTTTACGTTTTACTCCAGATTTTGTTCTTCGTTTTAATTTTTAATTTATCTAAAAAAATGACCGCAGATAATCGTAGATGCTACAATTATTTATATGTTTTATTCATTACTATACTCTGATTAATATTTTTAAAAAAAACTCTGCGAGTATGATTCAAAAACTATAACATATACGAGAATCATTAATAATAGTTATATTTAAAAATTAAAAAAACCTAGCGCTAAGAACTAAGTGAGATTATTTAAACTAACTACATTATTTATATTTTTCTCTATCACTATTGGTTATTCACAAGAAGTGAAATTACCCGTAACAAATGAAAAACAACTTCTAACGGACATACTAAAAGCCTTTGAGAACCAACTTAAATTCAATTTTTCCTACGATGTTACGGCTATCAAAAATATATCTTTAGAACTCCAAAAAGCGAATCTATCTATAATATCGCTTAAAGAAATAATAGCCCAAAAAACTTCTTATGAATTACAAAAAGTAAGTGAGACAGATTTCATTTTAGTAAAAAACAAAAAAGTTATAGATGTTTGTGCTATAGTTGTAGATGCTATCTCTCTATTTGAACTTCCACAGGCAGATATTCACCTAAATAAAAAAACTATTGGTCTTACCGAGAATAATGGTGTTTTTAAGTTACAACTTCACCCTTCTGACTCCATTAGTATATCTTACTTTGGTTATAAAAACAAAACAATTACTATTTCAGAATTGACTAATAATTCTTGTGATACTATTAGATTACAACCAGAAATTCAGAGCCTAGGACAGGTTTTAGTAAAAGAATACCTTACTGGTGGTATCCAAAAAAATCAGGATGCGTCGGTAAATATATCTACAAAAAAACTTCGTATTCTTCCTGGACTTGTAGAACCAGATGTTTTACAAAGTTTGCAGCTACTTCCAGGTATTAATAGTCCCACAGAAGATCCGGCTGGATTATATATTCGTGGAGGAACACCTGGACAAAATTTAGTGCTTTGGGATGGAATTAAGATGTATCATAACGGTCATTTTTTTAACCAAATTTCTACTTTTAACCCTTTTATTACTAAAAATGTACAAGTATACAGAGGTGGAACCAGTGTTCGCTATGGAGATAGAATATCAGGAGTAGTCGTTGTAGAATCTGATGATGATGTGATAGAAGAAATAAAAACTGGTGGTGGTATTAATTTAACGCACGGAGATCTTTATTTAAAAATGCCTATCTCTAAAAATGCTGGTATCTTATTAGCAGGAAGAAGGTCTACAACAGATGTTTACCAAAATATTGCTTATAACAATCTGGTAAGAAAAGTTTTTCAAAATACTAGAGCAACAATTCCTGATGTAGGTGACGAGGTTACCTCGGAAGAAGAATCTAGAGAAGATGATATTTCATTTTCTGATGTTAATTTCAAACTCGTTTGGCATCCGGACAGTACCTCTACAATAAAGTTCAGTTCTATTCTTGCCGAAAATCGACTTGACAATAAAAAAAACATCATTATTGATAATAAACGAAATGAAACTCAGGATGTTCTAAAGCTAAGGAATATTGGTGCGAGCATAAATTGGGATAAAAATTATAATAATTCTATATCCCAAAATGCCAATTTTTACTTCTCATCCTATGATCAAAGGTATTCCTTTATATTAAATAAAATAGATGATAATATAGACGAAAGTACCAATATAGAAAATGCTGTAAAAGATATAGGGTTTGAATATTCTGTTCGGTTTCCTTTAGTTAATAATCATTCCCTTCATACGGGATATCAATTTTCGTATAATGAATCAAGTTATAAAGCATTATTCGATACAGGTTTTGGAGATGACCCAAACACTTTAGATGGCAATGGGACCAATCATACACTATACTCAGAATATCAATACAAAACACCTAAAACCTATCTTAATTTAGGGTTTCGAGCATCTCAATTAAGTAATGTAAAAGATTTTTTCATCGAGCCTCGTATGTTTGCTTCTTATGAGTTGTTTAAAAATTTCACTATAAATACTTCTGCTGAATTAAAGAATCAGCAACTTAATAATTACTTAACTTATATTAGTACTGAAGATGGGAGACTATCTACATTACCAGTTTCTGATAATGTTTGGATTCTTTCTAATAATTCTTCAAGTAATAATCCAGATACTCCTAGAATTAGAGTTTTAAAGAGTATGCAATTTACGGTTGGAGGCTTATACACATACGATGGCTGGAATTTTGATTTAGAGGGTTACTACAAAAAAATAACTGATGTTTCTTCTCTTAGTGATCTTATATTAGATATAGCTACCCAAGATGATGTTGAAACTGATATATTTTATGGAGAAGAAGAACGAATAGGTTTTGATTTGTTAATTAAAAAAAGAATCAACAATTATAGGTTTTGGGCTGGATATTCGCTGAGTAAAACAATAACTTCGTTTCCATTAGTTCAAAACACCTACTACAATGGGAATTTTGATCAACGACATGTTTTTAATCTATCCCAAACACTAACTCTAAATAAGTTTGAAATTGCACTTGGTTGGAACTACGCTACTGGAAGACCATACACAAAAATTGTGGCAGATAGTGCTGCGATATTTGGAGGTACTATAGATCCAAATGGCATTAATTCTAGTAGATTTAGAGATTATCATCGATTAGATGCTTCTGCAGTTTATCGCTTTAAATTAGATAAAGAAAAGGATTGGAATGGTATGATAGGTGTTTCTATTAGGAACCTCTACAATAGAAAAAATATAATCGGACAAAGTTACAGTGAGTTTACAGACGTTAATTTTAATAGAACCTTAGAAACTTCCCAAAATGAATCTTTACGTTTTACACCGGATATTGTATTACGATTCAATTTTTAGTATAATCAAAAACAAAACTGTAAAAATATACAGTCTTGTTTTTGATTAAAAATATTAAACTCTGGTTAATATTTGTTTAAACTCACCATCTTCATCATTGGTTACTGCTGTCATTGTATTACCAGAAAAAGTAATGGTTGCTTCTACAGCTTCAGCTCCATCCATATCCGAAGTAATCTTGTATTTATTATCCCCTAAGTTTTCCCAAGTACCTGTAAATGTATCTTCCAATACACAAGTACCATTTTCCATAACATGACTGGTCCCACTAAATTTTTCATCTTCTGTTACTGTAAGAACATCCTGTAAGTCGCAGGTTTCCACAGTCACTTCTACTCCATCTTCAAACTCTTGAGTTATTTTCCAAACTCCAATAAATTTGTCCTGTGCATCTACTGGTCCAGAATTATCATCATCAGAACTACAAGATGTAAACATAATCGAAGTGGCTACGGTTAATAATAAAATGATTTTTTTCATGATTGTTTTTTTATGTTTTTAAATTTTTACAATCCTAAAACATATATCTATCAAAACACCCTAAAAAAATATTCAATAAAAAATAAATAAAAACATAAATATTTGATTATAAACTATTTAAAAACAAAATAAATCTCGATTAAGTTTAATAAACAAGTAGTATTAAATTCTTAGAAGTAATAACGTTATAGATAATTCAACTAATAAAGTAGAAAAACAAAAAAGAGCGTCTCCACGCTCTTTTTCTTCACACAAATCATCTTAATTTAGGGGCTTATTCTAAAATTAAAACTCACTTTTTATAAAAACTTTCATTTTGGGGGAAATGAAAGTACTAACTCATTAACTCTGGTGTAAAGATACAGCTTTTTTTTAATTCACCAAACTTTTTGGGTATTTTGTCTTAAAAAAATGTATTTTAACATAAGTATGAGTTTTTAAATTTATTTATTGTAGTCTTTTTCTTTCTTTTGTGAATATTGTAAATATTATATAATAAAAAGTACTCCTATAAAATACTGGAAAAACAAAAAACGAAAGAAAAACTAACAAAATCTATGAAAGACCCATCTTTAAAACCTTACTTAATTTTCATATGAACTAGTCTTTAATCCCAATGTTTTACTTAGTATTTTGTTGTGAAAAATTATCACTATGATCCAAGAATAAATAATTATTCAGACTTCAA
Source organism: Aquimarina sp. Aq107 (assembly GCF_943733665.1). Taxonomy (NCBI): domain Bacteria; kingdom Pseudomonadati; phylum Bacteroidota; class Flavobacteriia; order Flavobacteriales; family Flavobacteriaceae; genus Aquimarina; species Aquimarina sp. Aq107. The sequence goes on along the minus strand of NZ_OX030782.1, from coordinate 183,315 downwards.
TATTTTATTCAAATTTCTTACCCCTAATTTTTCTGACATTTACAGAACTAAATAGAGCTTAGTTGATATTTTGCTTTTGCTTATCAGAAAAAGATATAAAACGAAAACACTGTTATAGCGGATTTTAAGAAATGGGAAGAAAAGAAGAGCAGTATCACTTTTACAATGTGTTCCTGGTTAATTTAATTTGTTGGATTATTCATAAATAAAAGAAAATATTCTAAATCAATAACTTTAATGTTTAGCCACATTCAAATTCTTATCAGATTTGGTTTTATAATACAAATAATCATAAAACTTTTCTTAAATGATATTTCCTTTCTGGTTTTTCATTTCATTTAAAAACTTTTACACATTTGATGAATTTCACTGAAAACAGGGTGATACAAATATTACAAGTTATTTACTTTTAAACCCGTAAAACAAGGTTAGGGATTATGAGTATTGGATGTGATTATTAATTTTTTAAATATTTATTAACCTAAATTATGTAATTATGAAAAACTCGTTATTAAACTTGAAAGGATCTCAAAAGTTATCTAAAAATGAACAAAAAGAAATTAATGGAGGAGTTGGAATGATAAACTTTTGTGGTGGAGATGGTTCATTTATCTATGTAGATGATGTTAAAGTTTGTTGCTTTGTATCATTCGAAGTAGGATACATTTGTTAGTAACTTTTAAAGTTAAATTATTGTTTTTTAACTTATTACAAGGAAGCTGCCTTAAAAGGTAGCTTCTTTTTTATGTGAATAAATGATATAAGGTTAGCTTAATATTTCAAACACAAACAAAAATAGTCTTTTACTTACGTATATTTTAATCTGTTTTTACCCAAAGATTATGATAAAAACAAAAAAGAGCGTCTCCACGCTCTTTTTCTTCACACAAATCATCTTAATTTAGGGGCTTATTCTAAAATTAAAACTCACTTTTTATATATGCTTTCATCTTGGGGGAAATGAAAGCGCTAACTCATTAACTCTGATGTAAAGATACAGCTTTTTTTCAATCCACCAAACTTTTTGAGTATTTTGTCTTAAAAAAATGCATTTTAACTTAATTAAAAACATTAAAAATGTTATTTTGTAGTCTTTTTCCTTCTTTTTGATTATGCAAAATTAACATGAAAAAATCATAAAAAAGGGGAAATTTCTCTAATTTTATAAGGATTGTATACATCATTTAAGACAGATACTCTGAATGTCTCTAAAATATCAGGGGTATATCAATTTTAAAACTTATAATCATGTTAAAAAAAATTTCAAACTTAGAAGGCGTTCAAAAATTAAACAAACATCAACAAAAAAGAATCACAGGAGGGCTTACTTCTTGCTCTTCAGATTCGGATTGTGTAAGAGCAGGAGGTCCAGGTTGTATTACTGGTTGTTATGCTAATGGCTATTGTTTATTTGATATAAACACTTGTTTTCTAGATATTATCGTTCCATAATACATAAAAAAATCAGTAGGTATTGTACAAAACACAATCACCTACTGATTTTTATAAATACTTTTTTACTTATACTAATAGTTCAACAATTCCGCTATCTTAACTTTTACTTTTTCTGTAGAAGGTATCATCGTTTGTTCCAAGGTGCTATTCAAAGGTATCGCAGGCATGTTTTCGGAGCCTATAGTCATTACCGGCGCATCCAAGTACCTGAAACATTCTTCCTGGATTTTTCCAGCTAAAGCTCTGGCAAAAGAATTATTTGTAGGTTCCTCAGTAACCACCAAACATTTCTTAGTTTTCTTTACGGATTCCATAATGGTCTGTTCATCCAATGGATATAACGTACGTAAATCCACAATCTCAACCACATCTTTCAGTTCTTGGGTTGCGTTTAGTGCCCAATGTACTCCCATTCCATAGGTTACAACAGTCATTGTCTCTGTTTCATCCTGCGGCCATATTTGTTGTACGATATTGGCTTTACCAAATGGTAATACATAATCTTCAGAGGGTTCGATGGTTCTGGCTGCATCCGTACCTTTTACTTTAGACCAATACAATCCTTTATGTTCTAAGATTACCACAGGATTAGGATCGTAATATGCTGCTTTCATTAAACCTTTTAGATCTGCTCCATTACTTGGATATGCTATTTTAATACCTCTTATATTAGTAACAACAGACTCTACCGATGAGGAATGATAAGGTCCTCCACTTCCATATGCCCCTATCGGAACTCTTAGAATCATAGAAACAGGCCATTTACCATTAGATAAATAACAAGATCTACTTACTTCTGTAAATAACTGATTCAATCCTGGCCATATATAGTCTGCAAACTGTACTTCTACAATTGGTTTTAAGCCTACAGCAGACATTCCAACAGTAGATCCTACAATAAATGCTTCTTGTATAGGTGTATTAAAAACTCGTTCATCACCAAACTTTTGAGCTAATGTTGCCGCCTCTCTAAATACTCCACCTAATCTTCCTCCTACATCTTGACCATATAATAAGCATTCTTTATGTTTCTTCATTAACTCTTCTACCGCAAAAAGCGCACAATCTACCATTACTACCTCATCCTTATCAGAAGGAGATCGCTCTCCTTTTTCTTCAGTAATTGAAGTAGGCGCAAAATCATGAGTAAACAAATCTTCCGGTTTTGGGTCTTCTGCTTTTATCGCCTCTTGAAGATCTTTCGCAACAGTTTCTTTTGCTTCAGCTTCAATATTATTTACTTCATCTTCTGCAAAACCTGCTTCTAACAGTTGGTTTCGTAATACAGGATATGGATCTCTACTTCTAGCTTCTTCCAGATCATCTCTATACCATTCCATTCGCACTCCAGATGTATGATGGTTTAATAATGGTACTCTTGCATGAACTAAAATAGGTCTTCGTTCTTCTCTTATAATTCGAATAGCATTTTGAACAGCTATATAACTTTCTGTAAAATTGGCTCCATCAATTGTAATAGCTTCTAACCCATGAAATCCTGCAGCATATTCATAAGCATTTTGTGCTCTGGTTTCTTCCTCATTCGCAGAAATATCCCATCCATTATCTTGAACGACATATAATATGGGTAACTGCTTTAAAGCTGCCATTTGAAAAGCTTCTGCAATCTCTCCTTCTGTTACCGAGGCATCTCCTAACGAACATACCACAAGTGGTAATTTGGATATATCACTCTCCTGTGTTACGTTATTAGAAATTCCCACAAGCTCTTTATACTGGATTCCCAAAGCCACACCAGTAGAAGGAATTGCTTGCATACCTGTTGCAGAGGATTGATGAGGAATTTTTGGTTTATCATCATCATTTAAACTTGGATGCGAGTAATAGGTTCTTCCACCAGAAAAAGGATCATCTTTCTTAGCTAACAATTGCAACATTAAGTCATAAGGTTTCATCCCTATTCCTAACAACATCGAATCATCTCTATAATAAGGAAAAGCATAATCTTGAGGTAACAATTGCATTGCTACAGCAATCTGAATTGCTTCGTGACCTCTAGATGTTGCATGAACATATTTTGAAACTGTTTTAAAATTTTCTTCATATAGTTCTGTCATGCTTTTAGCAGTACAAAGTGTGCTAAATGCTTTTTTAAGAACTTCTTTTCCTATAGTTGTTGAGGCTACCATATATCCTTATTTTTTTGATCTATAATCTACGAATCACCAGTATTGGCAATAATTATTATCCTACCTTCTCTGTTATTGATACCGGTATTATCCAATTAAACGTATCTTCCATTTTTTGAGTCTTGATATCATCAAGTGTATTTTTTACATCTTGACTCACAGGGTTATTGTCGGATAAAGTAAATACCTCATCTCTATACCCTATAGCTTCTATCATAGCAATAGCTACTGCTGTTCCTGTACCAAAGGCTTCTTCTAATTGTCCTTCGTTAGCACATGTTATTAACTCATCAATTGTAATTGGACGCTCTTCTACCTCAAAACCCTTATCTTTCAACAAAGTGATAACGCTATCCCTTGTAATTCCTTTTAATATAGAACCGTCTGTAGATGGTGTAATAAATTTGCCTCCTATTTTGAAAAATATATTCATGGTCCCTACTTCCTGAATATACTTATGCTCGTTAGCATCTAACCATAATACTTGATCATATCCCTTTGCCTTGGCTTTTTCTGTTGGTAGAATTGCAGCTGCATAATTGCCCGCAGCTTTTGCTTCTCCTGTACCACCATCTGCAGCTCTTATATACTCTGTTTCTGCATATAATCTAATCTTTTTTGTAAAAAATGGCCCCGCAGGAGAACAGATCACTATAAACTTGTAACTTGTAGCAGCTCTCATACCTATAAAAGGCTCATCTGCATACATGAAAGGTCTTAGATACAAAGCGCTTCCGTCCTTTGGAGGAATCCAACTGTGTTCTACCCCAACAATTTGTTTTACTGCTTCTACGAATAAATCCACCGGTACTGAGGGCATTCCTAATCTCGCAGCACTATGATTAAAACGTTTTGCATTTTCTTCTGGTCTAAAAAGTAATGGTATATTTTCCTTACCTACGGTAGCCTTCATTCCTTCAAAAATGGCTTGTCCGTAATGCAATGCCATTGCAGCAGGATGTGTTGGAATTAATTCTAATGGTTCTATTCTGGGATTGTTCCAAGCGCCATTTTTATATTCACAGATAAACATATGGTCTGTAAAAGTTGTTCCTAAAGGAATATTATCAAAATCAATATCCTTAAGTTTTGAATTTGCGGTCTTTGTAATTTTGATTTGTTGTTCCATTCTTATTTTATTTTAATCACACAAACTATTGGATAAACACTATTGTTGGGAATACTCTATCCATAGTGCATTTATTATATTTCTCTATTACTATCAAAAGCTTCTAATTCGTCACCAACCTTTCTTAAAAAAGATCCTCCTAAAAACCCATCTACAACTCGATGATCAAATGACAACGATAGGTACATCATACTTCTAATTGCAATTTCATCTCCGTTATCCGTTGTAATAACTTCTGGTCGTTTCTTAATAATTCCCAAGGCTAGAATAGCAACTTCTGGTTGATTGATGATCGGTGTCCCCATGAGACTACCAAACGTTCCCACATTAGAAATTGTAAATGTACTTCCTCCTATTTCATCAGGTTTCAATGCATTGTTTCTTGCACTTTTTGCTAGATGATTTACATTTTTTGCTAAACCTAATAAATTCTTTTCATCAGCATTTCTAACTACGGGAACAATTAAATTACCACTAGGTAATGCCGTAGCCATACCTACATTAATATCTTTATGGACTATAATCTTCTTTCCGTCTACAGAAACATTAATCATAGGGTATGCTTGGATTGCTTTTGAAACTGCTTCTATAAAAATTGGAGTAAACGTTAATTTTTCTCCATGTTTTTCTAAAAATTCTAGTTTCATCTTATTACGCCAATTCACCATATTGGTAACATCTACTTCTATATAACTTGTTACATGTGGTGAAGTATGTTTAGAATACACCATATGATCTGCTATCATAGTTCTCATACGATCCATTTCTACAATGTGATCCTTTCCTTCTATATAGGAAATTGGAGGTGCATTATAGGATGATTTTGGTACAGTAGTTTGCGGTCTACTTGGTAAAGGATATTTTCTGTTTTTAATATACAACATAACATCACTCTTACGAATTCTCCCACCATCGCCAGTTCCGGCAATACTTCGAACCTCTTCTATTGTCAAGTTTTCTTTTTGAGCTATACTAATTACCAAAGGAGAAAGGAAACCATCATTATCTCCTGTATTTTGAATTTTAAAATCAGATTTAATATCCGGCTTAACCTTTGATTTAATTGATGATTGAGGTTTTACATTTACATTATTATTAGATAATTCCTTTCCTTCTGATTGTGATTTTTTTTCACTTGATCCAGAATCATCATCAGCATCAATAACGGCTATTACTTTACCAACTTCTACCACATCATTAGATTGAAAAAGCAATTCTGTGATGATACCATTACAAGGAGAAGGTACTTCCGAATCTACTTTATCAGTAGCCACTTCCAGAATGGTTTCATCTTCTTCTACAGAATCTCCTACATTCTTTAACCAATTAAGAATGGTTGCTTCTGATATACTTTCACCCATTTTGGGCATTTTTAGTTCTACTCTTGACATTTTAGTTAACTAATGTTAGTTAGTTTATTATTATTTCTTCTTCTGATATCTATACTATTTCGCAACCCTTGGGAATCACTTTTTATCTTTAAATTCTTGTAAAGTTCTATAAAACTCTTCTTGTGTTGGGCGATTTTTTGGAACTTCTCTTAATGGTTTTACTTCTTGTAATGATTCGAAACAATCTTGAGGTAGTTGTTGATATAATTTAGTTCCTTTAGTCTTCCAATCAATCATCTCATCACTCACAGCTTTTATTACTTTTGCTGGATTTCCCACTACTAAACTTCGTTTAGGAAAAACGGTGTTTGCTTTTACAAAAGACATAGCACCAATAATACACTCATCTCCAATTTCTGCATCATCCATAATAACTGTATTCATTCCTATAAGACAATTACGACCCAAATTAGCTCCGTGAATAACAGCTCCATGACCTACATGTGCACTTTCTTTTAACACTATAGATTTCCCAGGAAACATATGCACGGTACAGTTTTCTTGAACATTTACTCCATCTTCAAGAATAATCTCGCCCCAATCTCCTCTGATAGCAGCTCCAGGACCGATATAACAATTTTTACCTATAATAACATTACCTGTTACCGCTGCTAACGGGTGTACAAAACTACTTTCGTGCACTACTGGTATGTATCCTTTAAAACTATAAATCATTATTATATTATATGGATTCCAGCCTGAGCTGAAATAACAAAGCGTTTTATTTAAATCTTTTAAGCGTTTCTTTGGTAAAATCGCTTAACACTAATCTACCACTGATGATTGCTCTCTCTGCTAACAATGTATCCCAATGTTCTGTTCCTTCCCAAAATGCCTTTTTCATATCTTTCATCGCCTCGGGATTATAGGTACATAAATGTTCGGCAAATTCTTTTACCGCAATATCCAATGCCTCTGTATCTTCAAAAACTTTAGTAAATAACCCTTTGTCTCTTGCCCATTCTGCATCATAAAAAAAATTAGCATCAATGGCTATTTGCGTCATTGCTGACAATCCTATTTTACGTTCCACCGCGGGTCCCACAACAAAAGGACCTATTCCCACATTCAATTCACTTAATTTAATAGCGGCAAATTTTGTAGCCATACAATAATCTGTTGCAGACGCCACTCCAACTCCACCTCCTACAGTTTTACCTTGTACGCGTCCAATAATAAATTTTGGACAGGTACGCATTGCATTAATTACATTTGCAAAACCAGAGAAAAATATCTTACCAGTTTTTGCATCGTTAATATTTATTAACTCCTTAAAACTTGCACCTGCACAAAATGTTCTATTTCCTCCACTTTTCAAGACAATTACTTTAATATCATCATTATCTCCTGCTTCTGTTATAGTTTTAGCTAATTTGGCTAAAATATCACCAGGTAAAGAATTATGTGCTGGATGAAAAAACTCTATGGTTCCTACTCCATTTTCTGTTGTTATATTTACGTATGGTTGTGTCAATGTTTATTCTTAAATGTTTTACAATAATCCAAACTGTTTAAAATGATGATTCAAATGTTTTACATTTAACAAATCCCATTCAAACTTGTTCATCTCACCAAATACGGCATTTTTCGTAATTGCGTCAGGATTTTCTTTAAAATAGATTTCAAATTCATCCATTGCTTCCAACAACTTCTTTTTAGCAGTTATTAGATCTTCGTGAACTAACGCTTCCAACGACTCTTCTTTCATTAAAGGATGTTTATGACCTTTAGGCATTGGTTTATGGTTATACACCATTTCTTGTACTTTTTCTAAATACTGCTCTGGTGTAGCTATTTCAAAATCTTGAATCTCTCCGGCACCAATTCTAATGGTTTTCTCTATATGTTCTATCATATGCTGAGCGGTCATCAATCCCCATGTAGCTTTGGTATCCTCTTTTAGCCTTGCTAAATATCCCTCAATATTTGCTCGATTTACTTGTACAAATGGTGATTTTTTTTGTACCATCGTTAAAATCGTTGCGATAGCAGTCAACTCATCTTCTTGATCAAATACTTCTACAAACCACTTTACGATACCACTTGGTAGTTCTTTTCCACGATGATCACGGTCAATTTTTTGTTTACAAGTTAATCTTACGTAAACGGTATCATTATGATAAATCGGATGCAAGAATCTACATTCCTCCAACCCATAATTTGCGGCAACCGGTCCTTTATTTGGATATACAAACAATCCAGCTGCTGCAGCAAGAATGAAATATCCGTGCGCAGTTCTTTTTTCGAAAATACTTCCATCAAGAGAAGTTATATCCGTATGTGCGTAAAAATGATCCCAAGTAAGATTACCAAAATTGATAATATCTGTATCTGTAATTGTTCTTTTATGAGTTTTAAGAGACATTCCTGGTTCGATATCTTCCCAATGATATGCAAACGGATGTTTATCCGACTCTTTATATTTAGAATTTGCTTGATAAATTCCAGTAACCTCTGTTAAAGTTGTTGGTGTTCCTTGTATTGCACAACGTTGCATGTAATGCTTGATTCCGCGCATTCCGCCCATTTCTTCTCCTCCTCCTGCTCTTCCTGGACCTCCGTGAGTAAGCATTGGTAGCGGAGAACCGTGCCCTGTACTTTGTTTAGCATTTTCTCTATTACCAATCAAAATACGTCCGTGATGAGAAGCTGCTCCTACTACGTATTCTTTCGCAATCTGATCATCATAAGTAAATATAGAGGATACTAAAGATCCTTTACCCATCTGAGATAATGTTATAGCATCATCAAGTGTATCATAAGGCATAATTGTAGAAACAGGTCCAAAAGCTTCTATCTCATGAACACCTTTATGCTGAAACGGGTTATCTTGTCTCATCAGAATTGGACTTACAAAAGCTCCTTTTTGTGCATCAGCACCAACAGTTTCTATTGTATCTAAATTTCCATAAACTATTTGAGCTGTTTTAGCTATTTCTGCAACATTATTTTTAAAGCTTTCGACTTGTTTTTTACTTGCCAAAGCCCCCATTCTCACTTCTTTCAATCTAGGGTCCCCAATAGTTACCTTATCTAATTGTTTACCTAAAGCAATCTGAACATCTTCGACTAATTTTGAAGGAACTATGATTCTACGAATAGCAGTACATTTCTGACCTGTCTTAACGGTCATTTCTTTTCTAACTTCTTTTACAAACAAATCAAATTCTGGTGTTCCTGGTACTGCATCTTCTCCAAGCACACAAGCGTTTAGCGAATCTGCTTCCATAGTAAACGGTACAGATTCTTCTATCAACCTTGGGTGTGCTTTTAAAACTCTTCCAGTATGTGCCGAACCTGTAAATGTTACCACATCTTGTGATCCAACAGTATCTAAGATATTTTTAGTCATTCCGCTTAAAAGCTGTAATGCTCCTTCTGGTAAAATTCCTGAATCTACAATTACTCGTACCACTGCTTCCGTAAGGTAAGCAGTTTGCGGAGCTGGTAGAACTACTGCCGGCATTCCAGCCATCCAATTAACCGCACATTTTTCTAACATCCCCCAAATTGGAAAATTAAAAGCATTGATGTGAACCGCTACTCCACGTTTTGGTACTAGGATATGATGCGCCATAAACCTTCCTCCTCTCGATAAATCAATAGGATCTCCTTCTACATGATAAGATTGATTCGGAAATAATTTACGTAAAGATGCATTTGCAAAAAGATTACCAAAACCACCTTCGATATCAATCCAACTATCAACTCTAGTTGCTCCTGTTCTATAACTAAGCTCATAAAATTGCTCTTTTCTTTTAGTAAGATATAAAGCTAATGACTTTAGCATATTTCCACGCTCCTGAAAAGTCATTTTTCTAAGTACTTCTCCTCCTTTGGTTCTACCGTAATGTAAAACTTCTGGAATATCTAGACCATCTGTTGTGGATGCACCAATTATTTCTCCAGTAACTGCATCGTTCATCACAATACCATCACCTGAACCTGTTGCCCATTTTCCAGTTATATAGCTTTCTAGTGTTTTCATAAATTATAGATTCGTGTTTTCTATTACACAAGCATATCCTTGTCCTACACCTACACACATAGTGATTAGTGCATATCGTTTATTTTGCTCTTGTAACTCTAAAGCAGCTGAATATGTGATTCTAGTTCCTGTAACTCCAAGTGGATGTCCAATTGCTATAGAGCCTCCATTAGGGTTGATTCTAGGGTCATCATCTTTTAATCCCCATTCTCTTATACAAGCCAATGCTTGAGAAGCAAAAGCTTCATTTAATTCTATGATATCAATATCATCCATAGTGATACCTGCTTTTTCTAATGCCTTGTTAGATGCCTGAACCGGACCAATTCCCATAATTCTGGGCTCTACTCCAACCACTGCAGAACTAACAATTCGTGCAATGGGTGTAAGGTTGTATTTTTTGACTGCATCTGAAGAAGCAATAATTGTAGCAGCTGCTCCATCATTTAATCCTGAAGAATTTCCTGCGGTTACACTCCCATCTTTCTTAAAAGCAGGACGTAGCTTTGCTAAAACTTCTTTACTAGTAGTTGGTTTTACAAACTCATCATTAACAAACTTAATAGGATCTTTTTTTCGTTGCGGAATCTCTACAGTAGTAATTTCTTTTGCTAATCTCCCAGATTCTTGCGCTTTGGTAGCTTTCATTTGACTCCAGTACGCAAAAGCATCCTGATCCTCTCTAGAAATATTATACTTCTCTACCAAGTTCTCCGCTGTATTTCCCATTCCATCCGTACCATATAGCTCGTGCATCTTTTGGTTTACAAACCTCCATCCAAAACTTGAATCATACATTTTAGAATCATTACCAAATGCCGAAGATGGTTTTGCAATGACGTATGGACCACGTGTCATATTCTCAACTCCTCCAGAAATAAAGATATCTCCATCATCAGCTTTTATAGCTCTGTTTGCGTGTATGATTGCCGAAAGTCCAGAACTACAAAGACGATTTACTGTTTCTCCTGGAACTGTAAAAGGAAGTCCAGCTAACAAAGAACACATTCTAGCTACATTTCTATTATCTTCTCCTGCTTGATTAGCACATCCCATAATCACATCATCATAATCTTCCTTAGGAATATTTGGATTCTTTTTTACTAATTCTTTAATAACTAAAGCTCCTAAATCATCTGTTCTTACCGCAGATAATGTTCCTTTATAATTTCCAATAGGAGTTCTAACTCCATCTATTATATATGCTTCTTTCATGCTGATATGTGCGTATCTGGTTATAGTACTTTAATCACTATTTTATTCTTTCAATTTTGCTGTTGCCACTGATTTTTCAATTAGTGGTAAGTATTTAGATTCTTCCTTTTCCATAAAATAGGAAGATATCATAATTGTTTTTTCTCCTGCAGGCATTGCATACATCATCATAATCATTTTATCACCTGTCTCGTCTAAAGTCATTGACTTCTGAACAAGTACTTTTTTACCTTCCAACTCAACTTCTTTAATTCCTAATGAAGTAACTCCATTTTGTTCTTCTGGTTCTTGCATCATCTTTGTTTTAAAGGCATCATAAGATTGGGGAGCTACCATTTTCATAATTCCTGCAGACATATCCTCGTTCGCCCGATTAGTGCCATTATCGATAACAAAAACGGTTTCATCTACTTCCATTATTACTTGATCGTTAAAAAGATCGCCCATAGCATTTTGAACATCCTCGGATATTTCTTCTTTAGTTTCTGTAACAATTGGCTCTGTCCCTTCTAAAGTTTCTTTTTTTGATTTCGTCTCTTTTCCACAAGAAAAAATTGACAAACATAAAATGGATACTAAAAAAATTCTCATTGGTTTGTGTATTAGTTGATTAATTATTGCCAATCTTTATTGGTTCTGTATACTACTCCTTTGAATAGTGCTACTATTTGATCACCTCTTTTAACCTCAACAATATTAAACCCTATTTTAGTCTTTGCTATATCGGTGACTGCCTCGGCAGTAAGATAATCTCCTTCTTCTAAAGCTTCAATATGATTGATCGATGTTTCTATAGAAACTGCATACTTACCATGGGTATTTGCAGAAAAACCAAACGCTGTATCTGCCAAACTATATGATATCCCTCCATGAGCTTTACCCATACTATTAAGCATCTCTTTTCGTACCGTCATTCCCACTTTACATCTTCCTACTTCTACTTGTATAACTTCTATCCCTAACCATTGACTAAAAGGGTCTTGGTCTAGCATTTTTTGAGGTATTTTTTGAGAGTCAATCATAATCTTAGATCTTTTTCTAATCAATTAATTGGAAAAAATGTTCTATTCTCTCTATCCATTCTTCTTAATAATGGGCTACATCGATACCTATCTTCTCGGTATTCATCATATAATTTATCAAGTTTGTTTACACACCAGTCAATTCCTTTTTTATCGGCCCAAGCAAGTAAACCCTTAGGGTAGTTAACACCTTTAGTCATTGCATTATCAATATCTTCTGGAGAAGCGATATTCCAAAATAGCGCATCTGCAGCTTCATTAATCAACATCACTAATACACGATTAAATATATACTGTGAGAGTTCTTCTTTGGATAACTTTTCAGCTCCATTGGGAGTAACTGAACTACCAATATTCTGAGATGCTATTTTTCCTTGTTCATCATAATTATAGTATCCTTTACCAGATTTTCTTCCAAGGTATCCTGCTTCTGACAGTCTTTTTTGAGTAAAGGATGGTTTGTATCTAGGGTCGTAGTAAAATGCTTTGAATACGGTTTCAGTTACCGTATAATTAACATCATTCCCTATAAAATCCATCAATTCAAAAGGTCCCATTCTAAAACCTCCCAATTCCTTTAAGCTACTATCTATGGTTGCTAGGTCTGCCAGTCCTTCTTCATAAATACGAAGTGATTCTCCATAAAAAGGTCTCGCTACACGATTCACAATAAAACCAGGAGTATCCTTAGCAATGGCTACTACTTTTTTCCAATCCCGAATAGTATCAGTCACTTCATTTATTACGGCATCCGACGTTTGTACAGCCGGTATCACCTCTACTAATTTCATTAATGGTGCAGGATTAAAGAAATGAATTCCGATACAACGTTCAGGTCTTTTTAACGAAGAAGCTATGGAAGCTATAGATAATGAAGATGTATTTGATGCTATAATAGTATCATCAGAAACATAGGTTTCTAATTCAGAAAACACACGTTGCTTAATTGATAAATCTTCGATGATTGCCTCTATAGTTAGATTGGCATCACTCAACTCTTTTAGCTCGTTTACATATGTAATATTTGTTTGAATTTGATCCTTTTCTTCTTTATCAATCCTTCCTTTTTCAATTAAACGAGAAAGAATTTTTTCCAAAGCTTTTTGACTTTTATCAAGTGCTTCTTGTTTTGTATCAAACACTTTTACTTTGCATCCGGCTGTTGCGGCAACTTGCGCTATCCCACTACCCATTGTTCCGGATCCTATAACTCCTACCACCATATCTTAATTTCCTTTAAAAACAGGTTTTCTTTTTTCTATAAAAGCATTTACTCCTTCTGCATAATCATTACTTTCAGCTGCTTCTATCTGTAGATCAGACTCCATCGCTAATTGCTGATCTAATGTATTTACCATCGATTGATTTAATAATCTTTTGGTAAGCCCTAAAGCCTTAGTTGGCATTTGCGCAACTTTACTTGCTAGTTTAAGAACTTGATCTTCAAAAGTGTCAACTGGAAATACCTTATATAACATTCCTAAATCTTCGGCTTGCTCTGCACTCACTTTATCACCCAACATCATTAGGGCTGAAGCTTTCTGAAAACCAATCAACCTTGGTAAGAAAAAAGTCCCTGCACTATCAGGAATTAAACCAATTTTACTGAAAGCCTGAATAAAACTTGCTACTTCTGATGCTACAACAATATCGCAAGCCAAAGCAATATTTGCTCCTGCTCCAGCAGCAACTCCATTAACGGCTGCAATAATTGGTTTTTCTATATTTCGTATTCTCTGTACTATTGGATTATAATGCTCTTCTAATATTTTTCTGAATCCTGGGTTTAGTTCCGGAGAGGTAACTTCATTTAAATCCTGACCTGCACAAAACGCTTTACCATTACCAATTAAAAGTATCGCTCTGACCTCATCGTTAGCTTCACAAGCATCTAAAGTATCCTGAAGTCTTAATGCCATTTCTCTATTGAAACTATTAAAAGTTTCAGGACGGTTTAAAGTTATCTTAGCTATATTATTTTCTATTTTTAATTCTATTGAGTTCACACTTTATGTTTTTATTACCTTAAATACTACAACGTCTCTAAGGAATTATTTTTCTATTAATTTAAACTGCGGATTGTATATAATTCCGATAACATTACTCCAAGGATCTTTTACCGAAGCAACCATTAATTCTCCTCCAACATTAGTTGGTTTTTCGTGTTCTATAGCTCCTAACTTTAGAAGTTTCTCATAGGTTTTATGAATATCATTCACTCCCCAATAAGAAAGCACATTATCGGTTTTGTTTTCTACTACATCCTCTTCTGGTAACAACCCTAATTCATATCCTCCAATATTGAAACCTACGTAGAAGGGTTCATCAAAATATTGTTTTGTATCAAAAGCATTAGCATACCATTGTTTAGCTTTTTCTAAATCAGTTACTTTATATATAGTTGTTCTTAATCCTAGCATATTATTTAAGACATTTGAAATAATCAAAAGGCTCTAAACAATCATCACACTGAAACAAAGCTTTACAAGCGGTAGATCCAAACTGACTTACCATTTTTGTATTTGTTGATCCGCATTGAGGACATTTTACTATTCGCTTATTCCCTAATAAAACTTCTTTATCAGCTTCTTCTTCTAAAGGAGCAGCAATCCCATAATCCTCAAGGGCTTTTCGTCCTCTAGGTGTTATCCAATCTGTAGTCCAGGCAGGAGAGAGTACTAATGACACCTTAGCATCCATCCGTTCTTTTTGAAAAGCACTTACAATATCATCTCCTATAACATCCATTGCTGGGCACCCACTATATGTGGGAGTAATATTAACATACACAGTATCATCAACGATTTTGGCAGATCTTACCACTCCCATATCCATAATAGATAATACGGGAATCTCTGGATCACTAACTTTCTGTAGAATCTCGTATAATTTTGGATCAATATGTTGTTCTAATGTGATTGTCATATTACTTTTAATATTACTCTTGAAAAACAACCCTTTTGATAAATCGTTTGAATGATGTCTACTATATCATCACCACTTCATATTTGGGTAAGTTCTTTGCATATACTGAAGATCTGAAAGAAGATATCCCATATGTTCACTATGAATTCCTTCTTTGCCTCCTTTTCTAAACCATTTTAGTTCAGGAATCACTAGAGTTGCTTCTTCTAAAATTTCGTTTATAACCTGGTAGTATTTTTCTTTTAAAAGACTAACATCCACTCCAACCTCATTTTCAAGCATCTTTTTATCATCTTCTGTCATATGAAATAATTCATCAGTAAACTTCCAAAGATCATTCACCGCCTCTTGAACCTTATTTCTACTAACCTCTGTTCCATCCCCCAATCTTTTGATCCAGTCCGACGAAAAACGTTGATGATAACTAACTTCTTTTATCGATTTTTTAGCTATTGCAGAAAGTGTTTCATCTTTACTTTTTTGTAACTCTTGTAGTAGTAACAAATGAAAAACATCGTAAAAAAACTGACGAGTGATAACATATCCAAAATTAACATTTGGTTGCTCTACTAGTAGTACATTTTTATATTGTCTTTCTGTTCTTAAAAAAGCAATATCGTCTTCTGTTACCTTATCTCCAGAAAGTTGTGCAGCGTATTGATAATAACTACGTGTTTGTCCTAATAAATCTAATGCTATATTAGTACATGCAATATCTGTCTCTAAATTTGGCCCATGCCCACATAATTCAGAAAGTCGTTGTCCTAAGATTAGAGCATTATCCGCAATTCCGTAGATATATTGTATTAAATTTTCTTTTTCCATTTTAAAAAATCGCATTAATTAAGCAAATTGCCATTTTGCAGATATACTATTGCCTTTTATGCATTACATATGCTTTACCTCATCCGGCAATGTATAAAATGTAGGATGCCTATATACTTTATCCTGAGCAGGCTCGAACAACTCTCCATTATTCTCTGGATTAGAAGCAGTTATATGTTTAGATTCTACAACCCATATACTAACTCCTTCGCTTCTTCGAGTATATACATCTCTAGCATTTTCTAATGCCATTTCCTCATCAGCAGCATGTAAACTCCCGAAATGTCGGTGTTCTAATCCATTTTTACTTCTTACAAAGACTTCCCAAAGTGGCCAATTTTTTTTCATAATCATTAAGCCCTTATTCTCATTAATTCTCAAAAAAGAAAGAAGTGAGTTAATAAGGTATTTATTAAATTGCTTTCTTTATTTTATTATTCTGTTGTTTTTCTGCATAAGCCATAGCAGCATCACGTACCCATTCTCCTTCTTCCCAAGCATTGACTCTAGCTGACAACCTTTCTTTATTACAAGGTCCGTGACCTTTAACTACCTGCCAAAACTCATCCCAATCAATTTCTCCAAAATCATAATGCTTAGTTTTCTCATTCCATTTTAAATCTGGATCCGGTACCGTTAAACCAATAAGGTCTGCCTGAGGAACAGTTTGATCTATAAATTGCTGACGTAGTTCATCATTTGTTTTTCTTTTTAACTTCCATTTCATGGATTGTTCTGTATGCACAGATTCTGAATCTGTAGGACCAAGCATCATAAGAGATGGCCACCACCATCTATTTAAAGCATCCTGAGCTAATTCTTTTTGCTCTGGTGTTCCTTTAGCCAATGTCATCATAATTTCATATCCTTGACGTTGATGGAAACTTTCTTCTTTACAAACACGAATCATGGCTCTTGCATAAGGACCATATGAAGTACTACAAAGAGGTACTTGATTAATTATTGCTGCACCATCAACCAACCATCCTATCGCACCTATATCTGCCCAAGTTAATGTAGGATAATTAAAAATACTAGAATATTTAGCTTTTCCAGAGTGTAATTGCTCGTATAATTCCTCTCTAGAAATCCCTAAAGTTTCACAAGCACTATATAAGTATAATCCATGTCCAGCTTCATCCTGTACTTTAGCTAATAATGCTACTTTACGTCTCATAGAAGGAGCTCTAGATATCCAGTTACCTTCTGGTAACATTCCTACTATTTCCGAATGTGCATGTTGCGATATCTGCCTTATATGAGTCTTTCGATACTTTTCTGGCATCCAATCTTTAGGTTCGATTTTTTCATCTCTGGCAATTCTTTGGTCAAAAAGTTCTTCCAGATTTTTTATTTCTTTTTCACTCATAACATTGGAGTTTTATTATTCTGAAACCAAGTTCAGTTTTCTTATCAGAACTACAAAATATCCTGATTACACATCAAAATCAACTACTACCTTTTCTGTAGTTGGCACTGCTTGACAAGATAACACTAAGCCCTTTGCCACTTCATCTTCTTCGAGTGCATAATTTATTTTCATTGCTACTTCTCCTTCTATCAATTTACATTTACAAGTACTACAAACACCACCTTTACAAGCAAATGGAAGGTCGGCTCCAGCAGCCAATGCTCCATCTAGAATATTGTCATATTCATCATCCATTCCGAAATGGAATTCTTTTCCACCATCAATTATTGTAACTTCAGTCCCCTCGAACTTATGTTCTACAGCAATTGCAGCTTGTTTCTTATCTTCTTCTGAAGCTCCAGAAAAAAACAACTCGTAATGAATATGATCCTTAGATAGTCCCGCATCAACTAATTCATCTCTAATAAGAAAAATCATCTCTTCTGGACCACAAATAAAACACTCATCTACCTCAGGAACATTAATAATCTTATCAGTAAGTTCTTTTAACTTATCCGAGGTAAATCTTCCATTTAACAAAGGAATATCTCTATGCTCTTTTGTCAGAAAATAAAATATCTCAAACCTTCCAAAATAAGTGTTTCTCAATGCTTCTATCTCTTCTTTAAAGATAATAGATTTAACAGTTCGATTCAAGTAAAATAACTTGAATGTACTATCGGGTTCTAAAGCTAAATGAGTTTTTATGATCGAAAGAATTGGAGTAACCCCACTACCTGCAGCGAAAACAATATAATTCTTAGATCTTGTTGTATCTACGTCTGTAAAAAAACTCCCATTGGGAGGCAAGACTTCTAATTCATCTCCAGCTTTTAAAACATTACAAGCATAATTGGAAAAAAGGCCTCCCTCTATTCTTTTAACAGCAACTTTCCATTCATCATCAATAGGACTTGAGCATAAGGAATAGTTACGCCTTACATCTTGCCCATCTAATTCGGTTCTTAAAGTTAAATACTGACCTTGTTTATATGCAAATTCCTCCTTTAAACTTTGAGGAATGTCAAAAGTTATTGAAGTACAGTCCTTAGTTTCTTTAAGAACCTCAGCTATTTTTATGGTATGAAAATCACTCATGAAATATTATACTATAACGTTATAGTATAACAAAACTAACAATTGTTAGTTTGATAAGCAATTAATTAACAGTTAATTTTAAACTACACCTTTTAGTAATACTTCAATCATATCTTTTTTTAGTATTCCAGCATCAATATTTTTTTGCTTCGGATACCATAAATAAAGGGTTCTTAACGTAGATAAAGTAGAAAATACTATAATTTCAATATTGTTGGATTTAATCTCTTTTGCATCCACTCCTTTTTTCACTATTCGTCTAAAATTTTCCTCATAATCATTTCGCATTTTTTCAAATGACAAAAGATTATCTTCTTCTAAATGCATCCAATCATTATTAAGTGATGCCAACCCATCAGCATTTCTTAAAGTAACATCGATATGAAGACTTATTATGTTTTCTAACTTCTGAATAGCATTTTGATCAGATTTTACTATAAGGTTCATTCCTGTAGTAAATTCTTCTGCAAGTTCAATAATAATTGTAGATAAAATTTCTTGTTTTGATTGGATATGATTATACAAACTAGCAGCTTTGATCCCCATAGCGGTTGCCAAATCTCTCATTGTAACCGCGCTATATCCTTTTTCTTTAAAAAGAATGGCTGCAGCGTTTACAATTTCTTGTTTTCTACTTTCTTGTTTCATTGGAAATGGGGTTTACTTATTGTTAAAAACATTAAACTCTAACAAAAACCTTCTTTAGAGATTAAAGACTAAAAATATAATAAATTTGTTATATTGGAAACATTACTACATCTCTTTGATATTTTACACGAAATATAAATTACTATGAAATATGCAGGTTTATTTTTAATTTCTTTATTATTATTTGGTAACTGTAATACTATAAACGCTGTTAATTCTAATGACACTAAAGCAGTCACACAATCGGAACTCGAAGGTACATATGCCGTAACATCACTTTACGGAAATGATGTCTCTGAATACAAACTAACTTTAATTTTTAACCCTACTACAAAGACACTTTCTGGTTTTTCCGGATGCAACTCTTACTCCTGCAATTACAATATAGAAGAAAACTCGTTAACAACTAGTTTCCCTATTGGCACTAAAATATATTGTGAAAAAACTAGTACTATTGAAAAAGATTTTTTTAAGATCTTCTCTGAAGAGAAAAACTCAAAACTAGATGGAAATATTCTTCATTTAATTAATCAAAATGATCAAAAAATTATTGTAGCAAAAAAAACCCTTTAATACTATTATCGTACTATCACTTTTTTAGTAAAGCTACCTCCGACCGAAAGATTTTCCATACACACAAAATACATCCCTGAAGACATTGAGGATAAGTCTATTTCTCTATTACTATTGACTTGTCCTTCTAAAAGCAATTGACCGAATATATCAAAAACCATATAACTAAATTCACTTTCATCTCCATCAGAAATCATCAATACACCTTCTGTTGGATTAGGAAAAAGAACTATCTCTTCTGTAGTTTCCCCACCACCATCTCCCGGGTCATCTCCCTGAGAAAGTGCATTAAGTGTGGTTCTACCCGTATTTTCCGGATCAAGCCAATTTGACAATCTAGTATTATCTGTAGTCCCAAAATCCCAAGAAATACTAAATCTTCCATAAAAATCTGGTGCTCCATTATCGTTAGTACCAGAACAGGCAGCACCTCCTCCAGCAAGCTGTCCCACAATTCTACCCGAAGGATCAAAAATAGCAGACCCAGAAGATCCTCCTTCTGTAACTCCCAAATCCCAATCATCTACTCTCCAAGTATCAACAGGATCAGGTATTCCTCCAATATTTATATTATCAGCGATAGTAGGACTTACATTCTCTCTACATACTTTCATGATATCTCCATCAGGATGATGAATCCCAACAACAAAACTCGGAGTATTACCCGTTCTATCCCAACCTGCCCAATCAATATCCCAATCTTCATCTAAACCTCCTGTAATTTCTACAAGCTGTACATCAGACTCTGGGTTGCTAGCTCTAGAAATAGCTCCACTAGTTGTTTGAAAATAATTAGATGGACCATTATCAGTGCTATTGTCGGAAGTTGCACAAACCGCATTGGTACTTATCCAATTAAATCGAAATGCCCAGTTCGCATTAGCTGTTCCACAATGATTTGCTGTAAGAAAATAAGGAGCTTTATCATTGCTAGTGTTATTAATTAAGGTTCCAGAACAGAATCCACTAGTTCCTACAAGAGTAATTCCAACAGCTTTTTTGATGATATCTTTTATATTATCAAAATCAGATCCTACAGGACAATTTACATCCTGGTTACAATCACCGGATGTATTTAAATCCTTTTGATATGCTTTATAATTACTAACGCTTCTATATCCATGTACAACAGAACCTATATTTAATTTCCCTTCTCCTTTAACTGCGCTAGGCTCATAATACTCAATTATAATACTTTCTCCATCAGCAAGCCACGTACCAATTGTTTCATCAGGATTATTCATCTTATCCGTATAGGCTCCTAAATGAAATGTTTTCTCCTCATTATACAAATACACTTTACCTCCTTTTGGCAATCTAAAAGAATTAAAAACAAAATTTAGTGTGTTTGCACCTTCAGAGATAACATTTATTCTCCATATTCTATCTCCATTAGGTAAATCTGTCCATAATCCAGCATTTGTAATCCCAAGATCTACTTTAAACTCATGACCAAACCTATACACTTTCGACTTGTCCTTATCATTGATTTTATCTTCTTCTTTTAATTTTTGAAAATCAAAATATGGCATTCTAACTGATGGTATTTTTTCTTCATTTATTGTTTTAACAAGATTAACATCCGAACTTTTAGGAAGCTCATTGGTTACTTGACCAAAAATGGTAACATTAAAAAACAATATAAGTATATAAGAAATGAATTTTTTCATAATATTTGTGTGATCCATTAAATTATTCTGATTTTAATATATATTACTTAAGGCGAGATAAAGATCTCAAAATCAACTGTAATAATAACAACATATCTACTTAAAACCCTACACTATCTAAACAAAATTAGTTAATTAATTCTAATCTTAGCATTAAAACTAGTACTTTTCGGCTTGTAGAATTTAGCATCAAAATTTGATTTAAAAATGTCATCACAAATAGAATCCAATCCATTACTTGACAGGTTACCCCCACACCTCAAGCAATTTATCAAACCTCAGAACTATGATGAATATACTGCTATTGATCAAGCAGTCTGGCGGTACGTGATGCGAAAAAACATAGCTTCTCTAAGCAAGGTAGCTCATAAATCCTATCTAAAGGGTTTAGAAAAAACAGGGATTTCTATTAATGAAATCCCAAGTATGTATGGTATGAATAGAATCTTAAAAGAGATTGGTTGGGCAGCAGTTGCTGTAGATGGATTTATTCCACCAAATGCTTTTATGGAATTTCAAGCATATAACATACTAGTTATAGCCTCGGACATAAGACAATTAGAAAACATAGAATATACTCCTGCTCCAGATATTATCCATGAAGCAGCAGGACATGCTCCCATTATTGCTAATCCAGACTATGCAGAATATTTGCGACGATTTGGAAAAATTGGCTGCAAAGCTATTTCCTCTAAGAGAGACTACGATATGTATGATGCAGTACGCACATTGTCAATTCTTAAAGAATCACCAGATACTGATCCAGAAGCTATTAAAGACGCTGAAAACAGAGTAAATGAACTACAAAATCAAAAATCAGAACCTTCGGAAATGGCTTTAATTCGTAATCTACATTGGTGGACAGTGGAATACGGTCTTATTGGCACTGTAGAGGATCCTAAAATTTATGGTGCAGGATTACTCTCCTCTATTGGAGAAAGCGAATGGTGCATGACTGATAATGTAGAAAAACTTTCTTACACACCTGATGCTGCGTTCCGTGATTTTGATATTACAAAACCTCAACCCCAATTATTCGTCACTCCAGATTTTGCCTATCTATGTCAAGTATTAGAAGAATTTGCGGATACCATGGCTTTAAGAAAAGGAGGGCATCGTGGACTTGCAAAACTTATTGAGTCTCAGAATTTAGGAACTATAGAATTAAGTACTGGTTTACAAATTTCTGGCGTATTTACAAGAATGATCAAAAACGAAGATAATGAAGTGATTTATTTTGAAACTGAAGGCCCTACTGCACTTTCGTTTAGAGAAAAAGAATTAATTGGTCAAGGTATTGACATACACCCTAATGGTTTTAGATCACCTCTTGGTAAACTTAAAGGTATCAATTTAGCCATTGAAAACATGTCACCGAGGGATTTAAAAGCCTATAATTTCTATGATGGAGAATATATAGAATTTGAGTTCGAAAGTGGAATCACTATCGCCGGAATAAATATTACGGGAATGAGAAATATTAAAGGAGAACTTATTTTAATTCAGTTTAATGAATGCACTATTAAATATAAAAATGAATATTTATTTAAACCTGAATGGGGAACATTTGATTTAGCTGTAGGAAAAGAGATTGTTTCAGCATTCTCTGGACCTGCTGATGACTACTCATTTGACATGATTACTCATAACCCAGATATGAACACAATAAAAAGAACCTATTCTTCAAAAGAGCAAGAATTACATTCCTTATATCAAGCTGTTAAGAACATACGAAATGGAGAAAATTCAAGATTTTCCTTAGAATCAGTATTTGACATTATAAAAAAAGATCATTCAGAGGATTGGTTATTATCTATCGAGATTTACGAATTAGTTTATGACAGAGAACCTAAATTTGCAAATGAAATTTTAAATCATTTAGATCATATTAAAACAAAAAAGACAGAAATCAGACACCTAATAGATAGTGGAATTAATATTATTAATCAAAAGACATTAATTGCCTAATTCCGCAGTCCTATTTTTAGTCTTACAAATAAGCTATACGCTGATTATTTCTTGATTTTGACATTACCCAAGTATTCTTTTATCACGATGTTACCCAAATGGCAGTTGCTGTAACTTTGATGAAGAAATAATCAACATATAGCAGTTTTTTATTTAATTACTTTTTTCCTTCTTTCGAAATAGCGCGTATTGTGTCTGAAAGATCTCCGGACTTTAATAGGCTTACTAAAGCTCTAAAAAGATCAAGACCATAAATTTTATTAAAATTTTCTAATATAGACTTGATCTCAGTAATAGCCACAAAACCTGCTATTATTTTAAGAAAAGGAACCTCATTTACAATATACTCTTCTAATAAGAACGATGCTAGAATTACTAAGTTATATATAAAAAACTTAGAGATCGTATTCCCAATTCGTTCGCTACTTATTGGGATTTTATTTTTATAAGCCGCGTACGAACCCGTAATAAAGTCTACCAAAATAAGGAAGACCATTGTCATCATTACTCCATTAACCGGTGAAAGAATCGTAAGCAACCAAAATACCATACTTATAATTTTATCCATGTTTCATTAATTTTTTGTAATCTAATACTCGATTTTTAGGATATGCTCTTATGCACACTCTATTATCTTGATTTCCTCCCAGAACGTACACAAACCCTCTAGTTTCTTTAATAAAAAAACCTACATGGCCTTTTCTACTACATGGTTTTTCTTTCCACAAAATCACTACATCACCAGCTGTTGGTGTATCTGTGGATTTACCTACATTAAGCCAACTGCGAGCATTAAGCTGTCCTGAATAAGAATATCCAGTCTTTTTTGCTACCCAATTAGCAAATGCACTACACCAAGCAGTGTCATTACGTAAATGAGCACCATCAAAACCAATTTCATTAAAATAAGAAATGATCTGTGGGTGATCTTTAGAACCATTAATCTCTGTAACGCCATACTGAGATAGCGCCATTTCTAAAATATTCATACGTTAAAAAAATTTGATTACCTCTACAAGAATTACTTTATTCAAAAAACTTTATCCATTTAACTAAATTTCTCAGACTTCTTCCTGAATTTAAATAATTACATAGAGCTTGATTAAGTATACTAAAAAGTAGAAGTTTCTAGGCATAATATAACCCTGCAGGAACCTAAAAACTTTTTCTTTTTTTGTACATAATTACAGTAAACCATTAGCACACTTTTGTCATAGATTTATCAATAAAATCAATACATATAGTGCGTTGAAAAGCATATATAAATATACGAAAATAGTAAGGGTTTCTGAAGGTTTTTTATTAGTAAATACTGCAACTACGGGAGTAAAAAAGAAGACTAAACTTTCGGAAAAAACCTCTTGATTTAGCCTTCTTAGAATTTTATCTTTTATTATTTAAAAACTATATTTATTGAACTATAAACCTTTTTATTCTTTTATGATCATCGCTACCTACTTGTAAAAGATATAATCCATTCGACAAACTACTTACATCAATATTACCATTGATGATTTTAGCATTTATTACTTTCTGTCCAACATAATTATAAATAGTAGCTTTTGTCTCTTCATCAGAAACACCTCTTACAAATAAAACTCCTTTACTAACGGGATTAGGGTATAATTGCAATTTTTCATTAGTCCCAAAACTCAAAACATTACTCTCTCGAGAAGTAGTGACTCCTCCAATATTTATAGTATAATCTTCTACTTCTCCATATGTAAAAGTCTCACAAGGTGTAGCTGTCGCATTATATTTTAAAGTTACTCGCATTCTTGTTGCTCCAGACAATGCACTAGAAGGTATCGTAAAATCATATGATTGATTTGCATCACTACGTGTAGATTCTGAAACTATCAACTCAGAACTCTCAAAAGCTCCATTTTGATCATAATCAATCCAAACATTCCAATATTCTGTATATACTGTTCCCGTATAATTAAGACTTAGTACAATAGTATTTTGCCCATAAGACACAGCGCCTGTTTGACCTGTATAATCAGTATATCCACTAGTTGCTGCAGAAGCATTATCTATACCTCCTATACCCACATAATCAATATATTCATCATTTACATTAGTACCCTGACTATCACAATATGTAATTACAACTCCAGTTGTGATAAAAGTTACAGAATCACTTGCAGAAGAACTATTCCCAGCAGCGTCTTTTGCTATCACAACAAATGTATATTCTGAATCTGGGTTTAATCCACCAATAGTAGTATTCGTATTTACCGAAGTTGCTATTAAGGTTGCTCCCTGATATACTTCATATTCAGAAACACCTATATCATCAGTAGATGCATTCCAAGATAAATCTACAGTAGTTCCTGTAATATTAGACGCGGTTAGATTGGTCGGTGCTGAAGGAGCTTGAGAATCAGGTGTTGTCGAAATAATTTTCAAATCATCAATAGCTATATCACTTCGAAATCCATTTCCCGTAGTTCCTTTAAATCTAAGCTGAATCACCGAACCAGCATATGCAGAAATATCTAACGACACTTGATTCCATTGATCTCCTTGACTTCCACTCCTACTCCAAATCGATGCATAACTTGATCCATCATTGTTACTAATTAAAACTTCTAAAGATCCCATATTAGTCCCGTTCATATGATATCCAAACTCTAACGTTGCACCAGTTAATACCGAAAGGTCAATACAAGGGCTATCAAATAATGCTATTTTTCCAGGATATCCAGTACCATTCCCTGAAGCTTCGGTGAACATATAAAATGAACCTTCTTGACCAGAAGATGGACCTGTACCACTAGAAGGTGTTCCATTACTATCTCTAGTCCAATCAATATCATCATTAGTATTATTAGTCCATAGCCCAATACTCGACTCAAAACCTTCTGCATATGGAAATATAGTAATTCCAGCGCAAGCAGGTGTAGCGGTTGTAGTAAAAGATACAGAATCACTATAGGGAGAAACAATTGTTGCTGTACATATACTACGAACCTGAGCTTCGTAATCAGTTTCTACCATTAAACCAGAAATACTAGTCGTATTAGTATTTACTGAAACTACCGTCCAATTAACAGCGCCTATCTCCCTATACCGAAGATCAAAACTAGCTCCAGCACTACCTGACCAATTTAAATCAGCACTAGTCGATTGCACAGAAGAAACTGTTAATCCTGTAGGAGCTGTTGCTCCTAATGGAGTAAGTTGAACATCTTGTATTACCGATTGACCATCTGCAATTACAACACCACTTATGGTTTTTGACTCATAACATTCGGCTTCATAAAGAAGCGTATAAGTCCCTGCTTTAATTGGTCTATAATAATCTCCTTCTGGCAATTCGGTAGGTGTCCATGTCTCATACGCTTCTTTACCCACAACAGTCACTTTTGCATCTATTGGTTGATTCGTTACAGCATCTGTAACAACACCACGTATTCCATAATTTACTTGTTTCAAAAAACCAATAAGCGCTTCTTGATTATAATTCCAGAAATTCACCAGTTGATTTGCAGGAGGAGTTTTTGCGTTAGAAAGCTCTACAGTTAACTCTCTCCCTTTATGAAAATGTATTTGATAATCCTGTCTTCCTCCTTGTACCTCATACCAGTCATACCCATTAGTAATCCCGTTATTTAAGGCATCAAAATACCCACTTGGGCTATTCTGCTGGCAGAAATCTCTATATTCTTCGGAAACATGAACAAAATAATCCTCATCTGGATGCGCTCCAGCATAAGTATCCCAAGGATAATTAATCAACTCAATACCTCCATGAAAATTAGCTGACAGTACGAAGTGTGTTGATGCAGCAAAATTCATGAAATGTTGTGTTTCTATTTGATAATTATTCCCATCAGGATTTGCTCCATCATCTGGATCAGGATAATTACGATTAAGATCTACATTGTTAGCATTACCTCGAGTAGCATTAGCCACCGATGTATTACTAGCACTATTTCTATACGTTCCATCAGGGTTAGCCAATGGATTAATCCATACTTCATTATTATCCAAAAGCTGCTTAATTTCTAGATGCCTTGGATGAGATGTATCATTATATGTAGTTAATAAAAAATCAATAAGATTAAGCATCATTGGATACCCAGCAATCTCATCTCCGTGCATAGAAGACGTATACATAACACGTGGTTCTTGTTCATTTGCACCAACATTATCGGACAATTTCACAAAAAGTAATGCTTTATCTCCTTCCGTAGTAGAGCCAATGTTTTGGACTTGACATATAGTTGGGTTATTGGTAGCAAAGTCATTCATCATACTAACATAATCAGCATATGTTGGGTAAGCCGTTAAAGGAAATGTTGCAGCTTTGATAGAAAGATCCGATGTCATTGTTCTATACCCAATAATATTATCATCCTCTGTTGTAGTAAAAGGAATTTCCTTATCCAGAAATTCATCAAATTGAGATTTATTAGCCATTAACTTTACAATACCTGTTACCTCATCATAATGGACAATAGATAATCCTTTTGTAAACGTTTGTAGCTGAGAAGGACTTTCTATCTTAATATCGAATATCACCTCTCCTTTGAGATTTATATACTCAATTGCAAGTTCTTTCTGAGATTTCTGCGCAAATAGCGACACACCTAGGATCAGACAGACCCATAAGGCAAGCATTTGTTTGTTCTTCATGGTTTTAAGAGTGTTTGTGTAAGACATACTTTGGTTATAAGTAGTCTTTATAGTTAAATTGGTTTTAATAGTTATAAAGATAGGTTAAAAAACATCAAAACAGTGATGCAAAATCAGATCTTTCTCCATTTGTAATAGCCCAGTTTATCAATAGATTAACTATTAAAAAATATGCTAGACCAGTCTACATTTTGATTTTCTATAAATCTAAAACTAACCTTCTTACAAGAGCATTATTTATATTATTTTGGAAATAATCTAATCCTAAATCTGCGTTATAAGTTCTTAATATCCCAACTAATTCTTAGTTTTTTAGAATATTATAAATTGTTTTTTCTGAAATAAAAAGTTGTTCTATCAACTCTTCTACAATAACTTTCATTTGTTTTTCCGAATTGCTTTCGACATAATTCTGAACAAACTGTTTACGCTTTTCTAATAACAGTTTACTTCGCTGCATGAGCCATTTAATTTTAAATTAAACATAAAAACACCACCTAATTCAAACAAAAGTTTGAATAGTTATCCTTCTAAAGTGACTCTAGCACGACGTCTTATGCTATTTTACCTGAAAATGTTGCAATAGAATTAACACAAATGTTTGATTATGAATAATTTTTCCTATTTTAGCAACTAATTACAGTACAAATATACAACATTTTACAGAAAATATCAACAAAATACA
This sequence comes from Aquimarina sp. Aq107, assembly GCF_943733665.1. Classification (NCBI taxonomy): domain Bacteria; kingdom Pseudomonadati; phylum Bacteroidota; class Flavobacteriia; order Flavobacteriales; family Flavobacteriaceae; genus Aquimarina; species Aquimarina sp. Aq107. Next base: position 154,518 of record NZ_OX030782.1, on the reverse strand, counting down.
GATATATTATGTGTTTTGTTTGAATTTATTTTCTTTATATGTTTCAAATAAAAACGCAGCATAATGATAGCAATTGATGAAAAAATTAGAGAAATAATCGATTTTTTTAGTTTAAACAATCATTCTTTCGCTAAAAAAATAGGAGTTACCAGTACCACCATAGATAGTATTACTACTGGAAGACTCCAATCCGATGGCTCTAGAAAAAGGACCAAACCTGGTTACGATTTACTAGAAAGCATTATTAATGAATTCTCTATCAACCCTGAATATCTTTTTGGAAAAAGCAGCAACATATTAATAGACAAAAAAGAGGAAACTACAACATATGGTGGAATCCCACAAGTAGTCGCTGTAAATCAAGAAGGAGATGAAAATGTAGTTTATGTACCTATAAAAGCAAGAGCAGGATACCTAGATGGTTATGGTGATACAGAGTATATAGAAACTCTTCCTACATTTAATATGCCTCATTTGAGTAATGGCACTTTTAGATGTTTCGAAGTACAAGGTAATTCTATGGTCAGAACTTTTTTTGATGGAGATCTTGTTTTTGGAAAATATGTAGAAGACCTAAATGACATAAAAGATGGAAGGATCTATGTAATCGTAAGCAAGAATGATGGTATTGTTTTAAAACGAATTATCAATAGAATTGAAGAACGAGGCAAACTTATTCTAAAATCTGACAATAAAGATGGCAATTACCCCACATATACTATAAATTCTGAAGAAATCATGGAAGCCTGGTATGTCACTATGTTTGCTTCTAAACAAATGCCTGAACCTGTAGATGTTTACGATCGTTTACATGACTTGGAAACTAAAATTGTTTTGTTAGAAGAAGAATTAAGAAGGAATAACTAAATAAAGATCGGGCATAACTTTTATAGTTATAACCCGATCTCACGTAAAAAAACCTCACAATAAAGTTTTCTATACATATATCTATTCCACACATTAGTGAGACTAACAATCAATAGGTTAACATTTTAAAACGTATATTTATGGAATGTTTTTTGATGCAATGAAGTAAATCAGTTTGCTAATTATGAAGAATTTTAAAATTTTACTTTCTGTTATTCTTTTTATGGGTTTTGGCGTAATATATTCTCAATCAATAAAGTCTCCGTCTTTAAGTAAGAAAAAGTCCCCAAAGACGTTGATCATAGACTCTATTCCAGTGGATATCACTAAAAGCTATCGTTTACCCGGAATTAATAATAAAAGTAATGATTATAGGTTGTTTTTTGGAATTTCTCGATTTACGGACTATCCTTCTTTTGGAATTTCCAGAACTCGCCCTTATTTAGTAGTAAGAAACAATGCATTTACTCATAAATCCCTATTTGATCCAGTAGCAAACATCTCATTACAAAACCAATCTTGGGATAATCCATTAAATTCTGACTCGTTCGGAGCAGGAGTAATAGCTGGTAGTTTACATTTACTATCTGGTTTCTTTAATTAAAAACCTCTTTGTTGATTACCCAATATCTTGAAGATCAGAATGTAATAAAAGCATATTCTTTTTGAATTTCATTTTTTTTCTGTTCTAGTCTCTCAAGAAATTGCTGATGTTGCTGACTATTCGGATTAAAAGGTCTATGTGATATGGCACTTTGCACTTCTTTAACTTTGTTCATAACAATTAGTGCTTCATTAGAAATCCAAGTTTGTTTAAAGTATTCCCATATATAGTCAATTGCTACATCACTTGGATGAATCATATCTGCATTATAAAACCTATAATCCCTTAACTCATCCATCATTATTTCATAAGAAGGAAAATAAACAGCTGTAGTATCGTTTTTTATTACCTGATGAATCCCAGCGATTAAATGTGATTTACTAAGATTATTTTCTACAAAACCATCTTTACTATGTCTTACCGGAGAAACGGTAAATATCACTTTTACATTAGGATTCAGGCTTTTTATTAATCCAACACTGTTTAACAAACATTGAGTTACTTCTTCTACAGACAGGAGCTCTTTACTAAACTCCTTTTGAGATACTTTGTGACAGTTTGCCACCACCATATCCAGGGCTTGTAGACGATACACCCAAGCCGTTCCTAGAGTAATACATATATGAGTCGCCGATTGAATCTTTTGGTATGTCTGATCTAATGCTCCATTTAGAGATTGCAACAAATGCTCCTTATCTGGATTACTTAACTTAGAATGTGCATCAAAACAATGCCACTGCTCATTATGGTAAAACAAATCCGTTTCTGTATATGACTCTCGTTGAGTCGCCATCCACAGAAAAGTTTCAATCGCTTTGGGATGAAAAAGTATTCCGAAAGGATTTACTAATGATTTATATTTAAAGTATGAAAATTTTTCTCCAATATTTTCAGCAAAACAGGACCCCATCAATAATAACTCTGAATTATAATCAATTTTTGGTTGCTGAGGTTTTAAGGGTATTTTGGTTTGTAAGTTCATACGTAGTCCCAACTCTTACCTTAATTGGTAGGAGGGGTGTTGGTTTTTAATTAAACATATTGTTTTGCTTTTTCTAAAGCTTCTTCAATTCCCTTTGGATTTTTACCTCCTGCAGTGGCAAAAAATGATTGTCCACCTCCTCCACCTTGGATATACTTCCCAAGCTCGCGAACTACCTGACCAGCATTCAATCCTTTTTCTTCTACTAAGTTTTTAGAAATGTAGCACGACAATAGCGCTTTACCATTATTATCTGCTCCAAAGATCATAAAAGCATTTTCTATTTCTCCTCCTAGCTCAAAAGATAAATCTTTTATTCCTGCAGGGTCAAGATCTACTTTTTTACCTAAAAATTGAATTCCATTTATTTCTTCAAATTCTGACTTAAGATCTCCTTTTAGGTTTTTAGCCTTATCCTTCAATAATGCTTCAATTTGCTTTTTAAGATTCGTATTTTCATCCTGTAAAGTAGTTATTGCTTTAATAGGATCTTTAGGGTTTTTCAAAATTGCTTTCACTTCTGAAAATGCCTCAGATTGATTTGTAAAATAATCCTTTGCAGCATCACTAGTTATTGCTTCAACTCTTCTTATCCCGGCTGCAACTGCACTTTCGGATGTTATTTTAAAATGCCATATATCACTTGTGTTTTGAACATGAATCCCTCCACATAGTTCCATAGATTCTCCAAAGCGTATTGCTCTAACATCATCTCCATATTTTTCTCCAAACAAAGCAATTGCTCCTTCTGCAATAGCCTGATCATATGATATATTACGTTTTTCTTCTAATGGTAACGCCTCTCTTATTCTAGCATTCACAAAATCCTCTACTTGCTGTAATTCATCAGAAGAAACTTTTGAAAAATGCGAAAAATCAAATCTTAAATTCCCACTATTAACCATAGAACCTTTTTGTTCTACGTGCGTACCAAGAATGGTGCGTAACGCTTGGTGTAATAAATGAGTTGCGGTATGATTAGATGCTGTTCTAGATCGCTGTTTGACGTCTACAACAGCCTTATGAGTTTCATTGATATGTTTTGGTAAGGTTTTAGCAAAATGAATGATTAAATTGTTTTCCTTTTTAGTATCAACAATATAAACTACATCTCCATTAGCTACTTCTAAATATCCTTTGTCACCAACTTGTCCTCCACCTTCTGGATAAAAAGGAGTCTTATCAAGAACTAACTGATATAATTCTCCATCCTTCTTACTATTTACCTTTCGATAACGAGAAATTCTTGCTTCTCCCGAAGTATGATCATACCCAATAAATTCTTCTGCAGCATTAGGGATTAATATTTCCCAATCTCCAGCTTTTACTTCAGAAGCTGCTCTAGAACGATCTTTTTGTTTCTGTAACTCAGCTTTAAATACATCTTCTTCATACTCATATCCTTGTTCAGATAATATCAAAGCTGTAAGATCTTCTGGAAAACCAAAAGTATCATACAATTCAAAAACTTTTTCTCCAGACACCACTTTTCCTTTAGTCCCTTTAATTACATTATCTAATAGTACTAATCCTTGATCCAATGTTCTAAGAAATGAATTCTCTTCTTCTTTAATAACATTTACGATTAGGTTTTTCTGAGATTTTAGCTCTGGAAAAGCTCCACTCATTTGATTACTAAGTGTATCCACCAGCTTATATATAAAAGGTTCTTTCGTATTTAAGAACGTAAACCCATATCTAATTGCTCTTCTTAAAATCCTACGTATTACATACCCAGCTCCTGTATTGCTAGGTAACTGCCCATCTGCTATAGAAAATGACACTGCTCTTAAATGATCTGCAATTACTCGGATTGCCACGCTAACTTTTCCATTCTCATCTGTTGGCAAGCTATCCTTATCATATGTAGCATTCGTTATCGTTTCTATTTCTCTAATTAAAGGTGTAAATACATCAGTATCATAATTAGATTTTACGTCTTGCAAAGCCATACACAATCTTTCAAACCCCATTCCTGTATCCACATGCTGTGCTGGTAATTTTTCTAAAGAACCATCTGCTTTGCGATTAAATTGCATAAATACAAGGTTCCATATTTCTACCACCAATGGATCATCTTGATTTACCAAATCACGACCAGGTATTTTAGCTTTCTCTTCTTCTGATCTTAGATCTACATGAATCTCTGAACATGGACCACAAGGCCCTTGATCTCCCATTTCCCAGAAATTATCTTTTTTGTTTCCCATGATAATACGATCTTCTGGAACAATTTGTTTCCATAAATTGTATGCTTCCTGGTCCATATCTAGGTTTTCATCTTTTGCTCCTTCAAAAACTGAAACATACAAGATATTCTTATCTATGCCATAAACCTCGGTTAATAATTCCCAAGCCCACTCTATTGCCTCTTTCTTAAAATAATCACCAAAACTCCAGTTCCCTAACATCTCAAACATGGTATGATGATACGTATCCATACCTACCTCTTCTAAATCATTATGTTTACCACTAACTCTAAGACATTTTTGAGTGTCGGTCAAACGATTATTCTTAGGAATTCCATTTCCTAGAAAGTATTCTTTAAATTGATTCATCCCTGCATTTGTGAACATCAAAGTAGGATCGTCCTTAATAACCATAGGCGCAGAAGGCACTATACTGTGTTTTTTGGATTCAAAAAACGCTAAAAATTGGTTTCTGATGTCTTGGGATTTCATTTTTTTATATTTTCTTTATAATCAATTAATTATCAAAAGTTATCTAAAGATATGCTATCGATATTTGTCAGTTTTTTCTGGACTTTGCGACAATTTATTATATTTGTTCTCGCCTCAAAGTATAAACAAGCCTATTTTTGGCTAATATCCTGCAAAAATAGTATATTTTAGATTATGTCAAAGGTTAAATATTACTACGATAGCGAGACGCTATCTTATCGTAGAATTGAGCAAAAGAAAGGACGTAAATTTGGTTTCGCCATTTTAGGTGTTCTTGGTGCTTTTTTGGCTGGTTTTGTGCTTTTGTTAATCTATCTAAACATTCCTCAATTAGAAACTCCAAAAGAAAAGGCTTACAAAAGGGAACTGGATAACATGAAGCTGCAGTATGAGCTGATGAATAAACAGTTAAAAAAAGATCACGCTGTTCTTGCCGAAATTGCAGAAAGAGATGATAATATTTACAGATTATACTTTGGTGCACCACCAATCCCTGAAGAAGTGAGAGGAGCTGGTTATGGAGGTGTTAACAGATACAAAGGGTATGAAGGGTATGATAATTCTGAAATGATTATTGAAAGCCAGAAACAAATAGATAAGCTTACAAAACAGATAGCTGTACAATCTATTTCACTAGATGAAATTAAAAATTTAGCAGAGCAAAAAGAAGAATTACTTTCAACAATTCCAGCGATCCAACCTATTCAAAATTCTGATTTAAAAAGAATGGCATCTGGATATGGATGGAGAAGTGATCCTTTTACAAAGGCTAGAAAATTTCATTATGGAATGGATTTTTCTGCTGCTACAGGAACACCAATATATGCGTCTGGAAACGGAACAGTAACAAGAGCTGATGCAAATTCTAGCGGTTACGGGAGACATATTAGAATTGATCATGGTTTTAACTACGTGAGTCTCTACGCGCATCTTAGTAAATACAACGTAAAGAAAGGACAAAAGGTAAAACGAGGTGATGTTATTGGTTATGTAGGAAGCACAGGAAGGTCTGTAGCTCCCCACCTTCATTATGAAATATTTAAAGATGGAGAACGTATTAACCCACGCAACTTTTATTACGGAAGTTTAACTTCCGAAGAATTTAATGAAATGCTAAAAGCTTCTTCTTTAATTAATGAAACTCTAGACTAGTTCTTATGCGCAAAGCACTTCTTCTTGTACTTTTAATTGGTTTTAATTATAGTATACAAGCACAGAAATTTTCTAAAGAAACTATTGACTCAATGACCACCATCGTTGAGGATTTTAAGCTAGAAATGGAAAAAATTTCGATACCAAAAAGTATAAAACTAATGGCTGTCGGAGATATTATGATGGGAACTAATTTTCCTAATGAAAGTTATTTACCGCCAAAAGATAAAGGTCCATTTGATGATGTCAATATTGTTTTGCAACAAGCGGATATTCTTTTTGGAAACTTAGAAGGCACGCTTACTGATGTTGGAGAAAATGCAAAACGATGTTCTGATCCTTCTAAATGTTACTCCTTTCGTTCCCCGGAATATTTTGGCAAATATCTTGAAGAAACAGGCTTTGATGTAATGAGTATTGCAAACAATCATATTGGTGATTTTGGAGCTATTGGCATTAAAAACACCGCTAAAACTCTCGAAAAACATAACATTGCATATGCTGGTATTTTTGCGCAAGAATCTACCATATTCGAAAAAAATGGAATCACGTATGGATTTTGTGCCTTTGCCCCAAACAAAGATTGCGTAAAAATTCATAACTTAACCAAAGCAAAAAGAATTGTTAAGGAACTAAAGGAGAAAGTAGATATTGTAATTGTTTCTTTTCATGGAGGAGCAGAAGGAGCTGATCACACACACGTAACAAGAAAAACTGAACGTTTTTATGGTGAGGATCGCGGTAACGTATATCTTTTTGCACATACTTTAATAGATGCTGGAGCAGATATTATTCTTGGACACGGACCACATGTATCAAGAGCATTTGAAGTATATAACAATAAGTTCATTGCTTATAGTTTAGGTAATTTTTGCACCTACTCTAGATTTAATTTAACTGGAATAAAAGGATATGCACCAATTGCTGAAATTGAAATAGACCCTAAAGGTAATTTCATAAAAGGAAAACTGCATTCTGCAAAACAGATTGATGAGATATATCCTTTTATGGATGATAAAAAAAGAGCTTTAAAGGAAATTAAGAAATTAACTGACGAAGATTTTCCTGAAAGTAATTTGGTTTTTGAACAAGATGGAACTTTTACTCAAAAAAACGAGAATTAACTATGTATGTTGACTTACCGAAAAAAATGTACTATGGTATTGGCGAAGTAGCCGATGCTTTTGATGTGAATGCTTCTCTGATTCGTTTTTGGGAAAAAGAATTTGATATCCTTAAGCCAAAAAAGAATGCTAAAGGAAATAGAAAATTCACTCCGGAAGACATCAAAAACCTAGAACTGATTTATCATTTAGTAAAAGAACGTGGGTTCACCTTAGAAGGAGCCAAAATTCATCTAAAAGAACAAAAACAAGAAGCTTTAGACAGCTTTGATATTATTAGGAAGCTAGAATCTATTAGAGGTCAACTCTTAAAGATTAAGGAACAGCTTTAAATTTATATAGAAAAAAGCACTTTATTTCTCTAAATAATGCAGAAATATCTTTGATTCAATCGCAGTAACATCAGATTGCATTTGTGTGAGTTTTGTTATACTTGCTACTAAGGGAAAATCCTTAAAATTAAACATTAACCAATCTCTTCTTCTACCATCTCTATCACGCAATTGTCCAGTACTTAAAGTATTACTTATTTCGGCTTTTAATTCAGATGTTTCTGCCGTTATCAAAAGTGTTTCTCTAAGTTGATCTATTTTCTTAACAAACTCTTTCCCTTTTTCAGATACACCATTATCCGTAAAAAACATATTATTCGGCTCATCCATTAGTTCATAATTCTGAGGATCTTTTGCACCTAACATCTCCTGTTTTATTGACTCTATATATTCTTTAAAACTAGTCGTTATAGAATCTATACGCAACGCTTTAATCAAATGTTCTTCATTCTTTATTGATCTTAATAAAGAATCATTACTTTTTTGAACGGAATAATTCTTTTGTTGTATTGCCTCATCCATTTTACCAAATGCGGACACTACTTCTCTACTACTTTTAATCACAAGAAAACTAATCCCTGAGATTATAAATATTAGGAGTAAAAGTATTATTAGCAGAGGCTTTTTCATTTTCTAAATCTTACTTCTTCCTAAAATACACAGCTACCGGAACTCCATGAAAATCAAATTCTTTACGCAGTTTATTTTCTAAAAATCGTTTATATGGCTCACGAATATATTGAGGCAGGTTACAGAAAAATGCAAATTGTGGTTGAGGTGTAGGTAGCTGCATACAATACTTTATTTTCACATACTTACCCTTATAGGCTGGAGGAGGATTCCTCTCTATAATAGGAAGCATTGTATCATTCATTACACTAGTTTTGATCTTTTTTGAACGATTTTTATATACATCTACAGCAGTTTCTATAGCTTTAAAAAGCCTTTGTTTAGTTAATGCTGAAATAAAAACAATAGGTACATCTGTAAAAGGCTCTATCTGCTTACGGATGTACTTCTCAAAATCTTTTAAAGTATTACTTTCTTTATTTTCGATTAAATCCCACTTATTCACTAAAATCACAATACCCTTGCGGTTACGTTCTGCTAACCAAAATATATTTTGAACCTGAGCATCAAATCCGCGAGTAGCGTCTACAAGCAACAAACATACATCACTATGCTCTATAGCACGAACGGATCTCATAACAGAATAAAACTCTAAATCTTCTTTAACCTTAGATTTACGCCTTATTCCAGCAGTATCTACTAAGTTAAATTCAAAACCAAAACGATTATATTTAGTATCAATGGCATCTCTAGTGGTTCCCGCAATATCTGTAACGATATATCGATCCTCTCCTATAAGCGCATTAATAAAAGATGATTTTCCTGCATTAGGTCTTCCTACTACTGCAAAACGCGGTAATTCCGAAACTTCTTCTTCTTCCTGTTCTGGTAGGGCTTCTACCAAAGCATCTAACAATTCTCCAGTACCGCTTCCATTAATGCTAGCAATCGTATAATACTCTCCAAGACCCAGACTATAAAACTCTACAGCATTTTCAGCTCTCTTACCATTATCTACCTTATTCACTGCTAAAAAAACTGGCTTATCAACTTTACGAAGCAAATTAGCAACTTCTTCATCCATACCAGTTACACCTGACTCCACATCTACCATAAAAATGATTGCATCCGCTTCATCAATAGCTAGTTCGACCTGTTTATCAATTTCAGCCTCAAAAATATCATCACTTCCTACGACATAACCGCCTGTATCTATAAGTGAAAACTCTTTACCATTCCAATCACTTTTACCATAGTGACGATCACGAGTAACTCCGCTAACCGCATCTACGATTGCTTCTCTTCTCTGGATCAGTCTATTAAAAAAAGTAGATTTTCCTACATTAGGTCGCCCTACAATTGCCACTATATTGCTCATTATCCTGAATTCTAAAATTTGTGCAAAATTAGTCTTTTTATTCTTCCTAAACTATTGAACTGTAATATGAAGTAAATAAAAATAAAGAGGAAGATATTAAAAACGAAAAAGCTCAACGGTCAGCGCATCGACCTATTGAACTTTTTCATAATTGATAGTCAGTCAGTGAAATAATTACTTATTCCAAAGATAAAAACAATTCTATATAAGTTGGTTACTGTAAAACAACAAACTTTTTATGGATGTGATTACTTCACTTCATAAATTGCTACAGTATTAGAAACTTCATTAGTAACTATTACTAACGCATCACCTGTTGGACTATCTTCAGCTTTTATCGTAATCAAACCTTCTGGTGAGATATCAGATGCATCCCTTAGCCATTCTATAAATCTAGGATTAACTGGATTAGAGATATCATATACCATTATCCCTCCTGTTCTCTCCAAACCTACAAATAGTAATGTACTTCTACCTATATTCAAAGTTTCTACTGCTTCTGGTTCTGCACCTTTATCATCTGATCTATTATCTACTCCATCACCCTCGTTACTATTAAATGTGCTAGGATCTAATTCAAATACAGTTTTTGCTATTTGATCTCCACTATCGTATACCTTAACTCCGGTGGTGGACCAAATTGTAAAAGACCTTCCTCCATAAGCATAAATTTGATCTACATCACCATCACCATCTATATCTCCATTAGCGGTTGTAGTCTTTAATCTTCCTAAATTTTCATCTAACTGTAAAGTTTCTGCATCGGGATATGCAGTAGGATCTAAAACTAAGTCCTTTACTCTTTCTTCTTCTGAATATCCATCATAATCTCTTGCATCTCCTTCATTAGCAGTAATTAAAAATCTAGCTCCTTGTATTCTAGTAAAAATCATGGCATCAGGATGATAGTATCCCAATACAGGCCAATTTTGGAAATTCCCTACAATATCATCCCTATCGCTAGCATCTATTTGATTTTCTGGAAAGGCATAATTTTTCACCCCTAAACCTGTAATATCCCTAAGTGTTTTAGATCTTAAATCTATTGTCGCAATACCATTATTTTCTTGCAATGCAACATAAGCAGTTTTAGAATCATCTGAAACTGCAATATACTCTGGTTCTATATCCTGAGCTAACGTTGCCCCAGGACCAAATACTCTAAAGTCATTACCTATAGTCCTCCCATTAAAGCCAGTAAAACTTACTTGATTTACTTCTCCAGTACGGACTTCAACTATTGTAACCGATCCTTCTGGATCTACTGTATATTCATCATTAGGCTCTCCTTCATTAGCTGCAACAATATATTTACCATTAGGGCTAAAAGTAACCATATCAGGTAGTGCTCCTGCAGGATAAGTATTTAAAAGAGTTTGTGATGCTGCATCATAGGTTACAATCGTACCATCTGCTTGTTTATTAGCTGCATTTTCTAGCGCAACAGCCACAATTCCCTCATGTACAGCTACACTATTTGGAATTCCATTTAATGCAATATCTGTCCCTGCTATAGGATTGGAAGGGTTAGATATATCCCAAACAGAAAGTTCTACATCATTCGGGTTCACTACAAATAACTTAGCTGTCTCTGGATCAAAGGCAGAAATTTCTGCAAAACCTTCATCTCCGGTTCCATTTATAAAACCTCCGATTTTGTTAAACGTAAGATCATCAGTACTGCCACCTCCCCCTTGATAATCATCAAGATTACAAGAATAAAATAATCCTAAAGCCCCAATTACAACTAGACTTGATTTGTTAAAGATTTTCATTATTAATTTGATTTGCGTTAGCTAGCTAAATTCAATAATGTATATATCTTTAATGTTATGAAAAGAATAAATTATAAATAACTTAAACTTCAAAAAAAAAAACTGTCTAAAGAGTATTCTTTAGACAGTTTCATATTAAATTATTTTGAAAATACTATTTATTTGACAATAAACTTCTTGTATTCTGTTCCTTCTTCTTTATCAATCTTCATTAAATACATACCTGAAGGCATTGAACTTACTGTATCAAAAGTTAACGATGTTTTACCCTTCTTAATTTCATTCTCAACAGTTTCAGGAATCATAGTTGAACCAGACAAACTATAAAAAGACACATATACTTTTTGATCTTTCTTAGATGCTACGTCAACCGTTAGTGTTTCTCCTGATCTCAATACTGTTGGATATACAGTGGATGATATAATTGATTCATCACAATCTTGAACAAAAACTGTTACTTCATCCATATCACTACAACTACCTACAGTAATAGTTAATGTATAAGTTGTAGTAGTACTTGGCGACACCACAATACTTCTTGTTGTCTCTCCTGTTGACCATAAATAGGTATCAGCAATAGTAGAAGTTAAAGTTGCTTCTTCTCCAAAACCATCACATAAAAATTTATCTCTTCCAGCATTCACTTCTACAATAGTAACTCCAACAACAACCTCATCTATGGCTTCACAAGTACCACTTGTTAAAATAACAGAATATGTAGTTGTTTCTGTAGGTGATACAGTTATACTTGTTGTAGTTTCTCCAGTAGACCAAAGAACATCTCCTTCTCCTGCCACTGTAAGCACTACTTCTTCTCCCAAACATATTTCTTGATCATCTCCAGCATCTGCAACAAGAGTACAACCTTCTACCGAAACAGTCACTTCATCCTCAGCAGAACATCCATTTGCGGAAACAGTAACAGTATATGTAGTAGTTTCTTCTGGAGAAACCTCAATTGTCGCAGTAGTTTCTCCTGTTGACCACACATAAGTGTCACCTCCTGTAGCGGTAAGCATAGTAGCCTCTCCTACTGCAATAGTTTGATCATCGCCAGCATCAGCAGTTACCGATTTTACTGTAACAGTTACCTCATCCGCAGCAGAACAACTACCGTTTGTAACTTCTACAGTATATGTAGTAGTATCAGATGGCGAAACTTCAATAGTAGCAGTAGTCTCTCCTGTTGACCATAAAACATCACCTTCTCCAACTACTGTAAGCGTTGCTGTTTCTCCTTCACAAATATCTTGATCATCTCCAGCATTTGCTGTAGCAGAATTTACAGTTACAACCACTTCATCTTCTCCAACACAATCCGTACAACTTGTAACAGTTACAGAATACGTTGTATCTTCTTCTGGGGATACAGTAATACTCTGTGTAGTTTCTCCATTAGACCACAAATATTGAACCTGTCCTTCTTCTTGAGAAATACAATCTCCTATGTTTATATTAAAATCTCCAAAAGAATCAGGATCTCCTTCTAGATTAAACCATCCTGAAGCTCCATAAACCTGAGGTGTATATTCAAACACATTAGCTCCATTTCCTACTTGAAATGCCTCTCCTCTTCTAGAAATATCATAACTTAACGCACCTCCTATTTGAGTAATAGTTCCACTAATTTCTGTGTAATATTCCCAACCAGTTGCATCTTCTGATTGACAGAAACTATCTTTAGGACTATCAACAGGTGGAGTATTAGTTAAACCAGAGAATGTAGCATCCACTAAGAACGATGTATTTGTAGAATTATACTCAAATACTTCACCTTTTAATGTAGCTGTCCCATCTGTGGTATTATCATTCCAAACAAGATCTACATTTCTAAACCATAGTCTGGTACCATTATCATTTATAAAAACAACAAATTGGTGCTGTCTTCCTCTACAATAGTCAGTATCTTTAACACCATACTCTACACAATCACCACAATTAATACCTGTGGCCTGAGCAGTCAATGTAATCTCTTCTCCTAAACATATCTCTTGATCATCTCCTGCATCTACTATAACTGGGTCATTTACTACAACTGTTACTGAATCAGACGCCTCGCAACTACCACTCGTCGCAGTAACTACATATGTTGTAGTTTCAGTTGGAGATACTGTAATTGTTTCAGTAGTTTCTCCGTTAGACCAGCTAAATGTACCTTCTCCAATAGCAGATAATGTAACTGTTTCTCCTAAACATATATTTTGATCATCTCCAGCGTCAACAACAGCGGATTTAATAGTTACCGTTACTTCATCTGTTGCAGAACAACCATTACAATTAGTTACTGTTACAGAATATGTCGTATCTTCTTCTGGAGACACAGTAATACTTTCTGTAGTCTCTCCATTGGACCATAAGAAACTAGTATTATTTGTCTCGGAAGTAATGCAATCTCCAAAATTAAAATTGAAATCTCCTACTGGGTATTCACTATCACTAGTATCAAACCATCCACAAGCTCCAAACTTACCTAATTCTTTTTCAGTTTGGTTAGCTCCATTACCCATCTGGAATGCTGGACCTCTTCTAGATAAAGTTGTAGACCAAGATCCATCCTCACTAGTAATAGTTCCAGTAAACTCTGTGTAATATTGCCAAGCTGATTCATCTTCATCATTACATAAATGTGATTTTGGACTATTGGCAGGAGCAATTGCAGTTTTCCCTGTAAACACTGCATCAACTTCATAATTTGATTGTGTATTTGTATAATCAAAAACAGTACCTTTAAGAGTTGCAGTTCCATCTGCAAGTTCGTTCCACTCTAAATCAACATTAGAAAAGAATCTTCCACCATCTAACCACAACACATAGTTTTGATTCCCCTTACAATAATCAGTATTTTGTATACCATATTCGATACAACTCTCACAATTTTCATTTCCATCTGTAATAGCGGTTAAAGTAACCTCATCTCCTAAACAAATCTCTTGATCTTCTCCAGCATCTACCTGCGGAACATCATTTATTACAACTTCTACAGAATCTGAAGCATTGCAATTTTCACAATCCTTAACCGTCACTGTATAAATTCCTCCTTCACTTACGGTAATGGATGGAGTAGTTTCTCCTGTAGACCAGAGGTAACTTACCTCTGTTGTTGAAGTTGTAACACAGTCTCCTAGGTTAAAATTAAAGTCTCCTCTATTATATTGATTATCCGTTGTATTAAACCAACCGCAGGCTCCAAATTTTCCTTCTTCAGTTTCTGTAACATTAGCTCCATTTCCTAATTGAAAAGCTGGCCCTCTTCTTGACAGATCAATTGACCAAGATCCGTCAGAACTTGTTACAGTACCAGTTAACTCTGTATAATAAATCCATGCAGATTCATCTTCATTATTACACTCATGCTCTTTTGGACTATTTGTTGATGTGGTATCTGTTCTTCCTGAATAGACTGCATTTACCTCATACGTAGTCTGGGTTAAGGTATGATCAAAAATAGTTCCAGTCAATGTTGCTGTACCATCTGCCAATTCATTCCATTCTAAATCAACATTAGAGAACCATCTTGGATTATTACCATCCGTTAACCACATTACGTAATCTTGATCTCTTTTACAATTATTAGTATTTAACACACTATATTCTCCTACGCAATCTACACATTCTGATGCTCCAGAAACTATTGCAGTAAGTGTTACTTCTCCTTCTCCGCAAAATTCTGAATCATCACCAGCTTCTACAGTTAAAGCACAACTTACATCATCATCCGTACAAGAATCAAATACATGCTGGTGTAACTCTCCTTGAATATGATGATAATTTGCTGCGATAACTTGTCCATTAATATTTCCTGAGGAATCCTTTATCACATCTGATTTAGGAGCAAATAAACTACCAATGATCGTTGAACCTCCTTTTAGCGTTATACTTGAATTATTATAAAAATTCCAAATAATAAAGGCTCCTTGCTGATCCCCAATTCCAGTAAGATTTAGAATATTCCATTCAAAATCACCTGCCGCATCAACATTTATAATTAATGGCGTATTCTTACTTGGAGTATTTTCAAAAGTTAGGTAAGGAAGATTCTGCAACGCTGTCCCAGTAATATGCAAAACGTTTACTGTATTTTCAGAAAGTAAAATTTTATTATCATTACTTATCTGAACATTAGATAACATATTGCTGTAAGAGATAGATTTTGATTCGAACAATGCAAAAGCTGCTTCAAAATCAATCAAATTAGCCTGACCAACTGAACTTTGATCTTGTTTTCTTTGCACTTGAATCCTTGGCTTAGCATCGTAATCTCCAGCAGTAAGTCTCGTATTCACTGATGCAAAATTAAAATCTACATCAAAAACTGAAGAGCCATTTAAATCACCTACCTTGGTGTATCCTTGATTAAGATGTATTCCTTCTCCTGAGGTGTAAATTACTTTACCATTTACAACTAAAGATGAAGCTTGATCATCTCCATTAAAAAAATTAGTTCCTGGCGTTTGAGCCGCTATTGTAATGATTCCGTCAATAGTTAAATCTCCTCCTAATGCAATAGGACCTTCGGTATCTCCACCATTAACTATAGTATTATATCTAACAAATGCATTATATCCCAATGCTTTTTCTAATGGGTTATTACAAACAGATGTTGTAGAATCAAAACTTTCTTTATTCTTGTCAACTGCGGTATTAAATCCGGAAGTCAACATAAAAATGACGATCATTGACAGGCTAATTAAAGAAGAACTAATAGAAGTCACTCTCCTTTTACCGCTCAATGAGTTAAGCTTGTTAGTAGTTTTAGACATTGTGTAGTGTTTTTTTTCGTTCGAGTTTCAGATGCTCAAACTGGTTAATTTATTTTGGGTTTTAAAAAATAAATACACGGGACAAGAAATCACATATCGATTCCAGACTACGAGAGCCAACAAATCCTTTGTAATTTATTTAGATTTTTAGAGTTAAGCGTTTATTAATAAGTGTGTGAAGATAAAGTATTGTTCATATCATATTTTAGGGCGTTTTAAATATGTTAATAACGCAAAACTATATGTTTCCCTCTAAAAAAACACAAAAAAAGATGTAAAAACGTTTAACTGTAGCATTTTATCCTCCAAATACAGTTTTACCGTAATTGTCGAAATTTAAAAACTCACAAAAATCCTACAAATAAAGTAATGGATAATTTTACATAAAAGAATTAACGGTTGTAGCCAAAACGTTTTAGTTGACGTTCACTATTTCGCCAATTTTTATTAACTTTTACATACAACTCGATATGAATTTGCTTTCCAAAAAACTTCTCTAATTCCTTTCTAGCTTCTACCCCAACTCTTTTAAGTGCCGATCCTTTATGACCTATAATAATACCTTTTTGAGACTCTCTCTCTACCATAATTACCGATCTAATTCTGATAATTTTTTCGTCTTCAAAAAATTCTTCGGTTTCTACCTCTACAGAGTATGGAATCTCTTTTTTATAGTGCATTAAGATCTTTTCGCGAATCGCTTCGTTTACAAAAAATCGCTCTGGTTTATCTGTCAATTGATCCTTTGGGTAAAAGGCAGGTGAATCTGGCAATAACTCTACAATTCTTCCAAAAACCTCTTTAACATTAAAGTTTTCTAAAGCAGAGATTGGGTATAATTCTGCATTAGGAACTTTTTCTGCCCAAAACTGCACTTGCTGTTCTAATTGCTCTTGGTTAGATTTGTCTATCTTATTTAACAGTAAGAAAACTGGGATCTTAGCACTTGTAATCTTATTAAAAAATGCTTCGTCTTTTAGCTCCTTTTCACCAATCTCAACCATATAGATAAGAATATCTGCATCCTCAAAAGCCGACTTTACAAATCCCATCATAGATTCTTGTAATTCATATGCCGGTTTTATAATTCCAGGAGTATCCGATAAAATAACTTGAAAATCATCTCCATTTACAATTCCCAAAATTCTATGTCTAGTTGTTTGTGCCTTAGATGTGATTATGGACAACCTTTCTCCAATGAAAGCATTCATCAATGTTGATTTTCCAACATTTGGATTACCAATGATATTTACAAAACCTGCTTTATGAGCCATATATATGATTTTGTTGCAAAGTTAGTCCATTATTATACAAAATTATCTAATCTAGAGAAGGAATATTTTGTTCTCACATAGATTTGGGTATGCAATTTTGATTCTATTAAATAGTGCTCGAGTTGCATAAAAAAGATTATATATGTAAACCTTTTGTTAATTTTTCGTAAATTTAATTCCAGTACGTTTTTAAAACCCCACAGAAACAGATAATTTATTTTATAAATACTGGGATTATTTTGGGAAACTATTCTATTTCTTTTTTAATTATTTCGAAAACATATCACACCATACACATATGTGTGTCTATGATAGTGTTACTCTTACTATCCCAATTAAGTTTTGGACAAAACACAGACAAACTACTTACCAAAGCTGATGAAAGTTTTGAAGCATTGGCATATATAAACGCCCGTGATATCTATCTAGATGTAGCAAAACAGGGATATTCCTCTGCAGACCTTTATCGAAAATTAGCAGACTCATATTATTTCACAGGAGAACCAGAAGAATCTATCCAATGGTACGAAAAATTAATCTCAAATTTTTCTGAAGAGATAAAACCAGAATACTTATTTCGATATGCTCAAAGCCTTAAAAGTGCGGAGCGATATGATGAAGCAGACAATGTTATGGAAAGGTTTAATACTATTACAGGAAATGATAAAAGAGCAAAATCTTTTATAAACAAACGCGATTATTTAGATTTCATAGAAATGCAATCTGGTAAATATGATTTATACACACTTAACATAAATTCTGAGTATTCTGATTATGCTCCAAGTTTTGATCATAGAGGAAATATCGTTTTTGCATCTTCGAGAAGTAAAAACTCCAAGCTCCATGAATGGAATAAAATGCCATTCTTAGATCTTTTTTCTTCAAAAATAAATAACAACAAGATCTCAACACAAGAATCAAAAAAACTAAAAGGTAAAATAAATACCAAATTCCATGAATCTTCTACTAGTTTTACTAAAGATGGAAAGACAATGTATTTTACACGAAATAATTTCACCAACAATAAACTTGGTAAAAGTAGAAAAGGAGTTGTTCTATTGAAGTTATACAAAGCAACTCTTTCTAATGAAAAATGGTCTAACATTCAAGAGCTTTCTTTTAACAGTGATAATTATTCTGTCTCTCATCCTGCCTTAAGTCCTGATGGTAAAAAATTATATTTTGCTAGTGATATGAAAGGAACTAGAGGGAAGTCTGATTTATTCGTAGTAGATATACTTCCTAATGGAAAATACGGGAAACCCAAAAACCTAGGAGATA
This sequence comes from Aquimarina sp. Aq107, assembly GCF_943733665.1. Classification (NCBI taxonomy): domain Bacteria; kingdom Pseudomonadati; phylum Bacteroidota; class Flavobacteriia; order Flavobacteriales; family Flavobacteriaceae; genus Aquimarina; species Aquimarina sp. Aq107. The sequence continues at coordinate 135,738 of NZ_OX030782.1, read as the reverse complement.
ACATCAATACAGAAGGTAGAGAAACCTTTCCATATGTTAGTGAAAGCGGAAGGTTGTATTTTGCAAGTGACGGTCACGTTGGACTAGGTGGATTAGACATATTCGTAGCTATCGCCAAAGACACAGGTTTATATGAAATATTCAATGTAGGAAAACCAGTAAATAGCCCAAAAGATGATTTCTCATTTGTATTAGATGAAGAAAATAATACTGGTTATTTTGCAAGTAATAGAAAAGGTGGAAAAGGAAATGATGACATCTATAGTTTTAGACAAACAGAAGAATTGATTACCGAGTGTAGAGAATTCTTAAGTGGTATTATTACGGACAATGAAACAAATGAAACTATTGCGAATGCTAATGTAACATTATTAGACACTGATGGAAATATCATAAATGAGATTAAGTCCGACTATGATGGAGCTTATAATTTTGAAGTTGATTGTGACAAACAATACATCATTCGCGTCTCTATAGAAGGATTTAATCCCAATGATATTATTTTTAAATCAAAAAACACTTTTGAAACTACAAATAATGTCCAGATACCATTTAAGAAAGAAAAACTATTGTCTACTACATCCGAACCAGTTAATATAGGTGATGATATTGTTGCCCCATTACAATTACGAACTATTTTCTTTGACCTAGATACAGATGAGATAAGACCAGACGCAATTGCTGACTTACAGAAGGTTATTTCTGTTATGAAACAGAATCCTAATCTAAAAATTGAAGTGCGTTCTCATACAGATAGTAGATCTAGTTATTGGTATAATAAAAAACTTAGTGTAAAGCGGATGCGAGCTACAGTAAGATACATTATTCGCAAGGGAGGAATCCATTGGAGACGTATTAGAGGGAAAGCTTATGGAGAGCGAAGACTCATTAATAAATGTGCAAACGGTATTCCTTGTACCGAAGAAGAACACCAAGAAAATAGAAGAAGTGAGTTTATCGTAAGGAAGTAATTTTCCGAAAGTAAACCTTAGCTTGAGCATTAACTTTAGGAGCTAGTAGTAATCCGGATATTACTGTTGGTATAGCCATTAAGGCAAAAGCACTATCTATTAAATTAATAGCAAAATCTATCTTTACTACTGCCGAAACAATAATAGATCCTATATAAATATAATTATAATATTTACCGTACTTAGGCTTAGTTAAAAAACCTAAACAGGTTACTCCGTAATAAGAAAATGAAAATAATGTTGATAAGGCAAAAACAAGAACCATAACAATCACTACACCATCCCCCATTCCATAGGGTAAAACCGAGTTAAAGGCCTCTAATGTAAGTGAAATACCATTACCATCAGAGTGTCTCCATACTCCAGTAGATAAAATTGCTAATGCAGTTAATGTACATATAAGAAGTGTATCTATAGCAGGACCAATCATAGCTACAAGTCCTTCTCTAACGGGCTCATCTGTTTTAGCAGTTCCGTGCATCATAGGTGCGGTACCAATTCCTGCTTCATTAGAAAAAGCAGCTCGTTTTACTCCTGTTTTAATCAAATACCCCAATGCTCCACCTGCAGCAGCTTCTCCAGAGAAAGCATCTGAAAAAATCAAAACAAACATCTCAGGCACCTCATCTATCTGTAAAACAAGAATCATAAAGACGGTTATAAAGTATAAAATCACCATAAAAGGAACCAACTTACTAGCGACTAATCCAATTCTTTTAATTCCACCAAGAATGACAAACGATGCCATAATTGCTAGAACAATCCCTATATATAATTTAGTTTCTTCGTCCCAATCCAAAACATCAACTAAAGTTTGAGTAAGTTGATTTACAGTAAAAGCAGGTAATGTACCGACTAAACCAGCTAATGCAAAGAAAATGGCTAATGGTTTCCAATGACGCCCTAATCCACCTGTAATAACATACATTGGTCCACTAAGGATCTTCCCTTCTTTACTTTCAGACCTATACATAACTGCAAGAGTGCACGTGTAGAATTTAGTGGCCATACCAATTAACGCACTAATCCACATCCAGAAAATTGCTCCTGGACCACCCATTACTAATGCTATAGCAACTCCACTAATATTCCCCATTCCAACTGTCGCTGCAATTGCTGATGATAACGCCTGGAAATGCGTTAATTGACCTGGAGCATTTTCATTATCATATTTTCCTCTAAGAATATTAATAGCATGTCTGAAATATAAAAAAGGTGTAAAACGAGAATATATCAGAAAAAACAGTCCTCCACCGATCAAAAGGATTAGTAAAGGCCAATCCCATATCCAGGAACTAAATACTGCAACACTCTCTTCTATTTTTTTAAACATAAAATGATACTATTCAATAAATGTAATAACAAAAATTGACAAAAATTGATAATCAAAAAGTATATAATCATAAACTAGCTAATTCTAGTACCTTAAATTTTTATTTCACTGTATTCAGTGATTACCATATCCCTTGTAATACATTAATTTACATCGAAAAATAATCTATAGTAAAAAATTAAAAAGGCTATTTTGTTTACATGAAAAACATATATTTTATTCTATTTATTAGTTTGATCTCCATTTCCACTTATTCTCAATCCTCAGAAATAGTTGGACAATGGGAAACTATAAAAACAATCGATCCTGAAAACAACGTATTTAAAGGGGTAGTGTGGTTTCATTTATCTTCTAAAGGATATATAAAGATTGGGTTTTTGGGAAATGAAAAAGCTTTTGAAAAACGCTGTTGGAATTTGAACTCTAAAAACAATATCTTATCCTTTGATCAGGGAACAAGTTTAGAAATTGAAAATCAATTATCTGATGATCTTATTTTAAAGGACAAATATGGTTATAGAATATATTTAAAAAGAGCAAAAAGCCTTTCAAAAAAAATAGAACTAAGAAAAGATAATGCGGATACTATTATTATTAGTAAAAAAAGTTTTGGAAATTATCCTGCTGTTGCATTAGATTTATCAAATAATAAAGATGCAATTGATTTTTTAAAAAAACCGCAATTTAATGGAGATACACCTGGATTATTTATTGAACCTAGAGATCCAGAAATTAGCATATTAAGAAGAAAGGACGGTAGTTTTACCGGGAATTTATGGGTCTTTGATAATGATTTAGATATTGTAGATTATAATATATTAAACGAGACTCCTTTCACAGAAACACACATAGCAAAAAGTGATATAAAAAAAGGAATCATATTCATAGTTAAAACAAATGATAATTTACTTTTCAAGTTTAAAATAGCAGCTATTAACTATGAGGAAGAACAAATAATATTGAATTATATAAAACTAAATTAAATCACCTTATAAATCTAGGTTTATCAATTCCCCTATCATACATTACTATACTTCCTGCTACTGCAACATTAACGCTTAATTCGGACTTAAACTTAATTAAGAAATGTGACTTTTCTATAGCAGTTTTAGATAATCCGTGATCCTCAGCTCCTAATAAGTAGACACATCGTTTAGGGTGATTAAAATTTTCTAATGGTACTGCATCATTGGTTAATTCAACACCTACCAGCATCGCACCTTTAGGAAGATGTCTATAAAAGTCCTGAAAAGTATCATAATGAAAATATGGCATAGATTTCACAGCATTATGTGTATCACTCGCTTGTTTTGCATACCTGTTACCAATTGTAAATATATAATTTGCCCCCATATTCTGAGCAGTTCTCCATAGGACCCCTAAGTTCTCAGGAGTTTTTCCATTCTGAATCCCGATACCAAAAAATTCATTTTCAAAATTATCAATCATATTACAAAAGTAAATAGTAGCACTCTAATAGCAATAAAAAATGATTTATACTCCAACTTAGACACTACAATTATGTTAAAACCGTAATGAGATGTACGAATTCTAAATTGATCCTAACGAATTCTAAAACCAACTAATCTTAACCACATATAGCATATAAATTTGTACAAAATAATCAACCTCAAAATAATACTGTTATGAAAAAGATCATTGTTTTTTTCATCCTAATATTAGGATTTCAGTTTATGAAAGCACAAAGTTTTCAGAAGACGGGAAAGTATACAGCAGTTACCGAAATTAAAGAGAATGGTTCAGAACAACCGACTTGCATTGTTAATCTGATTCGTTTGGGGGGAATTTCGGAAAACGTATTTACTTTCACACTCAATGATATTGAGCTTTTTGAGGACATCTTTATCACCACCTTAGAGAACCCTGGTCTGGAAGGGATCTCTGAGGTGATTAAGATGGAAGTAGAATACCTAGCCTGTTGTGCTCAGGTAGAATCGCATTATTTTATGGTAACAGATAAAAATGAGCTTGTATCCTTACCACAGTTAACAAACGTTTATTGTGAAGATTCAGATACAGATGCTCAATATACTTTTCCGAATCAACAGTATGGTATAGAAGGGAATATTCTTGAAACCGAAACTTTATATAAAGAAACAGCAGAAATTAAATACGTAAACCTAAAACAAAGCTTTACCTGGAATGACAACAAAGTTAATACTCCAAAGAATACAGCAATCACCAGTTACTAGAATATTTGGTGTAGAAAATAACACTATTTATTATTCAATTATTCTATTGTACTGTATCGCTTTATTTTTTTTCATGATCCTAGTAAGTTTTAATATTTTCTAAAAAAATAAAACTATTGTATACGGCAGGCGCGTCCAATTATTTCCAATTTGTTTTTTCCCAAAAAAACTGCCTGCTTGTATACGGTTTTACTCAACATCATTTTCATCAAATTATTTAATGGGAGTACACATAACAAGAGAATCAGTTTGATTATATTTGTTATCAAACTATAGTTTTTTATGAGCCCCAAACGCTTTTCATATCTACTATCCTTTTTAATTATATGGATAAGTGCTATTCATTTATTATCTGCTCAAAATAATGGCCTTAGAGCATACACATTAGAAGATGGCCTTCCTCAATCTCAAGTATATGATATTATACAAGATGACATTGGTTATTTGTGGCTAGGTACGCGAGGAGGTGGACTAAGTAGATTTAATGGAGAAGAATTTGAAACCTGGAACGAAGATGATGGACTCTTGTCAAATTATATACACTCTTTACTCTTTGCTAATGACAGTTTATTTATAGGAACTAGAAGAGGGTTATCGATAAAAACAAAAAAGAAATTTCATAATTTCGAAGGGTTACAAGTAAACAAAATATTTAGGATTCACAACAAAACTTATCTAGCTACTAACGTCGGCATCTACATATACAACAGCAGTGAAGGTTTAAAAAAAATACAATTAGATCCTAAAATAAATACAAGTATTGTAAATGGAATTGTGTTTGATGGCAAGTTATTCTGGATAGCTACAAATAAAGGTCTTTGGAAATTAAATAAAATTCAAAAAGATGCTAGCATTATGGTCCGACATAGTGCGTATAATTTTACCTCGGCATTATATCACAAAACAAAAGTATTTGCGGCAGCTATAAATCAAGGGATTTTAATTTTAAATACAAATGCTAAAAGTTATGGTAATAAATGGATCCAAAAACCATTAAATGTCAATAACATTTCAGTTCTAGATACTGAATTATGGTTCTCTACCAACAATGAAGGAATTACTGTGTTAGATGCCAATAATTACCGATTAAAGAAAAAAATAAATCGAAAAAATGGTTTAGCAGTTTCTACTATTAGAAAAACCATTTCGGATCGTCAGTCCAATATTTGGATTGCAACATCTGGAGGAGGATTCTATAAATATTCTCAAAATAATTTCACCCACTACAATCAAGATACTGGACTAAAAGGTAATCGTGTATATGCTGTTCATAGTTTTAACGAAGAAATCTGGGCTTCAAACTCGGAAGCTGGATTAATAAAAATTGATTCTACTGGAATTGTCCAAGTCAAGCAAGACAAAAGGTTATCTGAAATAAAAATCAAAACTATCACTCATGATAAAAAGGGAAATATCTGGGCCGGGACCGAAGGAAAAGGGATCTTATTTAAAGAAATTAAATTTAAAGACAGCATTGTAACACGTAATAAGAAGTCCAAAAAACAGAGAAAAGATACAATTACCAAACAGGTTATTAAGAACTACATTATTAATAAAAGAAGAGGTTTATCTTCTAATTGGGTTCGATCTATACATATTTCTGGAGACACTATTTGGGCTGCCACTTATTCTTCTGGAATTACTAGGTTTATATATGATTACAAGAAACACAAAGTAAGATCTGTTAGACGATTCACTAAAAAACGTGGTATAAAAGACCTTGAAATCAAACATATGGCCTCTGACAAAAAAGGCAAAATATGGTATGCCACCGAAAATGGAAGTATTGGATTTATTAAAAAGAATAAAGTTACCCACCTTAGTAATGTACTAAACCAAAAAATTGCGATCAATTGTTTTCTTTTCAAAAACAACAATATATATCTAGGTACTGCGGGACAAGGTATTTGGTGGGCCAGCTTAGAAGAAGAAAAGCTTTCTTTTAAAAAGATAAAAGGAGAAAAGAATTTATATTCAAATAACATTTATCAAATGATATTTGATAATGAGGACAATTTATGGGTCGGAACTGAACGTGGTGTAGATCGAATAGAAATTAATTTAATAAATCAAATTACAGACGTTTTTCATTTTGGTCGTAATGATGGTTTTTTAGGCATAGAAACTTGTCTTAATGCTATCAGCAAAGACATCGAAGGAAACCTTTGGTTCGGAGCCATATATGGACTTACTAAATATGAACCTGGTGAAACAGACAAAACCAGTGTCAAACCAGAAATCCATTTTGAAAATATAGAAATCGCATACCAAACGTTAGACTCCATTAATCCTGATGTATGGGCCAAAAACAACAACGTTCTACAACTGACTCCAGAACAAACTGAACTTTCATTTAATTATAAAACTATTGATCTAGATCATCCAAATGACATAGAATATCGTTATAAACTAAATAACACAGCCTGGAGTCCATGGTCATCGGAGAAAAAACAAAATTTAGCCGGACTAGCATACGGTGCTCATTCATTTTCTGCACAATCTAGAAATTATAGATGGGAAGAAAGTGAGCCTATTACTTTTAAAATATTCATAGATAGTCCTATTTACAAAAAACTATGGTTTCAGCTTGCTACACTAGGAATTATTCTTCTAATACTTACAATAATTACATTGCTATATATTAGAAAAGTAAAACTAAAAAACAAAGAAGAACGAGAAAAACTGCAAATGCAAAATCACTTACTTTCTTTGGAGCAAAAGGCATTAAGACTACAAATGAATCCACATTTTATTTTTAATGTACTTAATGGTATTAAAGCAATGGGAACGAGTAACCCATCTAAAATGAATAGTACTATCAACACTTTTGCCACTTTACTGAGAGAAACATTATACAACTCTAGAAAAGACAACATTACACTGGATCAGGAAATGAAAACCCTGAAACATTATATTGAAGTAGAAAAATTAATGGCGAATAAGCCTTTTGAATATACAATTTCGATCGATTCTGAATTTGATCCTGAAGAAGTATTAATACCACCAATGCTTATACAGCCATTTGTTGAAAATGCAATACGGCATGGTATTCTAAAAGGAAATAGAGATGGAAAACTAAAAGTATTTTTTGATACTAATGAAGAATTCTTACATTGTAAAATATTAGATAACGGAATGGGTATTTTCCAGTCCCAAAAAACCAAAACCAAGACGGATCATCAATCCATGGCATTAACAGTAACTAGAGAAAGACTGGAGTCTATCTCTGGAAAAGATGCATTACAGATAAAAGAAATTCTAAATGAAGACTCTTCTGTAGAAGGAACTGAGATATCGTTTAAAATACCATTATTAACCGATTATTAAAGACACTATGCTTACAGCGATTATTGTAGAAGATATGCCAGATGCACTTCAACTTTTAAAAAGTGACCTGGAAACAAATCATCCCGAAATAAAAATTATAGATACAGCAAGAAGCGTAGTAGAAGCTGCAAAATCTCTTAGAACCAATGTTCCTGATATTTTATTTCTGGATATTATGCTAGGAGATGGTACAGGTTTTGACGTATTAGAAATATTTCCAGAATTAAAATCTAAAATTATCTTTGTAACTGCGAGTGATGAGTATGCTATAAGAGCTTTTAAATTTGCAGCTATTGATTATGTTCTAAAACCATATTCTAATGAAGAACTAGCGCAAGCAATATCCAAAGCTAAAGAACAGATTCAGCCTAATAAAGAAAGACTCAATATTCTTAAAGATACATTATCTGCACCAGAACAAAAACCTGATAAAATATCTTTACACACTTTAGACAAAATTATTATTGTAAGCTTAGATGATATTGTTAGATGTGAATCAGATAGTAACAATACTATTTTTTATCTACAAGATGGTCAAAAGGTATTTGTAACGAAAACTTTAAAATATTTTGCTGATATGCTTAAAAACTATCAGTTTTTACGTGTACACCAAAGTCATTTAATTAACCTCCAGTGCATTAGTGCTTTTATTAAGGCAGATGGCGGTTATCTAATGCTTAAAAATGGAGAAAATGTTCCAGTTTCTGTTAGAAAAAAGGTAGAAGTAATGGAGATCTTAGATCGCATGCATAGATAATGCAAAAAGAGTAACTGTTTTATAGCAATTCATTTTACCACCATTCTACCCATTAAACCATATTTTAACTAAAAATTTGGGCATATTGGTCTACGAATGTATAACTGATTTGCTTTTTAATTTTACCAAGATTTCTCCATATACTTGTAACATCGAGCGCATTCCAATTTTTGGATTGTACCGTATAACAATCTAAAATTTGATCATATATTGTTCTAACTCCTAAAGCTCCCATATCTGCTTTTATTTTTACATGTATAGCAATGTAATTACCTTCAGAACTACAATTATATATTTCAACTTTTATACCTGGCTCATTGTTAATTTGCGTTTTAACATACCCATTGCATGGAACTTTAATTTTTTCTATCTCTCCTGTATTTATATTACTGAATTCGCTTGAGTAATACACTCTATAATAATCATCTCCAAGATTTACTAGCTGTAGAGTTGTTTTTAAACGCTTTTGAAATGGAAAACTACCGAACTTTACTTTTTGTGTCTTTGTATTAACAACAGAATATTTCATGCTTTCAAGTTTTACGTTAATAATTATACAGTATCAAATTATTGAGGTAAAACTAAAAAATACCTCTCTTCAAAACTATTTCATCATATTTCATCAGGTTCATATATACGTTTAGAAACTTAGTAAAATGCCAAGTGCTATAGAATCTACCCCATTGATTCTATAGCACGATTATCTTGGATTATCTGCTTGGCTTTATGAATATCAAATCACTTTCTCTTGTAGTAATTCTCCTTATGGTTAATTTGATGCAATACTTCTTAATATTTTAAATTTACTTAACGAACAATAAGAATATTCTAACCATCCAAAATGCTAAACTTCTTTTATCCGAATTTTGTGTGTTTCCAGTCATCACTTTATAGTATGTAATTAATCCCTATTGTTTGGTGAAACAAATATATATTGAACATATACTAAATAATATTTCATCATATTTCATTGCCTCATTTATTAATCAAAAACTGTAAATACCAAAAAGAGCTGTAGAATCTACCCCATTGATTCTACAGCTCAATAATCTAACCTATTATTCTGGCTATTCACCAAAAATTATAACCTTTCAAATACATCTTAATTTCACAATTAATCTACTCGATGTATTTATTAATTATCTATTGTTTGATGAGACAAATATATACGGAACACTTAAAAAATAATATTTCATCATATTTCACGACACATTCCAGTTACTTTTGTATAGCATATAAAAATGCCGAAATCCGTAAAGTCTTTCCCCTTCGACTTAACGGATTCTAGCTTTTCTTAACATCAAATCGTTTTCCCTACTTATGTTTACCCCCAGTATAGATTGATCTGATGTTATTCCTAATAATTGTTTACAGTTATTTTGCTCTGATGAGACAAATATATGCCTAACACTTAAGGTATAATATTTCATCATATTTCATACCAAAAAGCAGTCTTTAATTAGACTACTACTTATTCTATATTATTCGGCACTATTTTTAAGAAGTATCGCTACGATACGAAAAAAAGATCTTATTATGAACCTAATATACCGAACTCACTTCTAACTTATCTTCTTTGAATAATTCAAATAAGTCACCTGCATCTTTGGTGTGCTCATCAAAAGGAATAAGCTTGATTTTTCCCTCTCCATTAGTTTCTGGAGGAGATTGTAGACTTTTAAGAACAAAATATTTTTCTCCGTTAAGCTCTGTTATTCCATCTAAAAGAACTCTATTAAGGTCATTCATAAACACAGGACCTCTAACAGTTCTGGCTAAGCCTGAAGTTTTTTTCTGAGCTTCTTGAAAAACATGAAGTGCTCTTGCTAAAGGAACACGAAAACAAGATTCTGGATTATGATCTGCCTCTACAAATAAATAATAAGGTATTAAGCCATTGGCTATTTGTTCTTTCCATAGTGCTATAAGATCTTCTGGTGTATCATTAATCCCTTTAACTAAAGGTCCTTGGCAACGGATTACTGCTCCGGTTTCTCTTATTCGTTGTATTGCTTCTTTTACCACTTCATTTTCTAATTCTCTGGCATGAGTAAAATGCGCACAGAAATTAAGATGTTTACCCTTTGATTGTATATATCGAAAAAGTTCTAATAATGCATCAGCATCTTTATCCGTTGTAAAACGATAAGGCCACCAAGCTAATGCCTTAGAATTAATTCGTATTACCTGTACAGACTCAATTTCCAAAACAGGATCAATATATTTTTTTATTGCAGACGCTTTTAGCACCAAAGGATCAGCTCCAGTAAATAATACATCTGTAATTTCTGGATTTTCTTTCAAATATGGAATTGGATCATATGGATCTCTATAAGCTGTTTTTTTTTGTGCTTCTGTATTATCAAATGCAACCCATCTAAAGCAATATGAACAATAGGCATGACAGGTCTTTACCATTGGATCTGGAAATAGATTTAATATAGTTGGAAAATTCCTATAGCCTCCTGTAATAATTTTACCATCCATCTTAGGAAAACCAGTTTCTGCATGTTTTACTTCTGGATGCATCTTTTTCTTTACAGATTGAACAAAACCAATTCTAGTTTTTTCATCCAGTCCTATTTTAAATAATTGCTTTAATTTTTCATAATCAAAAGCACTTAGCATTTCTTTCCTCGGAAAAATTAATCTGTATATAGGATCTTCTGGAATGGCTGCCCAATTAATCAAATGCTCTAACACATAATTATTTACCTTAAAATGAAAAACACTTGATAGTATATCGAATATCTCGCGTTCTTCTTCTGGTAAAATGTTATAATACTCTGTTTGTTTAAAAGACTTATTATTATAGGATCTAAATAACATAAATAATTGAGTGAATTTTTTAAATAAAAATACTTTTAGGGTTGAGTTCGTTTTCTAACAATTTCTCATCCAGCCATCCCATTTTTACTGGAACATCATAGAGTCTTCCTGGTCCTGTTCTTCTCCAAAAATGACGAAGTCCAGGTGCTATCACTTTAACAACTGGCAATCCGATATCACCTTTTGTTAAATCCAAGAATAACACTTCTAGGTCATTTCTTTTTGCTGTTTCTACACAAAAACTAAGTGCGCTTTCTATATTAGAATCGCACAAAATTGGATAATCTTTTTGAAGATTTTTCTTTTCTACTTTTTTAGGCACTAAATATTGATCAGTTTTAAATGTTGCCATATCCAACCAATCTATAAAAACCTTATCCTTCGTTAAATAACTTTCTGATTGCACAATAGGAAGTAACTGATTTAATTCAATTACAGCTCTTTCTATAGCAATATTAGCGTCAACATGTGAGCCAAAAGCATAAATAATATTACTTTTTGAAGTCTTATTTATCAAAGAAGAAATAGCCACAAAAGTCGGAATATTAAGATCAGAAGTAATATCTAAAACATAAATAGTGCGTTGTATACTTTTGTAATACTTCTCTATAGTTTCAATATAAGGGTTTTCCGAAGTTGACAAATCTACTTCTGGCATTCTAATTCTATTATACCACCATATTGCTGCAGCATCTCTTTCTACTAATTCAAAAAAACCTTGCAAAATAGCCTCTTTAATGGTGTTTCCCGCTGCACAACCATTAGAATCAGGATAAGAATACAATTTTTGTTCATCATTAGCAGGATATTGAGAGTAACTAAAACAGGATGGTACATGCTTATATTTTAGATATGTCAAAGAATAGAATGAAGTCCACTCCATCTTCTCATTTATATCAAAAGGTTGTGGTATAAAAGCATAAAACTTCGATGTATTTTTATTAATCTCTTCTCTTTTTTTAAATTGAGTTTCACTAAAATTCATACATTCATTGGGTAAGATAGCATCTTCCAAATCCTCATAGCATGCAGTAAAACTATATTCATCACCATGACACATTAAACTATAACGCTCAATTGCCTCACATAAGGCTCCGGTTTTTGCTTGTATACTATTTTTACCTTTTCCACCATTACCACTTCGCAAATGATGATTTAACCAAAATAAAGAGGTGCTTTGCAAGGCACGGTTTCTTCCAGAAGCAAAATTAAATATAGGAGCTCCCTCTTTTTTATGATAAGGTGATACTTTTGGTACAACTCCAGATAGGTTACTTATGTGTTTTTTATATTTTTCAAATGTTTCTTCTGCTGACACCGTTCTATAACCGCCTTGCTTATTACTTATAGTAATTTTCTCACCTATTGTGATCGGAGCACTCCTCTTTTTAAATATATTTTCATCACCACAAGTCCTACATTGAGGTCTTTTAGTTACCGAATGATGAGAACTATTCATAACACGTACATCTAACGAAACTATAGTATCTTCAAGTGTATGTTGTTTTTCAGAATATAACCATTTTATAATTTCTAAAATAGCCATATTACTAGCTATATGACTTGAAATAGTATGATTAGATTTTACCTGATTTTCTTGTTCAAAACCAATTGATTTACAAAACTGTTTAAATGGTTGATTAATTGTTAATCTATGATATAAACAATCCCAACAAGCAGTATTATCAGGAATAAAAAGTGGACCAATTAAAATCTCATTACTATTCGGCTTTATCAATAACCACTTTTTTTGTTCACTAATAAACTTACAGTTTAATTGATTCAAAGATTCATTACTGTAATCATCTGTTAAAACAATATTAAGTGTAGCATTATCATTAGTAATTTGAATACCTGTTTCTATACAAGAATTCCGAAAAACAGTATCATCAATATTTCCAACATTATAAATCTTAATTGATTTATGGTCTAATACTTTTTTTAGTTTTTTAACATCAAAACCTAACTCTTCCCAATAAGCAGTTTCTCGAACCGAATAAGGAGAATCATCTTCTCGAATAAATCCTCTCCATTCTAAAGATGAAATAATTTGAAAAGTAGAAATAAAATCTGATCTGTCTAAAAAAGACTTAGCTAGTTCTTGTGTCGATAATGTGCCTTTATTTATTTCTTGTAAAATATCAATCTCTAATGGATCTGATACCGGAACTATATCTTGATCAGAAATTACATAGAGTAATTTCTGATCAATTTTTGTGATATAAATATTAGACTTTAGCCTAGGGTTTTCAATCATATATTTTAATTAGCAGCAGGTCATAATAATCTCTGCATCTGCCTTTTCATTGGCTTTTATGGTTAACAACATATCTGTATTCGGTATGTAGTTTGGCATAACCAACGTTTGATTATAATCATCCAAGTTATCTATCCCAAGATTCATCGTTGCTGTCGGGGCATCCTTATTAACTTTTGCTACTGTTTGGCTTTCTCCTCTGTCACTTAAAACTACTTTTTCTACCACCATTGGTGATTCTTTTATTGAAATGATTTTTTGTTTCTCATCATCCGCAATTTTATCTTTTGGAGTGATTAATAAAGTTGGCCAAGCTGTATGATGATCTAGAACAATTTCTAACCCTTGTTTTGGAAGGATCATACCAACACCTTCAAAAGGTATTTTTTCTTCTTGATCAAAATAAAACACATATTTACTTTCTCCGTGTAATTTACCATCTGTTAAAAAAGCAATAGTATTTTTCGGATTTGTGAAAGAATCGTATAAATCACTATCCTTAGCACAAGCTAAACACAATTCATAATATTTTTTGCAAATTTCAAAGATCTTTTCCTGATCATCTCCCCAAGATATTTTTTTCGTTATCGTTGGTTCAGTTTTGTTAATAATATTCTGCAATTGATCTGTTGTTACGTTTCCCATTTTTAGTTAATTTAGGTGTGAATATTTATTTAAGCAATTGTATCTGTATAGATATTGTTTCTTTTTTTTGTTTATCTTCAATCCAATTTTTGTATGCTTCATATGCTTGCAATTCAAAAATTCGAGCTCCTTGATCTTTTGCAATTTCTACAGAAGTTTCAAATAGTTGAATTTCATTATCAGATAATTTTTCATTCTTAGAACACATAGCAATCGCAAGCATTCGATATAAAGGAGATAAAAAGACCATCTCTTTATTTTCTTTAGCCCATTTTATAGCCTTTTCTGATGTTTCAATAGCTTGATCATACAATTTTTTATTGATTAAAGTATCTACTAAAACCCCTTCCAAATAAGAATGCAAATATGTTTGTTTAGAAACTATTCTCATTTCAGAAAAACCTTTTTGTGGATCAATATTTCCTATTCTCCAATAATTATATACATTAGAATATTCTGCCAAAAATCCCATTTCCGGATATTCTTCAAAAAATGCAGAATTGATATTATTCAATTCTTGTATCCATTTCTCATCTTTAATCAACCATGCAATCTGCATAAAATAAACATTAGTAATCGCTATAGAGGGCACATGCTCTATTTGCAAAGCCCAATCACGGCCTTCTTTTAAATGGTGTTTTGCCTTTTCTATATTTCCTTTTAATGCAAGATTAAAAGCATAATTGGCATGCGCATGAGTTTTAGGATCAATTCCATTTCTAAAAGCAATCTCTACATCTAAGTCCTTATCATATAATGATAGTGCTTCTTCAAAATAAGAAGAAGCATCAAACAGAAAACCGTCAGTTGAAACAAACATACCCATAAGAGGTAAGCTATCTAATATGTTTTGTCTGTTTTTAGTTTTCCGAGCTTTATGTATAATCGATTTACATAAATACAAGGCTTCCTTTCTGTTAGATCGCATATGGTGGTATTGTGCTAATCCCCAGTTACTAGTATGATCAGCACCACTAGACTGGAATGTCTCCATAAAATCAACATCATCCTTAAGTAGTTCTTCTAATTGCATTGCTTTTTTAGAAAAAACTTCGATTTGTTCACTTCCATAACCTTCTAATACCATTAAAGCAGGAATGATAATTCGATTAAGTTCTAACTCTTGTTTCCAGGATGTTATTCCCTCTTCACATTCAGCTATCCACTCAAGGCATTTTAATGATTCATTATATGCTTCTTGATTTAAAGATCGACGTATCGAAAAGTTTGTTTTTTTCAGACCATAAACAATAGCTTTTTGGTAATCTTTGGCACTCGCATAATGTTCTGCTATTTCAAAAGGATTATCCCTAACAATATCTTCAAAATCATTCTCTATGGTTTCAGCAATCCTTCCGTGTACTTCTTGTTTTAATAAAGATACCATACTATCATAGGCAGCATCACGAATCAAAGCGTGACGAAATATATACTTTTCATTCTGTACTCTACGATGATGATAGATAAGGTTTGCGTCCATTAATGCCGTAAGATTGTTTTGCACCATAGCCTCGTCGTGTAACGATGATTTCACCAACAAATCATAAGTAAACTCTCTTCCGATTGCTGCTGCTAGCTGTGCTGTTTCTTTAGCAAAACCTATATGATCTAATCTAGCATTTAATAATCCTTTTAAAGTCACTGGAACTGATGTAGCATCAAAGTTTTTTGATAACGCATAGTTTTCTCCTTCAAGTACCAAATATTTCTCTTCTAACAACATCCTAGTAAAATCCTCTATAAACAAAGGAATCCCATCAGTTTTGTCTGTAATATAATCAAGTGCTATTGGTTCAATTGATTTTTGCTGCAAGATATCTTTAACTAAGGATTCACTTGCTGTCTCATTAAGAGTTTTCAAGAGTATCTCCGAGTAATTTTCAAAATCCCATTCTGGACTAAACTCAGGACGAGCAGTTAATAATAAAAAGATACTTTCTTGATCTATTTTAGATAAAACAGCCCCTAAAAAATCTAAACTCGTAGGATCAATCCAATGTAAATCTTCTATAATAAGTGTGAACTTTTTATCCTTATCAATATATAGAATAAGTTGCCCTAAGCCTTCAAATAAAATCTCTTTCTGTTCCGCTGGAGAAGCCTCCGAAATCTGATAATTATCTCCTAAAGGGATAGAAAACCAAGAACATATTACTGGTATCACTTTTTTTGGTGAACAATCAACCTTCTCCAAAGCCTCCTCTAATTGGGAGATAATAGTTTCATTATCATGAATTCCAATATGCCTTTTTAGCATTTCAAAAATAGGATGCAATGCGTTATTTTGATGCTCAGGAAGACAACGACACTCTCGAACCTTAAACCCACCATTGATAAATTGTTTTTTGGTTTCGTAAATTAATTTGGACTTTCCTATTCCTGCTTGTCCTTTTATAATTATCGCTTTTCCGTTTTTAGCATCAATGGACTCCCAAGTCTCAAAAATCTTACTTTGTTCTTTTTCACGACCAATCATTTTTTGATCAGCACTACGTGGACTTAAATTAGAAAGTGCTTCTGTCTGACGTTCTCCTGTAAGTAAATATACATTTGTAGTATTTATAAAACCTGAAAAATCTGGCATTGTAAACTCTTCAAATTCTAAATGCGCATCTAATAATTTTCGAGTAGTTTCTGTCGCTAAAATCTGTCCTGAGGGAGCAGAATATAACAAATTAAAAGCCGTATTTGTTACCAAACCTTCTGGAGCAGTATTATGTTTTATAAGTACTGTCCCCGAATTCATTGCAATTCTAATATCTAATCCTACACCATGTTTTGCAAAAAGTAACGTATTTCTCTTTTGTAATTGTCCTATAAGTTCTAACGCAGTTCTACCCGCTCTACGCGCATCATTATCACTACCTTGAGGATATCCAAAACACATTACGATTGTATCCGCAATAATTCCTGAGATATGAGCCCCAAAACGAACACCAACTTCTTTACATAAATACAACTGATCTTTTTGGATGGTTTCTAAGGTTTCCATTTCCATAACAGCATGGTCCGATACGGATAAAATTAGCTTTGCACAAAGCACTGTAATTTGTCTTTTCTCACTATGAGCACTGCGCCAAACTAATTGATTGACTTCTGTAGCATCTTCAGACTTTAGTAATAGCTCATTCTGCGGTTGTATATCTCCAACTATGGTATTAAAATTAATTTTAGAAAATTCTTCATAAACCAATTCTGCAGTAGCAATTCTTCTATTATGATTTTTGTCTAAAACACGACTTAATACTTTCCCTAAAGAATGACCAAAAATAGAAGGAGGTAAAGGCACATCCGATGGATTTAGTTGCTTCTGAAAAACCTCTGCAACGCTTGAACCCTGAATTGCAGGTTGCCCTATTAAACATTCTAATACAATAAGTCCCCAAGCATACAAATCTGATTTTACTGTAGGAGGATCTCCCCTTAATTGTTCTGGAGCACTATACGCAGGAGTTCCAATGACTTCATGAGTAAGTGTGATATCTTTATAATCACTGGTCCTAAAATCGTGAGTAAAAATTCCAATTCCAAAATCTAATATCTTTATATGTGACCTAGTTCCTGTTTTGGTCACCATGATATTATGAGGTTTAAGATCCCGATGAATAATCCCTTTAGCATGTGCTGACACTAAAGCGTCTAGAACTTGTCCCATTAGAAACCCTGTTTCTTCTGCAGAAATTCCGTTATGAAGTGTAATTAAGTCCTTTAATGTCGGTCCAGAAATATACTCAAAAACAGCAAAAGGTTCTTGATTGTTAGTATATCCTTTATCTAAAAGTTTAACAATATTAGGATGATTAATCTCCGCACAAAGTTTTGTTTCTCTGTCAAAACGAGCAGTCTGTTGTTTAATCGATTTTTGATCAAGAACTTCTTTAAACTTAAGTATTTTAATTGCTACTGTTTGACCAGTACTTATCTGTATGGCCTTGTATACAATACCATAACCTCCTTCTCCAATCTTTTCGAGTATGGTATAATTTTCAAGATAAATATCGACATTTGGGGTATTTTTAGTCGAGGGGTTTTCCATGATTAGGTTTTATAATTATTTTATATATAAATCTTTTGTTTTAATTGGCTATTGCGAGCACCTCACCAATGCATCGTTCTTCTTTTAAAATTTGAAAAAACCTGTGAGCAAACCGAATTTCACCATATCGCCTTTCGATACTATTCGCAAAAAGATATCCATAAGGTTTCGTTTCTAACAATAATTTTCTGATTCTATAAATTTTTAGATTTAAATAATAGGTATCTAATTCTTTACCAAATTCCTTACTCATATCACTTAATAAATCATCAATAGCCATCCAACCTTGGTCTCCATAAACATAACCGTTATCTACATCAATTAATCTTTTACGGGCAAGTGATAATAAAATATAATTATGAACTCTTTCTCCTAAATCTAATTCTAAGTTTTGCGTAATTATCTTAATACGGATATGCTCCTCATCAGAACTTAGAATAAACTGGAAATAAGCATTATTAACTATATGCCCATTATCCATAGTATCCTCTAATACTTGATTTTCTACAAAAACATATTCCTCATTATCAAATACATAAATTCTGTTTTGAACCAAATTGTCAATCACTCCATTTTTCTCTAATTTCCATGCTGCATCTTCTGGGTAAATAAGAACTTCAGGTTCTTCTTCATTAGGAAATGCATGACCTGTAGTAAGTTCTATTATTTTATTTTTATTTTTTAACGATTTGAGATAACTAGATGGAGGATCGAGATTTACTATTTCCCATAAGGTTGAGGTATTTTCACCAAATTGAATCTTAAATCCTTGTGCCAATTTTACAGCGGTATTATTTATGTACTCGCCATTTACTATAGTACCGTTTCTACTATGATCCTGTATATACCAATTACTACCTCGCCAAGATATTAATGCGTGCGATTGAGAAATATCTTTTTCAGGAATATACGTATGAGCAGTGTTTTGGTTTCTCCCAAAAGTATGTTGTGTATTTAAACATACTATCTCTGCTGTTTCATTATTTTTGATAATAGCCATGTTTCAACTATTTCATTTATAAAATTATAAGTGATTAACTTCTAAACAAGTTTAATATTAATGGTCTGTACACTCACTAATTTATATTATAACCATTAGTATAATTATGTATCTAAATTTAGAGCAAACCGTATTAAACTAAACTCTGAAGTAAAAATCACAAGACTTCTTTTTTTCACAACATCATTAAAAACAAATAGCTTTTGATTCTAATAAAAAAGAGCTACCTACCAAAGTGTTGCCTAAAAACTATAGGCCTTAGAATATCTGAACATGTATTTTGGGGAGAGAAAAATAGTAGTAGTATCATTACGTTAGTTTATTAATAAGTAATATTGTGCTTCTCAAATATATAAAAAACAAGATTGCTTTTTCCCATTAAAAACCATTTAAATAGGTAATTATTTTATAAAACATTGACGCAATGCGGCTATGCCATATCCAAGTTATTGTTTTACCCTTTTATTACAAAATAGTAGACTATTTTAATTTTTGAATATCAAATTTCTATTGAAAAATCCATCATCTTAGGTTTATGTTCTTGACTTATAATCTGATATAATTTACTAGTATTAATACATCGTTCTTGGTCATTATTAAGACAAAAAAATAACACTCCTAAGATTTAGATGTAAAAACACCTCATAATTAACCTCAAAACTTATGAGTTTTTATAATAAGCCATTGTAATAAAAATCCTTTAATTCTTCAGAAAACACAAAAAAACTTGTCATCTCTAAAAATATTATCTCGTTTTTTAAATTAATTAAAGTCCCATTTTAATGGCAAAATCACACTGCAATTTCGAACAAGAATATTGATGTTTTACCCTGATTTTCAGATAAATACAATAAAAAATATTATCATTTCAAAAGCATCAAAATTAATCAATACAAGGTTTTGCGAACGATTAAAATTTTATAATTTTAATATTTTTAGCGAACGTTCGCTTTTTTAATCAAAAACTTTTTTATAATATTGTCCTGTAATTAATTTACAACAAATAGTAAATCGTATTACTAAAAAAGAATCTGGTAGACGCTATGAAGTAGCCATTAGAATTCGAATTATTAATTAAAAATCTAAGAAGATGAAATCTCAAGTAAAAACTAAAACACTGGTTACCAATTGGGCTATTAATAACACGATTGATTACAATGCGTACGTCTATAGCCCACTAAAACCAAACAACTCAAAATAAAGACTTTATCCTTAAAATATAAAACATTACATTATGACTACTTATAATTCGGCACTTGATACCATACGTACTCTAAAAGCTAAACACGGAAATACTTGGGAAACCATAAGCCCAGAAAATGCAGCACGTATTGCTATACAAAATAGATTTAAAACAGGATTAGACGTTGCCAAATATACAGCCTCTATCATGCGAAAAGATATGGCTGAATATGACGCTAACAGCGTAAACTACACACAATCATTAGGTTGCTGGCACGGTTTTGTTGCCCAACAAAAAATGATCGCTGTAAAAAAACATAAAGGTACTACTGATAAAACATATTTATATCTTTCTGGTTGGATGGTAGCTGCTTTACGTTCTGAACTAGGGCCTTTACCAGATCAATCTATGCACGAAAAAACTTCGGTTCCTAAATTAATCGAAGAAATCTACACCTTTTTACGTCAAGCAGATGCCGTAGAATTAAACGATCTTTTTCGTCGTTTGGATGCTGGAGAGAATGTGCAAGATGAAATTGATAATTTTGAAACCCACGTTGTGCCTATCATCGCAGATATTGACGCAGGTTTTGGTAATGAAGAAGCGACATATCTTTTAGCCAAAAAAATGATTGAAGCAGGTGCTTGTGCACTACAAATAGAAAACCAAGTATCGGATGCTAAACAATGTGGTCACCAAGATGGTAAAGTTACAGTTCCGCACGAAGATTTTATCGCTAAACTAAATGCCCTTCGATATGCTTTCTTAGAATTAGGTGTAGAAGAAGGTATAATTGTAGCAAGAACAGATTCTGAAGGTGCTGGTTTAACACAAAAATTACCTGTATCCATGGAAGAAGGTGATCTAGCATCTCAATATATGGATTTTGTTGAGGCAGAAGAAGTTTTAATTACCGAAGTAAATGAAAATGATGTACTATTTAAACGTGATGGGAAATTAGTTCGCCCAGTGAGATTACCTAATGGTTTATATAAATTTAAAGAAGGCTCTAATATTGATCGTGTAGTATTAGATTGTATTACAAGTTTAGAAAATGGTGCTGATTTATTATGGATAGAGACGCCAACTCCAAATGTTAAGCAAATTGCTCATATGGTAAATCGCGTAAAAGAAAGAGTACCAAATGCTAAATTAGTTTACAATAATTCTCCATCTTTTAATTGGACAATCAATTTCCGCCAGCAAGCATTTGATCTTATGACTGCTTCGGGAGAAGACACATCGGCTTACAATCGCGAAGAATTGATGGATGTAAAATATGACAATACTGAGTTATCTAAAAGAGCAGATGAAATGATTCGTATGTTCCAAGCAGAAGCATCTCGTGATGCAGGAGTATTCCATCACTTAATCACATTACCAACATATCACACCACTGCATTACATATGAATGATCTTGTAGCAGGATATTTTGGAGACAGAGGAATGTTAGAATATGTAGATTCTGTTCAACGTCAAGAAATTAGAAAAGGAGTATCTTGTGTAAAACATCAACGTATGGCAGGTTCAGACCTTGGAGATGATCATAAAACCTTCTTTGCAGGTGAAAAAGCTTTAAAAGCTGGTGGTGAGAAAAACACTAGTAATCAATTTGAAGTTAAAACAACTACTGAAGAGCCAGCACTTGCTTTAGATAAATAAAAATCCACTCTAAATTATAAAAAAAGGTGATCTATGTGTTTAGGTCACCTTTTTTGGATACATAAAAAATTTAACTTTGGTATATGATCTCTAAACAATCATAACGACTATTTCACACTAACTAGTTTTCTAGGAAGCTCGTTTCTGGTTTTGGCTTTATACTTTCTACCATACCAGAGCAAAATCCCACTAACAGGTAATGATGCACAAATTAAGCTCACTAAAAAGGCAATGATCTTGCCCACTATTCCTCCTATCGCCCCAATATGGATATCATAATTCATTCGAATTACTTTATCTGCAAAATCAGCGTTTTTATATTTACCATAAATACTATTTGTTTCTATTTCTTCTAGAGTATTTTGATCAAAAAACAGATAATCCATATTATAATACAATCCTTCTGAATTACTAACCTCAACAAGAATTGAAGTAGAATCATTTTCTGGATAATGTAATTCAAAACTATGCGCATCTTTATAGCTACGTTGTAAAATAGGAATCAACTTATCATATTCAAAACTAGTAGTTTCCTTGGATACTATTGCTTGTTCGCTCTCTGGAATCACAAACCGAGGGTCTTTATCGCCACCTGTAGCTTTATAAGCTATAAAATAAAACCAGTTAAAAGCCATCACACATCCAGTAAAAGCTAATATCAAACCAAACGATGAGATATAAAACCCTGTTACTGTATGGAGGTCAAAATTTTTCCTTTTCCATCTGGTTTTTTTATTCCAATCAAATTTTAATCTTTGTTTCCAATTCTTCTTATTTCGTGGCCACCAAAGAAAAAGACCACTTATGATGATAATCAAAAAAAGCAATACGGAATAAGAAACCACTCTAGAGCCGATAGCATCAGGTAACCATAGTCGTAAATGTCCTTTTAATATAAATCCAAAAAAACCTGCATTATTATCTATTCTTTTAATGAACTCGCCAGAATATGGATTTAAAAAAACACTTTGATAAAATATCTCTGGTTCTGCTTCATAAAAAACAACCTCAATCGCTTCATCTGGTTTCCCATAGATAACCCCATGAATCGTCTTTTTAGGAATCACGTTTTCTGCTAATTCTTTAATCACAGAGGCTTCTAAGAACTCTTGATCTTGAGGAGTAACATATTTATGATCATCATAAAAACTTTCTATTTCTTCTTTAAAAACCCATAAACAACCAGTAACAGAAACAATAAAAAGCACTACACCTGTAACTAATCCAAGTATTTTATGAAGTTGTAAAATTCTTTTACGTCTATTATTTCTTTTTTTTCCTGTCATTTATGGATTTATTAAATGCATGGGTCTGAAAAACCTCTACTTAGTCCTTTTACTCTGAACAAAGTCACTAAATAAAACACAACTACTTATTAATTTGACTTTGATCTTTCTGAGCTTCAAATGGGGGTATAAGCATCAGAACAAAAGTTTTTGAAATTTCTCAGAACCCATATTTACAAAGAGTCTAATTGAGTTAATTACTAATTTTAAAGATTCCTTTAAGTCCTAGTCCAAGAACTTTAGCACCTTGTGTTGCAGTTGCGGTTTCAGGATCTACTATATACACATACGTATCTGTATCAGTAGAACTACTAATGTACGCTTTACCATCTTCTACAAACATTGGAGACGTATATCGATGACCGTGAGTTGGCACTCCAGCTATATCAGTAACAGTTTGATTTACTAAATCTATTACTACCATTTTAAATACATCTTTTTTAAAGAATGCACCCCATTCTCCAGCTCCATTAGTATCGTCTACAATTATTCTTGCAATTGCCTTTCCGTTACCGACATAATCCATCCAGAACAACTTTCCGCCATTAGTAGCTTCTTCTACATTAAAGAAATAACTTGAATCAAACTCAGTGGTTCCATTATTAATTCTTAAAATTCCAGAAGGCTTAGAAGCAGCCGTAAAACCAGCACTCAATGCAGATGTAGAGAAAGAATAAATATCTCCATTTTCTGTTTGTTCAATACCTGTACTATGACCGTTTACTCCAATTGGACTGGTTCTATCATCTTCAATTATTTTTTCTAATTCGAACTCTGGATAATTAAATACTGCCACATAAGCACGATCTACATCTGGAGTAATAAAAGAACCATCAGCCAACCACTTATGATATGAAACAAATAACTTTCCATCTCTAAGTACCATACCGGTCACCCAAGGAGTTGATCCAGGGTTTTCTGCGGTTCCATCACCCATATCGATATCTACAGGATGTTCTTCAATCTTTTCTAATAAACCTGTCTCTGCATTTACAATATGAAAACGTTTATCAGAAAGTCCTCCATATGTTAATTCCACAGCCAATAATGTATTCTCGTCTAATGCTGCATAATTATCTAGTGTAGATTGAAAAGCAAAATTTGCTTTTTCTTCTAATGTTCCCTCTTCATTTAAATGATAAGCAATACAAGTATCATCATCAGAATATCCCGCGGTAAATATCGTATTACCTGCTCCGTGGAAAAATCTCCAACCTTTTAATGGAATTCCTTGACCTTCTACCGAAATTTCACCGGTTGTTAAAGATTCTAATGATGGTAATTCTAAAATATAATCCACAGGACTTGCATCTCCAACAGGAAATGCCTCAAATCCTACAACATATTTAGATACTGCAATTGGATCCGGATCCGGATCAATAGGTGTATCTCCATTATCATCACTGCTACATGATATAACCATAGCGGTTATTGCTAAAAGTAGCATTACATTTTTTATCCATTTTATTGTTTTCATTTTATATGATTTTTGATGTTTAATATTTAATTTGATATATAGTATCGTAGTTTTACATAAAAAGCTCTTCCAGGTTGTTGTATTTCGAAATTGTCATAAATTTTTGCATCCAAGATATTCCTGGCCGAAACAGCAATGTTGTAACGCCCTTCATTAAATGAATATCCAAGCTCTACATTATGCGAAATTTGTTCAGGAATAATATCTCTATCTTCTGGATTTCCTTCTACAAAAGAGGTAAGAGGGTAATCATGCACATAATAGGTGTTCCAGGAAAGGTTTAACTGATCATTTACAGCAAGTACATTATTGAATTTACCTCCAATACGAGCATTTCCAAATACATATGGAATATTTGCTATTCGTTGATTTTTCAAAAAATCAACACCTGCATTTTCTCCAGCATTTCTATCAATGATATTTTGATAGGTGGCATTCAGATCCAAAAAGAATGCATCATACAACATTCTTATTTCCCCTTCTACACCTGTACTTCTAGCATCAGCAGTATTGAAGTATCTAGAAAAGATTCCTTCGGATCTAATGGCTATAAAATTCTCAGATTCTCTAAAAAATACATTGGTATCAATCTGAAGTTTTAACCTATTTATATCTGTATTAAAAAGAGCTCCTAGATTGGCGTTGTAACTTTCTTCTGGTAATAACGCTGGATTAGATTTTAATAAAAATCCATCCCCAAATACTTCATAACCTTCAGGAATCCTAAATGTTTTTTCAAAAGATCCTTTAATCTGAAAATTATCAAGGATTTTATAAGTAGTAGCAAAGCCATATCCTAATTCTTCAAAAGTATTTTCGAACCTAGTAAATCGATCTTCTTCTACATTGGTAAATAGGTCTTCTAAAATTCCTTCTGAGTTTAAAAGATATCCTTTTGAAAAAATAGAAGTACGCCATCGCGTATCTAAAAGTTCAATATCGTAAGAAAGACCAAGTATATTTTTATTAACTATATGAGGATCCTGAAATGCAATTCTTCCGGTTCTGGCGTCATCTTCTCCTCTACGGCGAATATAATTTTTAGTATAATTAGCGCTTAGAGAATGTACTTCATTAAAAGTATATGTGGCTAACGCATTTATCAAATGTAGGTTATCTTTAAACTTAAATAATGTTTTACTGGCTTCAAATTCTCCCAGTGTTTGATCTCCTCGCTCTATAAAGTTTCCAAACCAATCATATTTTCTAGAAGAAGTATCTACGACCCTTTCATTATTTTCTGTTAGAGCACCATAAATTTTTAATTTCAGCTTTTCATTAAAAAGATTATTTTTTTCAAACTCGATAGATCCGGAAATAATATCATTTTCAGTAAATACTTCCCCAAATGGATTCTGCGGATCGATAGGGTGTTGTATTTCGTTTTCGTTTGCAGATGCAGTAAAACCTAAAATCAATCTATCTGCGTATGATTTATCAACTAATCCAGTTTGTATCCGTATCATCTGAGAATTATATGCATCATGAAATCTTTCTACATTATCTCTGCGGATACCGGTATCATTTCCTAATTCATCCCTAACCTCAATATCATCAATAGTATAGTTATTATCAGAATAATTATAAAATGAGGACAACTGAAACATCCATCCATTTTTATTATAATGTTGTCCATTTATAGTAGCACGATGTGTATTAAAAGACCCTATATCATAAGACACATCTAGAAAATCTTTTTTACGTTGATTAGTAATAATATTAACTGCACCGCCTAATGCATCTGCTCCTAAATGTATCGGGACTACACCTTTAAAAACTTCTGCTCTTTCTACGAGTGTAGCAGGAAAGTTATTTAGAGATAAAGAACTTCCAAAATTCTCTATTGGAATACCATCAATAAAAAACTTCACTTGCTTCCCTGATAATCCATTTAAAGAGAAATCAAAAGCAGCCCCTAATCCTCCCCTTTGCCGAACATTTACTCCTGGTATCGTTGTTAAAATAGCATTGATATCTACACTACTATTTTTTAATCCTTTGGTTTCAATAACTTCCACTTCAAAAGCCTTTTCTTTTTCCTTTTGAGCAGCAGTTTTCCCTTTAACTATTACATCATTTAGTTCTTCTACATTTTGTTTTAAAACAATGCGGATATATTGTTCCTTAGAAGCATTCCTAGTAATCTTATAGAAACGAGTTTGAAAACCAATAAAACTAGTTTTTAGTGTATATGTTCCTTCTGGAAGTGAAAGGGTAAATTCTCCATCAAAATTAGTAATTACGCCTACGTTTTCTAATTCTACTACTTGGATAGCAGCTTCCGGTATCGGATTAGAATTCTGATCCACAACGACACCTTTTATTGCCTCTTGACTCTGACAAAATAGGGTAATCAAAAGCATCAAAAAGACACTATTTTTTCTTTTTAAAATAACCACTGACTGTAACATTTTTTTATTTATTTTTGCGACCTAAATATTTATTATTTATAATTAGTCTAAATAAATTTAAAATGCAAAATTAGTATCTAAGGGAAGAGAAAAATGACGCATTATGGATAAAAAAAGACGCAAAAAGACGTCAACTAAAACCGAAATACAAGACCCTAAAAAAACAGTTAGCTTATCTACTGTTACAGAGCTAATAGGTTCTGGCGAACGTTGCGGAATTATTACTAAAAAATTCCAATTCTTACCTCAATATGGTATAGGTTATTTTCAGACACATAAGTTTGAAGGTCTATCTATTACTATCTATGATGTATTATTAGAAAAAAATTTAATAGTAGAAGGTAAGCTTTATGACAATTTCTTAGAAATGTCCTTCCTGATCGAAGGCGAACAGATCATTAAAATTGAAGGAATAACTAAAGATTTAATCTACGAAAGTCAAGAGTGTTATCTATTGTATCTAGAAAATATAAAAGGTTCAATCTCATATCACAAAAGAAAACGGCTTAAGGAAGTTAAAATTAGAATGAGTACAGATTTTATAAAAAGGCATAAACTAGATGAAGAATATAATATCTTAGAAAAACATTCTTTGTTAAAACTACAAAGCAAATTTTTAAACCCATTATGCTCAAAAACTCAAAATATTCTTTCCGAAATTTTGTCGGATCAAAGGAAAGGGTTGTTAAAACGATTATTTTTAGAATCTAAAGTCCTTGAATTAGTAACTTTAAAAATAGACACTGCAACTACTAATATTATAACTAATAACATTCCTCCCATTGATAATTTAGTAAAAAAGCTATACCAAGTGCAGCATATGATTTCTTCAGATCTTTCTGTTCAATATTCAATTCATCAGTTATCCAGAGAAATTGGATTAAATGATTTTATATTAAAAAAAGAATTTAAAGCTTTATTTGGCAAAACAATTTTTGAATATGCTACCAAATTACGAATGGAAAAAGCAAGGCAACTCCTGTTACATAGCAAAAAACCCATTTATGAGATATCAGAATTAGTTGGTTATAAAAACTCTACACATTTTACTGCAGCATTTAAAAAAATAGAAGGAACTACTCCAAAAAAGTATCGTAGTAATCTAGAGAACTGAAAATTCAGTTCTCTAGTAGTCATTCTATTTCTATGATGTCAATCTTCCTTTAGGAATTCGTTTATCAGATCTAGAAATATTCCTTATTTTAACCACGGAGAAGTGAATAACAAATGTTAATCCCATAAATATTGGCATTAATAGTAATGTACCAAGTTCACTTTTACTTTGAAAACCAAAAATCACCATTCCCCAACAAATCAAAACCCATTGGATAACATATAGTGATGTTACATGTTTACTACAATAATAAAAGGTTTTACATAAGAAATTGTCCTTAGTTTTCGATAATATCCAATGGAATATTGACAACACAGAAAAGTTCCATCCAGCGAGATAAATTACTCCTCCAGGTCCTAAATGAAAAAAATCATTAAAATGATATGCTTCATTCATAAATACCAATGGGGCTCCAGCTGCAATAAATAGTAATCCTACGATACCCATTCGTTTAAATAACTCATTTTGATTATATCCTTTTTCCACATACCATTTCCCAAAAAACATTCCTAATAATATAAATGATATCCAAGGAAAAACAGGAAAATAGACCCAATAACCATCGCTCCATAACAATTGAGTTATATAGTTTAATCCGAATGTTTCTGATTGAACACCTCTTAATTCTGGAGATATGAATGCTATTAAAATAGCTAGCCCTAATAGAATAAATTTATTTTTTAAATATGCTCTGATCAGTGCTAATATAATCAATGATATTCCAGCTAATTGTAATATATCACCCGTTAATAATAAATATGTGTATTCTTCTAACTTCAAAGGCATTTCCCATCCATAAGCGGCTATAAAACTATCAGGCATTAACCCTACGAGTATAGGTGCTAAAAACTTGAGAAAATTCATTAAATAAGCTACTCCGAGAATCGTTATCCCTCTTTTTACTGCGCTTTTTACATCTTGATTCCTTGATATCATAAAAGATACTCCCATTGTTATTAAAAAAACTGGTGTACCTCTTCCAACAAAATGAATAAAATGTCCTAGAAAAGTATCGGATTGCACATCTTGTCTAGCATGAATCCATAATGTATGAACCATAATCATAGCAATAACACTAAATCCTCTTCCAAAATCTATAGCTAAAATTCTATTTGGTTTTATAGTTGACATAAGATTTTTTTTAGTAATATTAATTGTCTTCAACGAGTTCAGACTTTCGAGTATTCAATTTTGTATTGTTAAACTTAGCAATAGGATTTTCTAGCGTTCCCTCTAGAATTAAGCTTGCCATGGGATCCGCTAGATTTAACATTTGCTGAGTATTTTTCAGTTGTAATCTATTCAAACAGCACCTGTCAAATTCTGAAACGAAAAGATCATATCGATCAAACTCTGATTGCAATTCTGGATGTTCTGTTTGATACGAATGAATGCACAAGGCTACTTCTTGCCAAAAATCATTCTCCCTATAATCAAGATCTTTTTCTAAAATCGGAGTCATAAACCTAAAGAAGCAATCAAAAACATCTGTGAAAATCGATAACACTTTCATTGTATCAGAAGTCTTTGTATATAATCGTTTTACTTTTTCGGGTAATTCTAATTCCTCATTAAAAACAATCACTTCTTCTGTGATATCTTTCATTAAGATTTTTACCGGAATATGATTCTCCAATACCATGATAATATTTTCTCCGTGTGGCATAAAAACAAACCCATAGGTATAAAAACAGTGTAGTAATGGTGTTAAATATGCTTCTAAATATCTTCTAATCCAGTCACCAACATCACAAACAGAAGCTTTGATTAATGATCCTATCAATGAACCCCCATCTGAATCCAAATGAAGAAATGCAGCC
Organism: Aquimarina sp. Aq107; assembly: GCF_943733665.1. NCBI lineage: Bacteria > Pseudomonadati > Bacteroidota > Flavobacteriia > Flavobacteriales > Flavobacteriaceae > Aquimarina > Aquimarina sp. Aq107. The sequence goes on along the minus strand of NZ_OX030782.1, from coordinate 105,417 downwards.
ATCGTCATTAATTGTTGATTCTTTTTTATTTTAGTATGTGGACTTTCTCTCCATAAAGCGGAAAGCATTTTGTTATGAGCATTTGTTTTTCCTAACACTTCGTAGAAAGTATTTTGGAAACCAACCGTAGCAACTTCTCCTAGCATAGTAAAACCCTTTTGTTTTAGATATACATCCTTACCTAATAAATCCGTTATCCATTCCGTAATATGTGGTGTGCTCTTCATATAAGATGGAGAAAGCCCTCTCATAAAACCCATATTTAGAATCGACAAGGCGGTTTTGGTATACATTTTCTCAGGATTACTTTTATTATAAAGTGTTCTAATCGACTGTTGTGCAGAGAAATAATCATCTCCTTCTCCTAAGAATACTAAATTTTGATTCGCAATATCTGCAGCAAACACCTGAAGTATTTTATTATTCCATTGCCAAGGATGTACAGGAATAAAAACATACGAACTAGTATCTAATCCTAAAGATTCTAATTTTGTATTAAATTTTGCAATTAACTGAACACCTAGCTCTTTTCGCATTAAAGATTTGTATTCAAATTTGTGTACAGAAGTAAAAGTGGTTTTACTTTTATGACCCGCTAACCAATATATTTTAAAAGGTAAATTGGTTTCTGGAGCATATTGCAAATAATCCTGACCATCAAAACCTATTCTTCCGTTATTTGCCACAAAACAAGGATGTCCTTCTGTCATCGCATGCTCTATGACCTGAAAAGAGCTATCTACTAGTTCGCTTGATGAAAATGAATGATGAACTTTCTTATACGCAGCACTGGATAATGTACTAGATATTTCTTCTAAGTATACAGGAAGTAAATGTTTTGGTATTTCTAAGGTATATACAAACTCTACGATAAACGTTAATGCATCAATAGGAACCTGAATATCATTTACTTTTTTAATAATAGAGCTTTTATCAATATCCCAATGATCAAGCTTATATTTTTGCGCAGTAAATTCATATGTTATTCCAGGAGTATCGGCAATTAGCAAATATTTATTCCACTTTTGGTTATTTGTCTCTTGTTGAGGTTTAAAAAGTAATTCGTGTAAAAATTCGCTAATTGCTTTGCTTACAAGAGCTCTATTTACACTTTTCCAAATATATGGATTAAGGTGAGCGTGAGATACTCTTAATGAATCAGATATATTTAAATTGGTCATTGGTTTTATTTTTTCTCTAAAAGCATTTTTGGCTTTTTTATAATCTTGTAGTTCACAAAAAGCTAATGCTGCAGTTTTTTCCGGTAATTCGATTTCTTTTTGGTATACAAACCCAGCTTTTTTATTAAGAGTATGAATCTTTTGATTTCTAACGTCTGGCTCTACCACTATTCTTTCTACATCTGGTAGTTCAAAGAAATATTCAAGAACTGTAGTAAATACATTCCAGGTAAATCCAGTGATTTTATGATCTGATGGCGCTACCAAAATATGCATGCCGTAATCAGTATCTTTAGCAGAATAATAGTCAGAAATCCTATCTGTTGCTGCTTTGTACTTTTCCATTAAAAAGATGGGAACTCCATTATATACACCTATAAAAACATCATAGTCTTTTCTGGAAACTAGCGCCGAATATTCTGAGCGTACTTCTTCTATAGAACTTTCTAGCATACCCCAATATGTAGCATACTCTTTTGTTACCCATTTATGAATAGTAGAAATATCATAATCAAAATCTAAATGGCGTAAATGTATAGTTCCAAAATTTTCAATTGTTCTTGAAAAAACTATGTTTTGTGAGATTTCAGTATTTTCCATAATGCTCGTTTAATTATGAAGTTGCACCTACTAAATCTTTTCTAAAAGCAGCAATGGGATTCTCTAGTTTACCAGCAAACTGAAGCAATGCTACAGGGTCATCTAAATCAATCATTTGTTTGTGATTATTTAGTTGTAATCTATTTAAACAAGACAATTGAAATTCTGGAGCAAATAAATCATATTGCTTAAATTTTGCTTCTTTTTCTGGATAACGATCCTGATATTCTTGAATTACATCTGCAACCACTTTCCAAAATTCTTCTTCTTTGAAATTAGCATGTGCAACTAAAATATGAGACATAAATCGGAAAAAACCGTCGAATATATCTGTGAAAATCGAAAGTAATTTTACATCTTCTGGAACTGGAGCATACATGCGTTTTAAATGATCTGGCAACTCAACTTCTGGATTTAGAATACAAGCTTCTTCCGTAATATCTTTTAAGAAAGATTTTACAGGGATTTGATCTTCTAATACTATGATAATGTTCTCCCCATGAGGCATAAAAACCAGGTCAAAATGATAAAAACAATGCAATAGTGGGCTTAAATATGCTTTTAAATATAAACGCAACCAATCCGTTATAGTTAGACTAGACTTTTCAATAATTTTTGGTAATAAAGCTTCTCCATTTTGATCTATATGTAGCAATGCTGCCATAGTCATGGCTTGTTGGTTTCCGTTCACATTGGCAATGGGACTTTCTCTCCAAAGGGATGCTAACATCTTGTTATAATCATTGTGAGGACCAAACTCTTCAAAATAAGGGTTCACATAACTTACCGAAGCAATCTCACTTAGCATCCTAAAACCCGTTTCCTGAATATAAGAATCATTATAAAGTAATTCTTCTAACCAAACTGCCATTTTAGGAGCAGTCCCAAGATAATACAATGGAAGCCCGCGCATAAACCCCATATTTAGAATTGAAAGCGCTGTTTTGGTATAGAATTTTTTAGGATTCGTTTTATTGAATAATGTTCTAATAGATTGTTGAGCAAGGTATTGATCCGGACCATATCCTAAACATATTAGGTTTCCGGTAGCAAGTTCTGGCGAAAATATATTAGCTAATTTATTAAACCATTGCCATGGATGCATAGGAATAAAGAAGTAATCTTCCGGATCAAAACCTTTATTTTTTATAATCGTCTCAAAAGATGTTATCGTCTCATTATCTAATTCTTGCTGTATTAAAGTATCATAAGATAATACCTCGGTTGCTGCATATACAGCTCTGCTTTTATGACCTGCCAACCATATTAATGAAAAAGAATTACCAGCTTCGGGAGCATACGACCTATAATCACTACTATCAAAACCTATACGGCCATTATTAGCAACAAAACCAGGATGTCCCTCTGTCATGGACTGTTCAATAGTTTGAAAATCGGCGATCGCTAGCTCCTCTGAAGTTGGATTACCTTTTAAAAATTTAAATGCGCTCCCATATAAGGTACTAATGATCTCTTCTAGATATAATGGCATTTGCGTATCCTTAATACCGAGCTGTTTTCTAAACTCCTTTATAAATAAAACACCGTCTATGACAACGGATTCACTTTCTTCATATTTTTTGATCGATCCTGATTCAATATATAAATGGTTTAACGCTAATGGTTTTGCGTTAAATTGATATTGAATGGTAGGATTATCTGATTTTAAAATATAACTATTCCAACCGTCCTTTAATTTTTCTAGAACAACTGGTGTGATCAGAAGTTCATGACTAAATTCGCAAATTGCTTTGGTTACAAAAAGAGTATTTACTTTAACCCAAACTTCGGGTTGTAAATGAGCTATAGATTGTTGGGGCGAAACAGCATTGTCTAAAGTATTCATAGCACTTCTTTTATTAATTTTTGAAATTGATGTAAAATCTTGATATTGTTTTTTGTCTAAAAATGCTATTTGAGCAGTCTTATTTGGGAGTTCTATAATTTTATCGAGTTGAAAACCTATCCGCTGACATAATGCAAACATCTTTTTATTTCGGATATCAGGTTCTACTAAGATTCTATTTACAGAGGAATCTTTAAACACAAAATCCATTATAGCTGTAAATAAATACCAAGTAAAATTTGGGATCTTAACATGTGGCGGAGCAACGATGATATGAATCCCACAGTCTCCTTTTTCCACGCTATAGAGTGTACTTATAATATCTTCTTTGGGATTATATCTTTCTAATACAAAAACCGGTTTACCTTTAAAAACACCTACAAAAACATCATAATGTTCCGGCTCCATCAATTTTATATATTCTTGTCGTACCTGTTGTAAATCGTATCCTTGCATTCCCCAAAAAATAGCATAGTCCATATTTACCCATTTGTGCAATATCTCGCTGTCTTCAGATATTCTAAAAGGTCGTATCTCTATGGCCCCAAAATCAGAAAAGCTTTTTGAATAGATTTTATGATACTGATGCTGTATGTTATTGGTTGTTTTTTCCATTCAGAATTTCTTATGACTTAACTAATTGTTTAGAAGTGAGTTTTGGAGCAACTTTAAAAATTAAATAATACAGCAATAAAGTGATACTAAAACCACCTAAAGCAACCAAAAATGGAATTCTCAATCCATGATTATCTACTAGTAGCCCCACAGAAAAAGACGATAGCAACACTCCTAGGTTTTGAAAAAAATGTACCTTACTATAATCCATAGCATAAGAATCTGGTGTACTAAATTTAAAGAGCAATACATCAAATTTTACAACTCCTTGAAAAATTGCCCAACCATAAATTATTCTACCTATTATTACTGTTATTTCTGTAGAAAGCCCTTGAAGAAATAATCCAGTAATACCTATTAATAATATTGGCACCATCTGTTGCCATACATTATTTGTTTCTTTTCTCTTCGTATTTATCCATAAAGCAATCAGCGCTACAAAACCAGGTATTGCATATACTGTTCCTGATACTAGTGTAGTATTATATACTGAAATGCTTTCCCAGTAGGTTGCAAAAAATGGTCTTATCAAAAAATCACTGAAATACAAAATCATAGTAATCAATCCAATTTTGAGAATAAAACCTCTGGGAATCATTTTTGAGTTCTGTTTAATAGACCCTTCCGGTTCCAAGATTTTGGCTGTATTGTATTTGTTACTTCTTAATAAATAAGCACTCATACCCATTTGTATAAAATCTCCAATCGCCATAATCAGAAAAATGTAGCTAGCATCAATTAAATCTACAGTAGCACCTCCTATCACTGCTCCTAATATTCCACCAAGATGTACCACTACGGATAATAAACCAATGGTTTTAGGATGTTCTTTTTTAGTAATAATTTTTAGGATATACGGATATACTAGTAAATAGCTTCCTTTAAATAAGATCATCATTAAAGAAATGATCCAGAAGTTAACATATGATGTAGTTGTATAACAACATAAAGCCAATATTCCTGCCACAAATTGTGTGTATATAAGAATATTTAGCTCTGTTATTTTTTTGGAAACATATGCCCAAAAAGGAAACGAAATCATCACCATAAAGCATATCGCAGCAAAATAATAACCTACCAATTCTGGATTTGTCACTCCGAATCGAGCTTCGAAAAATTGAGGATAAAAAGGATGTAATAAATAATCACTTACTACAGCTACTAAGGTCATTATGATCAAAAAGTTCTTCATTAGAATTTTTGTTAGGTAGTTGGAGTTTCTATCATAATTTCCTCTTCTTCTAACACATCAAACTGCTGGAATGCAACTCTCTTTTCTATAGCGTAATAATCTGTGCCTGTTAATTCTTTGATGATATATGAATTGCGATAAGCTGCCATACCTAAATCGGGAGTTACAAATCCGTGTGTATGTAGTTCGGCATTTTGTACAAATATCTCACACCCCAATTGATCAATAGCATAATTACGATGTACATCATATCTACCTTTTTCATCCCATCGAATTCGATCACTAATCCCATTGACAAATGTTGGTTTTTGATATTGATATCCTGTAGCCAATACTAGTCCTTCTGTTCTATGACGATAGTATTTATCTTGTTCATGCTGATGAATTTCTAGATAAAAGGTGTCCAAAGTATCATCATAAACCGCATTCTGTAACTCTGAATTTGTTCTTAGATTTACTTTGACATCCGCAAGCAATCGTTTCGTATATATCAAATCAAATATATCAGCAATCAAATCTTGATTGATCCCTTTGTATAAATGCTTTTGATTCTTAATCAACTCATTACGTTTATGATTAGGAAGGTTATAAAAATAATCTACGTACTCGGGAGACGTCATCTCTAAAGTAAGTTTTGAATATTCTAACGGAAAGAATCTTGGCGATCTCGTAATCCAATTCAATTCATATCCTTTTTCATCTATTTCTTGTAAGAGATCATAAAAAATCTCTGCAGCACTCTGACCACTGCCAAAAACTGTAATAGATTTTTTGGATTGTAACTTCTTCTTATTTGGCAAATAAGAACTAGAATGAATCGCATCTTCTTTTAAAGAATTACAACAACTGGGTATATACGGACTTGTTCCGGTTCCCAAAACAAGTCTTCTAGCTCTATGAACTTTACGTTTATTCGTTTTTGTACATTCCGAAAGAACAGTATAATATTGCTCCTTTTCATTATACGCAATCTCAACCACTTCGGTCCCAAATTGAACATTAGATAATTTATCAATTGCCCAACGACAATACTGATTGTATTCATTTCTTAGTAAAAGAAAATTTTCTCTAATATAAAAGGAATAGATTCTTCCTTGTTCCTTGATATAATTTAGAAAACTGTATGGATTTGTAGGATCTGCTAAGGTTACTAAATCTGCCATAAAAGGGATCTGTAATGTAGTATCCTGAAGCATCATACCTGGATGCCAGTCAAATTTTTCTTTCCTATCTAAAAACAGTCCATCTAACTCTGTAATTGGCTCGGACAAACATGCTAGTCCTAAATTCATAGGACCTACTCCAATCCCAATAAAATCAAGTATCTTTTCTTCTTTCGTCATTATGCTTTCTATTTTTAATTGTGCTTTTCGCTATTGTAAGTCTTACCTGTTTCCTTAATCATCTGAATGATATTTAACAGATCGTCAATGGTACTTTTAGGATTTAATAATGTAAATTTTAGATATGTTTTTCCATTAAATTTTGTGCTCGCTATAGAAGCTTGACCCGATTTAAACAAGGTATTTTTAATATAAAGATTCGTTTTATCAAGAAGTGCATCTGACGATACACCTGGAACTTTATATCGAAAAACTAATGTACTTAGCTCTGGTTTATGAGCCATTTCAAAATAGATATCATCTCTAACGCTATGATAAAGATCTAATGCTAGATAATGTACTTTTTCTAAAAATGCTCCTATATTTTTTTCTCCAGTCATTTTTAAGGTAAACCAGAGTTTCAACGCATCAAATCGTCTAGTAGTTTGGATTGATTTTTCTATCAGATTAGGATGTTTTTCATCTCTATGTTCTAATGGATTTAGATAATCCGCGTAATATGAAACATACTTAAAGTGTTCTGTATCTCTAACTAAGAAAGCACTAGAACAAACAGGTTGAAACATTGTTTTATGAAAATCGATAGTAACAGAATCCGCATGTTTAATTCCTTCTAAAAGATGGCGATGCGTTTCAGTAAGCACATAACTACCTCCATAAGCTCCATCCACATGGAACCAAATATCATATTCATGAGCAATTTTTGCAATGGTATCCAAAGGGTCAAAACTACCAAAATCTGTGGTTCCTGCGGTAGCCACGATAGCAATCGGTATGTTTCCTATTTGTTTTTCTTTTTCTATGGCTTGTACTAAAGCATCTGCCTCCATTTTCATCTTTTCATCAGTAGCTACAGGAATTACGGCATTATATCCCATCCCCATAAGTGCAGCATTTTTCTTAATACTAAAATGTGCTTTATCTGAACAGAAAAAACGAAATTTAGAAACTACATCTGACCAACCATTCTCTTTTAGATTCAATCCAAAATGTTTAAAAGCATAATTATCCCGTGCTAGTAATAAGGCCATAAAATTAGATTGAGTTCCACCGCTGGTAAAAACACCATCAGCAGTGGATGGTAAGTTCATTTTATCACAAATCCATCGAATTATTTCCTGCTCTATATACGTTGCAGAAATACTTTGATCCCAAGTTTCTACGGCTGTATTTACAGATGAAGCGATTAAATCACCAACCAAAGCAGGAAGCAATACGGGACAATTAAGATGGGCTACATAGTTAGGATGATGAAAAGCAATGGTATGATCGAGATACAATTCTTTAATTTCATTAAGAGCCTGATCCACTGATAAGGTTTCATTCGCATTTGGAGAGAGTAAATCTTTCTTTTCCTGAAAGTCGAATACTTCTCCTGGATAAAAATGATCTCTATCCAAAAAAGACTTTACATATTGCAACGCTTTATGCATATATTCTTCATAGCTATATTTGGATTGAGGATCGAAAAAATGATCAACTTTTTGATCAAAAACAAGATTAGTTTGTGTGTCGAGGAGCATATTATTTTTATTTGGTCTAAATAAGCTTTGCAAATTTAGAGGCAAACAAAAGTATATTTATGACGTATTTCGGATAAAAAAAGACGTTGTAAGAATGTATAGGCGCTAATTAATACTAAATTAACGAGCGTTTAAGAGTTATTTAAAAGTATATCACGATTTTTTTTACAAAAAGATCGCAACACACCAATTCTAAAACACTTACTAGCAAAATCAAACGCTCTAAAACTTCTCAAAAACCCTTTTAAATATTATGCATTATTCTTTTTATTCTTAAAAAAATATGAACGAAGAGTAAAGTGCAACAGTAATTAGTTTTGAACGTTTTTTTATATAATTTAGCAATATCTCTTTATCAAAATATTTGAATAAACAAACTACATCCGACTCTATCAAAGAAGTTAAATTCTCCAATTTGTTTGACAAGCACTATAACAGATTGTACAATTACGCTTTAAAAGTTTTAGAAAAAACCGACCTTTCTGAAGAGTTAGTACAAGAAACATTTATAAAGCTTTGGGAAAACTTTGAGCATATTAACCAATCCGAACGTTCTATAGAATCGTTTTTAATTACCACACTAAAAAATAAAATCATCGATTCCTATAGAAAGAAAAGAACTAGAGAGAAATATACAAGTGTATATGCGCTCCATACTACGATAGAAACTGAGATTGATAAACAATGGGAATTGGTAGAGCGCATCGAAAATATCTATACTACATTGGAACAAAAAACAACAGATATTTTTAAATTATCAAGAGATAAAGGTTTTACCTACAAAGAAATTTCACAAAAAAAAGGCATTTCTATAAAAACTGTAGAACTCCATATTTCAAAGGCCTTAGCAGCATTTAAGAAAGGCTTAAAAGATTATTTATAAAAAAAAAATCAAAATTTTAATAGGGTACCCCTGCTCCGCAAACGTCTTATATCTAATTAACACCTTTTGGGTATGGAGCATTTTAAAATTACAGAAACTGAACTTTGGGAATATATTTCGCAGACCGCGGATGATACTACTATTCTAAAAGTAGAAAAATGGAAAAACTCTCCAGATTTTGATAAAGCACTATTTACAAAAATAACAACCATCCATAAACATACTGCTACGAAAGACCCTTCTGTTGAAGAAGCCAAAAAACGTTTTTTCACAACAGTGAAACCCAAAACAGTAGTTTGGAAAGAAATGCTAAAGTATGCGGCTATATTTGTTATACTCATTTCTGGAGTATATTTCTACAATACCTTATCCTCCAATAAGAATCAAATAGTTGTGCAAACAACTTTTGGTGAACAAAAAAACATCAAACTATCAGATGGTTCTATTGTATGGCTAAATGCTTCTAGTAATCTATCCTATAACTCAGAAAACCCAAGAACTTTATATCTAGAAGGAGAAGCATTTTTTGAGGTAGCTAAAGATACCTTACACCCATTTACTGTAACTACAGCGAATCATATCACAGTAAAAGCTTTGGGTACCAGTTTTAATGTAAAATCATATACAGATAGTGCAATTACAGAAACAAAACTATTAACTGGTAAAGTAGCCGTTACTTCTAATACTCAGTTTAAAGAAAGCGTATTCTTAATTCCAAATCAAAAAGTAACCTTCTATAAGAAAACTAAAGAAGTGCTAAAATCTAATATGGGCACTAATGAGTCCCATATTGCCTGGAAAGAAGGGAAAATACAATTCGAAAATAAAACCTTTAGAGAAATAGCAGTCGACTTAAAAGCGCATTTTGGCACATCAATACTCTTTAAAAATGAAAACATTGCCACTGCTAAATTTACTGGGGCTTTCGACAATACAACTCCTATAAATGAAATTTTTGAAATACTTACAATTTCAAAAAACTTTAAATATCAACTAAATACGAAAACGAATGAGTGGATAATAAAATAAAAAAAGTGGGAAAACTGGCATTTTCCCACTATAAAAGTTAAAAAATTCTAATCGCGAAATCAGTATTAATTAACAATATTCAAATGTATGAAAATATACCATTTTGGGGTCATTTCATGGCCAAAAAATAGTTATGGAAAACCCTCTTTTTTAATGAAATTATCTTTCTTTTTTTATTTGGTTTTTTGTTTTCAACTCTTGGGATTCAATGGGTTTTCTCAAAAAAATGTTACACTAGAAGAGGAAAATAGTTCTTTACAATCAATTATAAATAAAATTGAAACACAAACATCTTACGCTTTTATATTTAGCAATGACGTAATCGATGTCAATCAAAATTTTAGTATAACTGTTATAAAAAAAGATATAACCGAAACGCTCGAGTTGCTTTTTAAGGATACTAGGATTTCTTATAAAATTAAGAAAAACCATATCATTCTTTCTAAAGTCAAAAGGCAGCGAGAAGACTTTACTATTAGCGGGATTATTACAGATGAAGCTACTGGCGAAATACTTTTAGGTGCCAGTGTTATCATAAAAAACAGCAATAATGGCGTATTTACTAATGCTTATGGTTTTTATTCCATAACATTGGCCAAAGGAGTTTATACTTTGGAGATTTCGTATCTGGGTTACCTAACCAAAGTGTTAGATGTTCGATTAGAAACTGATAAAAACATAGCGATAGAGCTTCAGCCATCCTCAAATCAGTTAGACGAAGTTGTAATACAGACTAATCAAAACAATAAAAGTCAGGTAGAACCCATTTTTGGAGGCACTACCAGTCTGACTACTTCAGAAATTAAAAAACTACCATCTCTCTTGGGAGAACCAGATATTACCAGGGCAGTTTTAACCCAACCAGGAATTAGTAGTATTGGCGAAGGAACCAGTGGTTTTAATGTAAGAGGTGGAAATGTAGATCAAAATTTAATTCTACTAGACGAAGCTCCCTTGTATAATACTTCTCATTTATTCGGATTGTTTTCTATTTTTAACGCAGATGCGGTTAAAATATTAAAATTATATAAAGGCGAAATACCGGCTCGTTTTGGAGGTAGAGCATCATCCGTACTAGAGATTCGACAAAAAAATGGAAATTCTAAAAGAATTAAAGGAGAAGGTGGATTGGGATTACTGTTTTCTAAATTTACGATAGAAGGTCCTATTAAAAAGAATAAAATAAGCTTTTTAGCTTCTGGCAGGCGTTCTTATTTTGATGTATTTTTTCCCTTGTTTAAAGGCAACGAAGCTGTTGACAAATTTCATTTTTATGATTTAAACACAAAACTAACCTGGAACATCAATAAAAATAACAGACTATATGCATCAGGTATTTTTGCTGCAGATGTATTAAAGTTTAATCAAGAAGAAGAAAATGGAGAAGGTGGATTTGATACTGATTTAGATCTTGGATGGATAAATACTACTGCTACCATTCGATGGAATCATACTTTTTCTAATAGATTATTTTCTAACATAACAGGTATCTATAGCAAATACGATTTCTCATTAGGGCAAAGAGAAGATCTTAGAGAAGAAAACATTGAGGAAAATATAGAAGAAACTGTAGAAAGATCTATTGAAAACTGGATTTTCAAACCCGATTTCACTTATTATTCAAACCCTAGTACCCAAATGCGATTCGGTCTCTATGGTAATTTGTATCAATTCATTCCCAAAATTACTAGTACAGCAGGTAATCAGGTTCTAGACAAAGAAAAAGCATTAGAACTAGCAGCTTATTATAGTATTGAAAAGCAATGGAATAAACTATCATTATCAACCGGTTTACGATACTCTTGGTTTGCGAATTTTGGAGAAGAAAATATTGCTATCTATGATCCTAACCTTCCACAAACACAAAACTCAATTGTAGGGAATAGAAGGGTTAAAAACAACGAAATATCCAAAACTTATTTTGGATTAGAACCTCGCATATCTTTAAAATATGACGTTAATGATCAAAAAGCATTTAAAGCAGGATATAACAGAATGTTTCAATACATTCATACCATTAATAGTCAAACGATAACATTACCAAATGATACTTGGAAACCTTCTGGTGAGCATATTGCTCCATTAGAAGTAAATCAATTTTCTGCCGGATATGCTTATGACACCAAAGATCAAAGCTATAATTTTTCGATAGAGGGCTATTACAAAACATTTGATAATTTAATAGTCTATAAAAATGGAGCTAGATTAGGAGTTTTTGATAACTTAGAAACCGAATTAGTAGCTGCCAAAGGTTTTTCTTATGGATTAGAAGTCGCCGCACATAAAAATAATGGAAAATTAACCGGAAACATAAACTACACCTATTCTGTCTCTAAGCGAAAAACAAAAAGTAATTTCTCCTCAGAACAAATTAATAACAACACCTATTTTCCCTCTAATTTTGATAGGCCTCATATATTTAACATCACAGCAAATTACAAACTATCTAAAAAATGGGAAGTAGGAGCATTTTTCACCTATCAAACAGGAAGACCCATAACCCAGCCTAATGGCAGGGTAACTTTTGACGGAGATGCATTTATTATCTATTCTGATAGGAACGCCTTTAGAATTCCAGACACTCATAGAGCAGACATATCGTTTACATATACACCTACCGATAATCCTAAAACGAACTGGAAAGGAAGCTGGAATTTTGGTCTTTATAATGTGTATGGTCGTAAAAATGCGTTTTCGATTAATTCTGTTTTTGACGATAACCAATTAGAAACATCTCAAATTTCATTTATCGCCGCGCCAATTCCGTTCATATCCTACAATTTTAAATTTTAGAACCATGAAAAAACTACATATATACATAGCATTCATTTCATTATTCACATTAATAAGTTGTGTCGAGGATATTAGTCAGGATTTTGAATTTAAGGAGCAGGTATTCATCTCTGGATTATTGACCAACGCGGAGGGTTTTGTTTCTGTTCAGGTTCAAAAAACCGTTCCAGTAACCGATACAACCTTTAGTGCTGTAAATGACGCACAAATATCTTTGTTTACACGGGATGCATCTGATACCGTCTCATTAGTTTCGGATTCGTTTATTGCTGATAATGGCCAGTATACCAGTGCAGAGATGATCACTCCAATTATTGGCAACATATATTGGATAGAAGTAATATTACAGGATCAAACTGTGCTTATATCCGAGGAGGAAATTTTAAATCCACCCATTCCTATCGTAGATATGGTAAAAACTGATGATAGTGTTCGAATTACTTTCACAGGTCCAATTGATGTACAAAATTTCTATTTAATTCAGTTAGAAATTCTTAAAGATGGTGCATTAGTTTCTGATGAATTGATCGTATCCAATGACAGAATTATCAATGAAGAGGAAGAAAAAATTCTTGTTATAACTGGCATGAACGAAGGCGAAACGTTAAACATAAACATCAGCAATATTAACTTCACCACGTTTCAGTTTTATAGCAATGTCATTAGTAACCAAGGAAATGAACCAGAAGTATCCTCTTTGTTTTTACCTGTCAACTTAGTTGGTAATATCTCCAATATGACAACAAATGAATTGGTACTAGGTAATTTTGGTGTAGCAGGATTAACTCCTATTACCATAGATTTCTAAGCAACTACCAAGTATACTTTTTTTAATAAGTAAATCAGGATAATAACCTATCCTGATCCTATACTTTGATTTTAATTAATTACAACATTTTAGGAGGTTACCTTAATGGAGGTGTACCCTATCAGATTATTACAAACAATTCAAAAATTAAATTATTATGAAACATTATCGCATGTACACAACAGTCCTTATTTTATCATTATTTTTCATCAGCTGCGACTCGGATGATGATATCGTTATTGATGAACCTCTTGAAATATCACAAGAAATTAAGGATTTAATTTATTTTAAAGGTGATGAAGATGCTCCTACTGTTCTTGTCAATGTTCAAAGTGGTCCTGATACCGCACTCAGTACAGGTGAAGTAGACGAAATTTTTCAAACTTTTGATACTACAGATCTTTTAGCTGTAAATGTACACCAAGCACAAACATTAAATCCAAGCCCGTTCGAAAATGATGACATCACATTTAATCAGGCAATTAACTTTAATTCAGAAAGTGTGGAAATGCTTTATAAAGTTGTCAATTATTTTAAAAATCAAGGTAGAACAGTCTATGTATTAGGAATTTCATTTGGAGCTTTCGTAACACAAGATCTTATCGCAAAGAAAGGGATAGACGTAGCAGACAATTACTTGATTATGGCTGGCAGGTTAGATATGGATGAAATTGTATGGGAAGCTTTTTCTGAAGGAAGGGCTGGGTATTTCGAAAACGGAACTAATCCAATTCTGGACCAAGAACCAGAAATGGATGCTATCGATAGAAACTTAAACCGATTGGCTGCCGGATTTGCGATGAATAGATACACCGAACTTCTTGATTCTTTTAATGACTTATCTAGCATTACCTACGTTTATGGAGAAGTAGATCAAGCAGTTGGTAGACTTACAACTTCAGAAATTGAACTTTTACAGTCTAAAAACACAAACATAATCACAGGTTCCGGAGACCATGATCAAACAATTAATGACTTTATTACACAAGGTTTTGAAGAGGCATTTGGTATATCATTACAATAATTGATAGTAATGTCTGTACATTCAAAAACTCAGGTTTTCGAAAACGATTTTAAGCAAAATCCAACATTTTACTTTCATTTACAAAAAAGCCAGTTATTAAAATAACTGGCTTTACTTGTATCGAGAATTCACCTTTGATTATTACATCTTCCAGAATGATTTTCTCATCTAGCACCTTATTAATTATTTAGCAATTCTAAAGCACGTTCTATTCCGCCATCTTTTTGTTCTTGAAAGTCTGAAGTTGATAAAAATGGCACCCTGTTTTCTTGATTTTCGGGACCAATTCCAACTGTTTCAAAAACCGCTCCTTGCGCATCACTATATACCTCATTAGACAATCCTAGTTCTGCTCCATTTGGTAATATATGAGTAAGAATAGTAGAAAAAACCCCTGCTGTATTTTCTCCAACAATGGTTACATACGACAAATCTTTTACGCATAAAGCAAAAAGTTCTGCTGCACTAACACTATATGGACTTGTAAGTAGTATAATATCATCTGTAAACTGAAAATCACCTTTAGGTCCTACCGAAAAAATTCTATTTTCTGTAAAGCTATCTCCTAATCTTGCTTTTTTAAAATAGGAGATTCGTTCCTGATCCATAAACCGGGATACCATATCTAAAGTAACTGTATCGTACCCTCCATCATTAAAACGTATATCTATAATTAAGTTAGAAACTCCCGATTCTCTTAGGTCGTTCATTATAGTATCTAGCACAGTATTTAATGTTGATAACTCGTTACCGAAACTTGTTCCATATCCTTCCATAGTTCCAATAACAATATACCCAACAGTATCATCGATCAATCCCCATAATATGTTCTCACTATCATCTATTTCGAAATTTCCTCCCAAATACTCCGTGACAATTGTGGTTATTTTTTGATCAACAAGATTAAAATAATCGTCTTCGTCTTCTATGATCAGTTCTCCACTTAGATTAGCATTTAGTCTTTCTAATAATTTGGAGGCTCCCGAGTTAATTTCGATATCATTATCTTCATCATAGATACTTACATGGGCATCTTCTAATAAAACAACAAGCTCTTCTAAAACATCATAAAAATTATCCACTGTAACCTGATCTCTTATCCCTTCATATTGAGACCAATCTACATTTCTAGTATCAAAAAAAGCGTAATGGTCATTAAAAATATTCCAAAAATGATCAAAATTAACTTTTGGATCTTCTGTACTGGAAACCTGATCAGGTAAACAGTTTGGAGTTTGACTTGATAACCGAGTAAATACTATTTCTGAGTCTGATAAATCTGTAGAAGCTACAAGTTCATTTTCGTTAGCCAGTTCTAGCCGTAATCCAAAATAATCTTCTGGAATAAAATCATCTTCCTGAATGGAACATCCTGCCGTATTTATATTATAAAAAATGCTTTTATCATCTGTAAACTCAAAAATGTATCCTTTTTCTGCTGACATCCAAAAACCATTCATTGGATCTTCCACAGGAAGAATGGTGGCGTCATCATCAGATTGACAAGAGAAAAGAAAAAACACCATTATATATAGATAACGTTTTTTAATAATTGAAAAAGAGAGTTCTTTTTTGATTGTTAGTAATATCATAATTCTGTCATTTTGATTTTTATAAAAAGTAAAATGTTGTAAAAAGATTAATCAGATTCTGTTTATTACAACTGAAGGAAATCGAATCCAATATTTAAGGCACTCGCTGTTTTTAAAAGCGATATCCAATTTTGAGACTCACATAGGGTATCGTGTTAATACCTCTCTCCTTATCGTTCCCAAAACCAAGTCCTAAACCGAGCCCTGCTTCGTAATTAAAATGATTACCAATATTTCTTCTAATACCCCAAGTTGGAGCAAGTAGTAGATTGTTCAGTGAATTTTTATCATCTTCTGAAACAGTATAAAAATGATAACTCGATCTAAACGACACATAATTTCCACTATTACCATCTATTCTTTTACCCTTTTTCGCTCGTGCTTTCAGATTATAATACCAACGTGGTTCTAATGCTAAAGCGGGTGCAATATTAGCTGTATTAGGTCCTCCGACACCGATTTCACTGCGTAAGGCCACTTGACTGGATAATTTTAGCTCATGATGAGCCCACATATTCAAAATTCCGAGTTGAATTCCAAAAACCGATTTTTCTACTGAAATCTCTTTTAAATTTTGTGAAAACCCTAAATAAATACTAAAAAATAACAACAAAAAAAGAACTACTCTTCTATCACTAACAAGGATTTGAAATGTATTATTAATTAAGACTAAGCAATGTTTTTTCATTTTTATGTTTTTTGATTTACTGAAGTAAAAGTATACCGATCAAAAAAATAAAAAGTAAATTTTAGGTAAGGAGAAGTCCTAAAACAAAGGAATGGCACAAATCAGGACATTTTATGAAGCTTTCTAAAAGCTCCAGGAGACATCCCGGAATTACTATTAAAAGTTTTATAAAAAACACTCTTAGATTTAAAACCAGCTTCCATACCAATAGCTTCGATAGAATATTTATTGAATACAGGATCCTGCAAAAGGTTTTTAGCCGCTTCAATTCTATATTCATTTACAAACTGGATAACACTTTTATTGATTTCCTGATTAATGATTTGTGATAAGTATCCCTCGCTTGTTCCTAATCGATTTGCCAAATCTAATCTACTTAAAAGAGGATTTTTATACAACTCTTCCTCTTCCATTACCACATATAGTTCTGTAATGATTTTAGAAACAGTAGCCTTACTTATTTTCTTTTTCACAGAAGTATTAACTGTTTTTTTTGAAACTAAATACTTGTGTAACTCGTCTTTTTGAGCAATTATCTGTAGTTTAAAAATTCCATAATACAATACCCACCATGTTAAAAAAGAAAGTAGTATCCACAGGAAATTAGTAACATATTCTGAATCGTATACATAAAGTTCTATATTGGATAAAAACCAACAAATAATAATGCATATCATAAAAAGGTTAAGTCTTAATAACCAACGCTTTTTTTCTATAGAAATCGTATTTGATTTTTTTATCAAATATCTTCCCCAAAAGATTAATAACACATTATACAAAAAAGATACATGATCCTTGATATCATATGTTATTGCATCAAAATCAGGATTGTAAATATTTAAAACGATATCAAAAAAAGAAACACAAAATTCAAGAATCACAGAACCTATAAAAGGAAAGTAAAACAATCTATATCGTTTTTTTATAAGGTACTTATGTTGAATTTGAATCAGGAAATATGTAAATAAAGTACCTGCAACCAAAAACTCTAACATAATATTGTCTAGAAATTGTAAGACAAAATTTCCTATCTCATATGAACCTAAAAAGGTTAAGCTTGTAAGTAAGAACAGTGATATCGCGAGATATTTATTAGCCCGACTTTTATAAAAAGAAGTAGTTACTAGTGCGATACTTATAAAATATCCTATACTTCCACTAACAATAATTGCAAGGTCTAAAAGTGTTGTATCCAATCCTTATATAAATTAATAATAACCAATTATATTCATAACGAATTTAATAGTTTAGTGTTACATTATGTAATGATAAGAATTACAACGGCTATATCTATGAATATAAGGTTTTTGTTTAAAAAAAATAAATGACTAAGTTCTATTAATAGCAATGAGGACATAAAAAGTTTCTCTTTTCTCTGAAGCTTTACTTAGTAACGGGAGAGATTAAAATATCTACATGTACTTCATCTTATTATTAAATATTAAACTTTCTATTCTGTAATAGCATCCGAATTTTTATAGATTTCTTTTAATTCACTTATAGTTTCTTCAGAAGGATTCTCCCACATACCTCTTTGAATGGCTTCTAGCATGCGCTCTGACATATCTTTTAATGCCCAAGGATTATGTGCTGATATAAACGACTTGTTTTGCTCATTAAACAAATAAGCATCCGTAATTTGCTCATACATAAAATCGGTTATTAAATTAGTAGTAGCATCATAAGCAAAAAGGTAGTCCATAGTAGCTGTCATTTCGAAAGCACCTTTGTAACCGTGTTCTTGCATACCTTGCATCCATTTTGGATTTACGACTCTTGACCGAAATACTTTTAGCAACTCTTCTTTTAATGATTTTACCTTCGGGTTTTCAGGTCTTGAATGGTCTCCAAAATAAGTTTCTGGCTGACTTCCTTTTACGGTATTCACAGCAGCTGTCATTCCACCTTGAAATTGGTAATAGTCATCAGAGTCCAGTATATCGTGTTCTCTATTATCTTGATTTTGCATCACAACTTCAATATTTGATAATCGTTTTTTAAAAGTTTCGTGTGCAGATTTTCCACTATTATTTTTTCCGTAATATGCATAACCACTCCAATTGATGTATGCTTGTGCTAAATCATCTGAGGTTGTCCAATTTTTCCCTTCAATTAACCCTTGTAATCCAGCTCCATATGCTCCTGGTTTCGATCCGAAGACACGATACAAAGCTCTTTCATTAGCCTGCTTTTCATCTAAACCTTCTTTTTGCCATTGTTGTTTTTCCTCCTCAAAACGTTTTTTTATAGGGTTTTGTTCATCAGTTTCATCTAAAGAAGCTACTTTTTCAACAGCGGAATTAAATAAGGAGATTAAATCTGGAAAAGCATCCCTAAAAAAACCAGAAACACGTAACATGACATCTACTCTGGGTCGTTTCAATTCTAGGGTAGAAAGTACTATAAAATCTTTAACTCTTCGATTGCTTCCTTGCCAAATGGGTTTTACACCAATTAATGCCAAAGCTTGAGCAATATCATCACCACTAGTACGCATTGTAGAAGTCCCCCAAACAGATAAACCAATAGAAGTAGGGTATTCTCCATTTTCTTGCAAATAGCGGTCAATTATATTCTGAGCACTCTTTGTCCCTAATTCATAAGCAGCTTCCGAAGGAACAGTACGAACATCTACAGAATAAAAATTTCTTCCTGTAGGCAAAATATCTAAACGTCCTCGCGTTGGAGCACCGGATCCACCAGCAGGAATATACTCCCCATTTAACCCTTTGATCAAATGATTTATTTCGTTGCTTGTTTTGTGTAAAACAGACAATGTATGTTGTTGTATATAGGCTAATATTTCTTGTGTATATTCACCTATGTTTTCATTTTGATCATTACTTAATAATTGACTAACAATGTTTTTAGCTTTGTTCTCCAAAAGCTCTACTGCTTGCCCATATGTACGACATGATATACCCAAAATTTCTTTTTCAAAAAGATCTGAATAAGAAACATCTATCGGATCAAAATTCAGTTGCAAATCCTCAGCTAAACATTGTGTAATTCCTTTTAAATTACCTTGCGGCAATCGATGTAAAGCAACAATTAAATCCACTAATTTTTCTTGCTTAGGTAATTTTCCTAAAATATGTAATCCACCTCTAATTTGAGATTCCTTGAGTTCACATAAATATCCATCAATAACTTCTAATAAAGCATCGATGTCTTTTCCGTCTTGATTTAAATCACTTTTAAGATGGGTTTCATTAACTAGTGTTTCTATTTTGGTTTTAATCAGTGAAGCTCTTTTTTTATCTACTAAAGCAGATTCATAAAACTCATCAATTAAAAGTTCTAATTTTAGCAAGTCACCATAATTCTCTGCGCGTGTCATTGGCGGTATCAAATGATCCAATATAATCGCTTGATTTCTTCTTTTTGCCTGCGTTCCTTCTCCAGGATCATTAATAATAAAAGGATAAAAGTGAGGAATCGCTCCTAGAATAGCAGCAGGAAAACAAGTTTCTTTACTTAATGCTACACTTTTTCCTGGTAACCATTCTAAGTTTCCATGTTTACCAATATGCACTAAAGCATCCGCTTTAAAATCATGTTGCAGCCAAATATAATAGGCTAAATATGCCGGCGGTGGCGGTAAATCTGGTGAATGATAACTGGCTTGTAAATCTAGATTATAACCTCTACTTGGTTGAATACTTACCAATACGTTTTCAGAAATAAATCCTGGAATTAAAAAATATCCTTTTTGATAATTAGGAGACTCATTTGGATTTCCCCATTGTGCTTCTATGCTATCGCGAAGCGTTTTTGATAGTTGATTATAATATTGATAAAAAACAGCTTCTTCTAATTTTATAGCATGCCGCTCATTTAACGTATTAATCGTTTCTAAACTATTGGTAACCGAGTTGGTTAATTTATCTATTAACTCTTTGGTTGTTTTAGGAAAATCAGATGCTAACGCATAGTTTTCATGAGCCAATTGTGCTAAAATTTGTAAGGTGCTTTGTGGAGTATCTAACCCCACACCATTAGCCAAACGGCTATTATTATTAGGATAATTAGGTAAAACTAATGCGATTCTTTTCTCTGCATTCGTTTTTTGCTGAAGGTTTACCCAAGCCTTGGCCATTTCTGCAACAAACTGGCAACCTTCTACATTAGGAACATAAGAAACTATTTCAGAATCTGTAAGTGTATCCTTTTCTTTGGATTGTTTAAACGAAATCACTTTCGATATAATTTTACCATCCACTTCTGGCAAAGCTATATTCATTGCGATATCCGTAGGTGGCAGCCCAAAATTTCCTTCGAGCCAACTTTCTCGATTACAGCTTCCCATAATAGCTTGAATAACGGGTACGTTAAACGCATCAAACAAACTTTGTGTGGTATCATTAAAACCTTGCACACTAAAACCTGTGGTATTAATAATGATTTTAGGTTTTGTTATTTGATGAAATTGCAACAAACTAAAAATTTGTTGTTCAATATCGTGTTCACGATATCCTGCTGCCATTATAACAACAGCATCGATTCCTTGTGCTGCTAAGGCATCAAGGATCCCATGAATAGGTGCTAAATTATTCGATAAATAATAACTTCGATACCCAAAAACAATAGCTTGATTTTTATTTTCTACGAGAGTTTGTTTGCTATAAATCCCTACCGTGGGATGATATAAAAATAAATCAGGAATGGTTTTAATAGCATTAGGTATTACTGCTGTATCTGTAATTCTATTGCTAATTAATTGTAAAGCAGCTTGGCAATTTTCAATACCACCAGTTTGTATGTACTTCCAGATTAAATCGACATCTTTTAACGGAATATTAGAAGATTGCATCAATTCTAAATCCGGTTTATTATCACCAGGTAAAAACAATAATTGAATATCGTTTTCTTCACAACATTCGGTAACCGCTTCACACAAATAATTATAATAGGCTTTTCCTCCTAACAATTTTAACACCACAATTTTTGCTGATGAAATAACCTCATCAATATAGGTGTCAATAGTTAATTCTTGTTTAAAATAACTAAGGTTTGCAAACCGAAATGAAGGTGCATTTTCTACTGCGTTATGAATTAATTTATAAGCATTATGCATCATAAACAAATCAGAATCTGCTGAAGACAAAAAAACAATATCTCCAGGAGATTGGTCTATATAAAATACACCTTCATCATTAGGATTCCAACCGCCCGGTATAGTAGAAATTAAATGCACTTTTTTAAGAATGTTAAATTATAAATGAAAATGTCCGTGCTCATGATCATGGTGGTGATGACTATGCGCATGGGTGTTGATTTCGTTATTTTCGGTAAGTTCTATATTTTTACCAATAACCACTAAACTTGTTTTACGAGCTTCATTAGCTCCCCACGGTCTTTCGAAATAATAATCAAAACGTGCGCCTACACCTTGTAACACCATACGCATTGATTTGTTAGGAATATTTACAAAACCTTTAATTCTATAAATTTCGTGTTGCGCTACTAATGCTTTTAAATCTTTTACGAGGTTTTTAATATCTGTAATTTCAGCATATTCTAATAAAACCGTTTTAACGTCATCATTATGATGGTGATGGTTTCCGTGTTTATGATGCTCTTCGTGAATAGAATGACGGTTATCTACATCATCTTCTGCAGAAGCTCCAATACCCAATAAAATAGCATTGTCTAATTCTCCTTTTACAACAGGAACAATTTTAGTATTTGGTCTTGCCTTCTCAGTTACTATTTCAGTAATGGTTGAAAAATTTTCATCATCAACCAAATCTCTTTTACTTACCAAAACTAAATCAGCACACGATAATTGGTCCAAAAACAATTCTTCAATAGGTGTTTCGTGATCTAAAGTATCATCCGCTAAACGTTGCGCTAACACTCGTTCTCTATCGCATATTTCTCCTGTAGCTATTCCTACAGCATCTACCACAGTAATTACGGAATCTATCGTAATATGAGGTTTTAAATCTGGCCAATTCACTGCTTTCACTAAAGGTTTAGGCATAGACAAACCTGAGGTTTCTATAACAATATGGTCAATTTCTTCTTTGCGTTCTAACAGTTGTAGCATAGACGGTAAAAACTCTTCTTGTACAGTACAACAAATACATCCGTTAGGTAATTGTACTAAGTTGCAATCCTCATCGCCGCATTCTGATGAAGCTATCAATTGTCCATCTACATCTACTTCTCCAAATTCATTTACCAACACAGCAATGCGTTTTCCGTTGGCGTTCTTTAACATGTTATGCACTAAGGTCGTTTTTCCTACGCCTAAAAATCCGGTAACTATTGTAATTGGTATTTTATTCATTTCTTTAAATTATAAGTTCTTACTGATGAATTGTATGTTTACATTATTAATATTGTATTTATAATACTATGTTGTTGTTTTCTTCTTCTTTCTTTTATATAAAAACAAGTTCCACTTTTCTTCCGCGACACCGTGTTTGTCCATTTCTGCTCTTGCCATTGTGAAAAACAAATCAGACATTCTGTTTACATAACTCATAATGTAATCGTGCACAGATTCAGGGTCTTCTTGCATTAAAGTAACCAAGGTTCTTTCTCCTCGTCGTATTTGTGTTCTACAAACGTGACAAAGTGCAGAGATTTCGTTCCCTCCTGGTAATAAAAAATAATCCGATGGCGAACTGATACTATCTTCCATTTGGTCTAACCATTGTTCACAAAATTCAGCGCCATCTTTAGGTTCTGGATTCGGATTTTCTTTTTTAGAATCTGATGGACGTGCCAAATGCGACATCATATTCATCATATCTTTTTGAATACGATGTAAATTAGGTTGCCATTCGTGATCATTTCCTAGTTTAGCACGCAGTAAACCAATGGTAGAATTTACCTCATCCAAGGTTCCGATACATTCAATTCGTGCGGAATTTTTATAGGTTCTTTTTCCTCCAAAAACCCCAGTAGTTCCTTTGTCTCCTTTTCTTGTGTAAATTTTCATCTATTTAAAAATTTTTATTTCATTAAAAATGAACCAAATAAAAATTTTCTGCTTAGATCAACCGCTTCGCTTTCGCATAAAAAATTTAATTATTTCGGTGTATAAGCAAAAAATTAATTTTGTTTATGCTCATTTCATACGTTACTTATTTATTTCATTAATCAATTGTAAAAGTATTCCTGATGTACCAAAATAATGATGTACATAAGAGCCCATTACCTTATTTTTTTTATAAATTTTAGCGGTTGCGTCACCACCTCTTGCATCTGTAATTCCTGCCTTTATGGTTGTTTCTGTATCGTTTATTAAACTAGAATAATGAAACTCATGTCCTTTAAAAGTATGACCATTAATTTTGGAAACACGATACCCTAAATGCAGTTTTTTATTCGCCATAGAAGATTCAAAATCAAAATAATTCACCATTTCAAAAGCTTCATTATCTTCAGATATCATAGATTTCCCCAAATACATCATTCCACCACATTCTGCATAGATCTGACCATTATTTTGAGCAAATTCTTTAATACTAGAAAGCATTTTTGTATTGCTAGACAATTCTCTTAAATAAGATTCTGGATAACCCCCAGGCAAATAGATAAAATCACAATCAGGAAGCATCTCATCGTGCATAGGGCTAAAATAGATGACTTCGCCTACCTCTTGCATTACTGAAATATGCTGAGGATATATAAAATTAAAAGCCTCGTCTTTGGCAACTGCAAATTTTATGTTCTTGTTGTCTATTGGTTTCTTTTCTGAACTAACTTTTGGTGCTACTTGTTTGGAGGCTTCTAAAATAGCTTTCCAATCGACTGTTTTATCTAATTCAGTAGCAATTTGATCAATAACACTATCAAATTTTTCAATGTCGCGTATGTTTAACCCTAAGTGTCTTGATGGAATTTCAATATTTTTCAAATTTGATACATACCCAAAGCATTTTACGTTGATGTCTTCGCAAGCTTCTTTAAGCATCATATAATGTCTTTCGGAGCCTACTCGATTAAAAACAACTCCCATGATTTTCACCTCCTTATCAAAATTCACAAAACCTTGAATCAACGGTGCCACAGAATAAGCAACTGCTTTTGCATCGACTACTAATAAAACAGGAGTTTGTAATTTCTTTGCCATTTCGGCCGTGCTTCCTGTATCTTTTTTAGCACCATCAAACAATCCCATAACGCCTTCTATGCAATTAATTTCAGCATGCTGGCCATAGTAATGTAAACTAGTGTTGATTTCATTTTGATCCATCATAAATAGATCTAAATTGACTCCTACTTTTCCGCTAGCTAATTCATGAAATTTTGGATCAATATAATCCGGACCAACTTTAAAAGACCGTACATCAACACCTTTTCGTTTAAGCAGCCGTAATAATCCTAAAGTAACAGTTGTTTTACCTGCATTACTACTTGGAGCAGCTATAATAAATTGTTTGCTCATCCTTCAGTATATTTTGGGCTTTCAGAAACTGTTGTCCTCATTAAAATTTCATAATTAGCTTGAATACGCTTCGCAAATTCTTTAGCAACTCCAATTTTTACCACCCCTTTTTCTGCATCAACTATTTGAGTGGTATGTATTCCTTTGCAATACGTCTGAAAAGCGAGTACTATATCTTCTAAAGTATGTTCCGTATTTAATTTTCCATCTGTAATAATATGAAGGTGATGATGAAATGCTATATCCGAACAAATTCCTTTTATTTTTTTAAAACCAGCTATTAAATTGGTCTTACCCCCAGTTTTAAGATCTGTTAATACCGTTTCAATTTCTTTTAGAATTCCTGTTTGATTTAAAATATGTTGCGCTTCTCCATCAAATAAAGAAACCATAGAGAATTGTGTATGTTGTTTTTTCGATTGTTCTGCAATTTTATGCACAGCTCCTTTAGCATATGCTATAATTTCATCTTTCATCATAGAACCACTAGAATCTATTAAAAAGATATGATGCTGCTTCAAAAGGTTGTTCTTCCTTTTTGTTTTTAATTCAAATTTATCTGTCGCTACATATTGACTTACCGTCTTTTTTGTATTTATGGAAGTAATAGTTGCTTGGTTAATTTGATTTGAATTTGCGCCGTTATCAATTGTATTCGCAGCTATATCTTTTGGTTTTCTAAATTCGTTTAAGGGACTTAGAATATGTATGTTTTCTTCTTTAGAAGGAGTTCCATTTGAAGGAGATTCTTTTGGTTGCTCGTTTTCGTTTTGATTCGGTTGTTTCTGGTTCTGATGCTGATTTGTACTTCTATGATTCAATACAAAATCGGCAATTTTATCTACGGCTTCTGTAGTAACTTCTGATTGATTCAAATAAGAGGTATAAGCTCTAGCAGTTTTCAGTAATAAAATATCTGCACGCAAACCTTCTACTTGATGCTGAACAGCTAATGCACTACAATATTCTATAATTGAATCATTTATTTTTATAGATTTTAAATTCTTTTTAGCCCTTTCTATTTGTATCGCTATATCTTCATCTTTATTTTTATAATTAGCGACAAACTCTACCGGGTTATCATCAAACTCGAAACGTTGTTTGATAATTTGCTGACGTACTTTCGGATCTGTAGGTGTTGTTATACGAACACTTAATCCAAAACGATCTTTTAATTGAGGCCTTACATTTCCTTCTTCAGGATTCATAGAGCCAACTAAACAAAATTGACTTTTAAAATAACGAGAGATGCCTTCTCGTTCTAAATAGTAACTACCAGAAGCAGCTGCATCTAATAAAATGTCTGTAAGGTAATCTTGTAGTAAGTTCACCTCATCTACATACAAAACACCTTGGTGTGCTTGTGCCATTAAACCTAAGTTGACAACTTCTTTCTTAGCATTGATCAATTGTTCTAAATCAATGCTTCCAATAAGTCTGTCTTCAGAAACACCAATAGGTAAATTAATAAAGGGAAAAGATTGTTGAGTACTCATTAGATTTGTTAGCGATCTAATGAGCGTAGTTTTTCCGGTTCCTTTATCACCAATAGCTAATACTCCTCCAATAAGAGGATCAACCAAATTTAATATAAGTGCTAGCTTAAAATCATCTTGACTAACAATAGCTGAAAAAGGAAAATTGATTTGTTTTTCGTCTTGTATCATAATACCATACTATTATTATAGATCCATATCAATCCTATAATTATCGAAGCTACTCCTGCAAGACCATTCATCCACTTGAAAATTGCTAGATTACGTTCTAAAAAACGACTCATCACAACAATCAAAACATAACTATATACCGCCATTGCTACAATAATTCCAAGAGATTCTACAGCTAGTATAAAAAGAGCATCAGTTATAGTTGCACTACTTAAAACTAGTGCAGATGTTAATGCCCCTCCTGTACCTGCCAACCCATGCAACATACCAATCCAAAAAGATTTATTCATTGGATTTACAGCAATTTCTTCTCCTTGGGTTCCATGTAAATGAATTGGATTCGAAAGTTCATGTTCGTGAGGTTCAATTTTTTTATGGACTTTTACCATTTCATTAATAGCATGATTCCTTCTGATTGCTACGATCCCTAACCAAATCATAATTGGACCGACAGCTAATTCTGCATAAAAAGAAATATCATTTATTACTAAAGAAGTTATACTCTTAAAAAATAATGCAACTCCTCCAAACAATAACAAGGTTACGGAATGACCAAATGCCCATTGAGAAGCTTTGAATACCGATTTAAAGCTTACCTTTTTTTTATTAATGGCATTCTCCGTAGCTAGTACAGAAACCGCTGTTACATGATCTGGTTCAAAAGAGTGTAAAATCCCAGCCATCAAAGGTCTAATCAAAGAAGTAAAAGTCATTTTTTATTATATTTAATAAATGTTCCGTTTTTATGAATAAGGTAAATATCGAGTGTCACCTGTTTAATTTTCACATGTGTATGTTGATAACAATGTTTTAACAGCAACTGAAAAAAAGGAGCGTCTTGCTCAAAATCAAATAACTCTATCAACCGTCCAGCCATATTTAAGGATTTGATTTTATCTACATCCTTATAACCAATTTTTTGCGCTAATTCTACTACAAAATCTTTATTCCAACTAGAGACACAGCTATGCGTATCGATAACTCCACCAGCTAGTTTTACAGCCTTGCCTAGCATAATCCCAATACTTACCTTTTCTATCGGTGATTGATTAATTTTATTGAGAGTTTCTCCTATCCAATTACCATAATGAATAAAAGCTTGCTCAGGTAAATGATTAAATTTTTTTGACAGGAACTTTTCGCTTCTGGCACCAGAATTAATAACCAACTCTGTTACCTTATTTGCCACTGCAACATCAATTCCTTGTTCTATACTTGCTATATAAGATGAAGCGGAATAGGGTTTTACAATTCCGGTGGTTCCTAAAATAGAAATCCCATTCATAATACCAACCCTCTCATTCAGTGTTCGTTTGGCTAATTTTTTCCCATCAGTAACATACACAGTAACCGATACACCGCACTCTAAATCGTAATCGTGTAATAATTTTTGAAGAGCGCTAGCTATCATTTTTCTTGGAACAGGATTAATGGCAGGCTCTCCAATAGCCAATTCTAAGCCTTTAAGCGTAACCGTGCCAACACCTTCTCCGGCAATGAACTGAATTCCTTTTTCTTGTGTTAATTTTAGCATACAACCAATCTCTGCCCCATTGGTAACATCTGGGTCATCTCCCGCATCTTTAATTACCGAACAGTTGGATGTGCTTTCTGTAAACTCGCAATGGTGAATAGGTATTTCGAGGATTTTATCTATCGGTAAGTATACGTTAACAGTCTTATTTTTTTTCTGATGAATAATAGCCTTCAAACCTGATTTAGCAGCAGCAGTAGCGCAAGTGCCAGTAGTAAATCCATCTCTTAAAGGCCCTTTTGGAATTTTTCTCAAACTCATACTACAATCGTTTTAGAGATTAATAATTCCAAGGCTGAAGTAGTATATATTACCTTAAAATACATTGGTATTTTTGGTTGATTGATAATAATGATTTGTACATCTGTTTTTAAAGCTGCTTCAATTTTTGTGCTTAAAAACCCACTATTTCCTGTTTCTTTAGTTAAAACAACATCGATCTGATGCATTTTAATCACCTCGATTTCTTTTTTCAAGTTGGCAGAAGGCAGTCCTAAAATCAATTGTTCTTTAGGGAAATCACTTTCTTCCGCAATTGCTAGTGATTCAGGTCTGTTTAATATTCTAAAATATGTAGTGTTTTTTTGCCACCAAGGTGTTAATCTTTTAATCGATTGCACTCCAGTTAGCACCAGTACTCTTTGATCTTCTTTTAATAATTCTAAAGCCTCATCATACGTATTGACATAAGACACTAACAAATGTGCTGTTTTAGGAAGTAATTGTCGTCCAAATCGTATAACAGGAATTTGTAAAAATTCTGCCACTTTAGCTATAGTATCGTGCAATAGTTCTGCAAATGGATGAGAAGCATTTACAATCATTTCTATATCATTCTTAATGATGTATTTTTCTAATTGTTGCTCATCTAACACACCGTGTCTGTAACTAGCAATCTTAGTTGTTTTAAAAGAGATATTTGTTTTTGTAGAATACACGAAAGGCAAGGCCATACTTTCTAATAAAGTGGCTGTTTTTTTACCTTCTGTTGTTCCTCCAAAAACTAATATCATTATGCTTCTTATATATTATTCTGTAACTACAAATTTCTTATTGGTTCTAAAAATATGTTTCCATTCCGGACTGTATAATTGTGACCTGTTCTTACGTGCGCCAATAGCATGACCTACGACAATTAATACGGTTCTCGTTTTCTTGCTTTTCTTCACAATTTCTGCCAGATCCTCTAATTTTCCCTGAAAAATTTCTTCATCCTTCCATGATATTCTATACATTACAGCTACTGGAGTATCTGCATTAAAATGTTCTAATAATTGCGCTTCTACTTTTTTAGCAATTCCAGCACTTAAAAAGATACACATAGTAGCATTCGTTGCTGCAAATGCCGAAATACTTTCTTTAGAAGGCATTGGTGTTTTGCCTTCACCACGCGTTAATACAATAGATTGTACGACTTCAGGAATCGTAAATTCTGATTTTAAAACTGCTGCTGCTGCGCTAAATGCAGAAATTCCTGGTACAATAAAATAATCCATCCCCAACTCGTCAAAAATGGTCATCTGTTCTTGGATAGCGCCATATAAAGAAGGGTCACCAGATTGTAAACGTACAATTGAATTTCCTTTTTTATAATGTTCTTGCATGATAGACACTTGCTCTTCTAAGGTCATCATTGCAGAATTTCTAACTACAGCACCTGATTTACACCAACTGGTCATTTCTTCGGGCACTAAACTACCTGCATATAATACACAATCGGCTTCTTCTAAATATTGTTTTCCTTTTACCGTTATTAATTCCTCATCTCCAGGTCCAGCACCAATAATAGCAATAGCAGTACTACGTTCGACTTTAGTATCTAATGCTACAGAAAATGTAAACTTCTCACCGTTATCTAAATGGATTTTCTGCTTTTCAATTACTACATTTTTATTTCCAGAAAGTAACATTGCTGTAGATTCTGAAACACCCTGTACACCAATTTTAGATCGCACTACTTCACTTGGATTAGGTACTGTAATCGTATTTATTTCATCTGCCGTAAATGTGCTAAAAGGAATCTTGTTATTGTTACTGAAGTCCAAATACGCTTGTTGTCCTGCTTTGATATCAATGGAACCAAAGTTTTTAATGGCCGAAAAGTGAATATTTCTACGTCGTAATTCTTCTTTTAAAGTGGTTTCAAACAGCACTGAATCTAACTGTTTAGAACACCCTGAACCTATCGAAAGTACTTTTGGAATAAAAAACAAACTTGGAATACTAACTTCATACATCTTATAACTTATAGCGATACATAATTCAAACTGTGCGTAATCAATATCTGCTTCCCTATAAAAAACAGTGACAAAATTGGGCAGTGTTTTTTCTAAATGCTGAGTACCTTTATCTTTAATATCTAACAATAAAGCCGTGGGCTTATTATTTACAAAAAGCGCCATCGTTTTGTTCATAGACAATGAACTTTTCACTTGCCAATCAAATTGAGTACCTAGCGTATCTAATGCCCAAATGTTTTGTACATCACTCGAAGTAGATATAATAGGTTTTGCTCCTAAAACTGCTGCAATTTTCGAAGTAAAATCATTTGCACCACCTTTATGACCACTCAATACTGATTGTACATTTAATCCTAAATCATCTACCGAGACCACAGCTGGATCACTATTTTTATCTTGAATATATGGTGCAATTAGTCGTACACAAATACCTAATGCAGTAACAAAACAAATACCATCTAATTTTGTAAAATTTTCATTTAAATAGTTCGAAATAGAGTTAATAGTAGACACGTTTCCATTAGTTGATGATAACGTAGTTATGACCACCGATTTTGGAAATTCTTTCTGAATAACAAGGGCTTTTTCAAGGCCTTTTTCAGTTACTGCTATGATGGCTATTTTTTTCATGTATTATTTTTCTGCTGTGTGAATGCTAATTGTATTGTGTTCGTTTAACTGTATGGTATTCGTGCTAATCGTATATTTTAACTTCGTAAGTACTGAAATGAATACGATGCTACTACTTTCTCTTACCGCATTAGTTACAAATCGAACTCCCGGATTTAATTGATAAACTGTTTGGATTAATTCTTTTAAACGACCTCCGTGTCCACCAATAAAAACAACATCAGGCGTAGGATAGTTTTTTAAATTAATATTAAAGAAATCATCAATTACAATTTCAATACCTGGCGTTCCTAAACGTTCGGTGTTCTGTTGGATAATAGTCCTGCATTCAGTTCGTTTTTCGAAAGCTATTACATTTATATGCGGAAAATGTTGCTTTGCTTCAATAGCTACAGAGCCTGTGCAAGAACCTATATCCCAAAAAACACGTTGATCTTGTAATGCTAATGCATTAATGGTACTTAAACGGATGGGCATTTTGGTAATCATATTCGCTCGATTCTCTAAAGGAATAAAAGCAGCATCAGGAATACCAAACAGTTTTTCCTTAGATCTTATCCGTTTTAATAACACACAATTTAATCTATGATGTGTTTTGATTGAACAAGTGGATATATCAAGTTGTTCAATACGTTCATCATCACCATCTAAAGATTCACCAATAGTAATTGAATAATTGTCAAAACCATATTGTAACATACGTTTCGCTATTACTGCTGGTGTTTTTTTGTCATCTGTTAAAACACCAATCAATTCATTTCTATTGATTAATGCTTCATCTAAAGCTGACCAGTCTCTACCGTGAACCGATATTGATTTTAATACATTGTAATTTGTTTGCGTTTTATGACAGAGTAACTGAATACTATTGAAATAGGGAAAAGCTTTGAGCTGTCCGTTAGGTAATAAACGTTGTAATGTATTTCCGAAACCATAGAAAAAAGGATCTCCCGAAGCAAAAACAACAATAGAAACGTCAACCGTTTTGTATTGTTCTATTAAAGCATCCATTTTTCCCGAAATCTCAATCCACCTATGATTTTTAGGTAAATATGATTGTACCAATTCATAATGACGTTTTCCACCAGAAAAAACAGACGATTCTTTAATTAATTGTAGCACTTCGCTATTCCAAACAGGAGTAGGATGATTACTAATACCAATCAAATAATAATCAATATGTTTTGCGGTTTTTATCATTTATTAATAAGATTCTTTAATTACAACATCGCTTATGTTCTTGCGTTTTTCCCATTGTAAACGTTCCAATTCTGGACTCTCATAGAACTTATCTACGTGTCCTAAACATAAATAACCTATTAACTGTCTATCTTCAGGAGCGTTTAAAATGGCTTTAATTTTATTTGGGTCCAAAATACTTACCCAACCTAAACCAATGTCTAAAGCTCTAGCCATTAACCACATATTTTGAATGGCACAAACCACAGAATACACTCCTGCTTCCTTCATAGTCGTTTGTCCTAAAGTAGGATCAGTGCTTGGTTTATAGAAAACAGCAATATTCAAATCCGATTCTATAATACCTTCCAACTTTAATTGAGTATAGGCCTCCGCTTTTTTTTCTTTAAACAATACTTTTGCCTTTTCATTTTCTTCAAAAAAACTTTCTTTTATTTTAGTTCTAGTGACTACATCTTTAATAATAACAAACTCCCAAGGTTGCGAAAACCCAACCGAAGGTGCATTTACTCCTGCAAATAAAATCTTATCTAAATCTTTTTGAGAAACAGGCGTATCTATAAAACGGTTTCCTCTCACATCTCTACGTGCAAGAATTATCTTTTCTAGAGTCTCTATATGTTCTGAAGTAAATTTGCTCATCTTACGGTTTAAAATAGTTTGAAGCTTCGGGTAGTGTAAAAGCGGCATTTACAATAGCAGCCGCAACATTGCTACCACCTCTGTTTCCTTTTACAATTACCCAATCAGTAGTTGTAATTTGAGATAACTGTTCTTTTGCTTCTAACACATTTACAAAACCAACAGGTACACCAATAACTCCTACAGGTTTAAAAGTTGTGTTTTCTCTTAGTTGTTCTACAATTTCGAATAATGCGGTAGGTGCATTTCCAACAACATATAAAGCAGTTGGGTGCTTTTCAATAGCTTTTCTAATTCCCGCTTGGGAACGTGTAATATTTGCTGAATTTGCTAATAACTGCGAATCCTCATCATTTAACAAACAATGTATTTGATTCCCGTATGCCGCAGTAAAAGCTTTCGTGATTCCAGCTTTTACCATGGTAACATCGGTAACAATCTCTCCTCCGCTCTTAAGATGGTTGTGCCAATTTTCAATAGCTTCTGATGTTGCCGAATATTGATTAAAATCTTCCAAAATTCCTGTGGTATGAATCACTCTGGTTATTGCCCATTTATCCGAAATAGAAAAGGGTAAATTGGTAATATACTCCGTAACAATTCTAAAACTCTCTTGTTGGATTTCTTTCCCAGTATGCGGTTTTCTGTTGAGATATCCTCGCGGTGTAATCAAATAGTCTTTAAAACGATACGTTTGCGAGTTTCCAATCATTACCAGGCAAAACATATCTACATCTTCTGGATTAAACGCTCCTAAAGTGGTAATTTTAAGTTCTTCTTCTGGTCGTGTAACATGTCTTATAATCGCAACAGGTGTATTAGGAGAGCGCTCTTCTAAAAATATTTTTTGTAATCTACCTAGTTGCCAATGTCTTTTTTTACTCCTTGGATTATATAAACTTGTCACAAAATCCCCAGTAGCCGCAGCTTTAATTCTTTGCTCTATTTTGTTCCAAGGCGTCATTAAATCTGATAAAGAAATACAACAAAAATCATGACCCAAAGGTGCGCCTAATTTACTCCCTGCAGCTAAGAAAGCAGAAACGCCCGGTAAGGTTTCTAGTTCAATATCCGTATGCTTTTCTTTTGACACCACTTCATAAACAATGGCAGCCATTGCATAAATACTAGCATCACCAGAACCAATAACGACTACATATTTGTCTTCATTCGCTTTTTCAATGGCTTTATGCGCTCTTGCTTCTTCCTTACCCAATGGCATTGAAATGAGTTCTGCATCTTCTCTAAAAAGAGATGCTCCAAACTGAAAATAATAATCGTAACCAATAACTACATCTGCTTTTTGCAAAGCATTTTTAACTACGGGTAGCATATAATTAATATCTCCAGGTCCTAAGCCTGCAACTGTTATTTTCATAAGGCTTGTTTTTTAATAATGAGCAGAGAAAAATAAGGGATCTCTCTTTTATTTGCTATTGCCCAATTATTGGTAATAAACTGTTTGTCGGTTCCTAGGCGTTCGGCATAGATAATGCTATGTTTTTTGGTATCAATAACAGAAGTAATACTCTCCATAACAGATTTTATTTTCATTAGTACTACCGTGTCAAAATGATGAATTACTTCTTTTAATTGATCTTTACTCTGTATACGAGGTATAATCGTTACTTTTTCATTCTGTAAGCATAAAGGTATTTTGCTTTCTGAAGCTAAATGTAAATAGGAGGTAATACCAGGAATTAAATCTATAGGTAATTTACGCGATTTTATTTTTTCTAATACATAAGAAAAAGAGCTAAATGTGCTAATATCTCCTTCGCTAACAATAGCAATAGATAAGCCTTTATTATAATCCTTTACTATTTGTTGAAATGTAGTCTCATAAATTGTTTTTGCCTGGGTTCTTTCTAAATCCATTTTTAGATAGAAACCTTGTAGTTTCTCTACATCTAAATCATATTGATTTAAAATAGATAACGAATAACTCGATTTTCTACCATCTTTAAATAAGGATCCTGGATAATAGATTTTATCAGCTTGTTGTAATGCTTTTAAACCTTTTAGGGTAATTAAATCGGCATCACCAGGTCCTAAAGACACTCCGTATATTCGACCCATCGTCATATACCTAACATCTTTTTAACCTTATTCCCCAAACTGTTTTGTTTTTCATTAGGTTTTTCATCTTCTTCAAATAAAATTCCTTTCACATTTAAGTGGTGTCCCATTTGTTCTTTCCCTTGAAATTCTTCAAAACCAATCACTTGTTTTCTGTACTTACACAGTTGACAATTC
This sequence comes from Aquimarina sp. Aq107, assembly GCF_943733665.1. NCBI lineage: Bacteria > Pseudomonadati > Bacteroidota > Flavobacteriia > Flavobacteriales > Flavobacteriaceae > Aquimarina > Aquimarina sp. Aq107. Next base: position 69,727 of record NZ_OX030782.1, on the reverse strand, counting down.
ATATTGGCAATTCCATTTTTAGCTTCATGTAAACGCTCATCAAAGGCTTGTAAAATCAATTCATCCGTACCAAATGGATCTGTATACACATATTCTAAATCAGAATTAGCATTCATTTCAGAAACACTTTTATAAATTCGTTCTAATAAAACACCTGTAAAAAAGAAGAAAGGAATGACGATGGTACGTTTAAAACCTAACCTCTCCACTAACTGCAAACCTTCATCAATCTTAGGATAGGCTGTTCCGCTATACGCTGTGGTAGCAAAACCAAATCCCATTCCGTCCCAAAGCATACTAGTTAATTTAGCAACATCGCTATTGGCATCAGGGTCTGTAGTTCCTCTACCAACTACTACCAAACAGGTATCTTTTCTATCTACTTTAGGTAAGTTGTTTTCTGTTTCTTCAATACGTTTTAATGACAAATCCAGTAAAAAAGAACTTACTCCAATATGTTTCCCCATAGAAATGGTTAAATCATCGTGATACGTCTGTAGTGTATTTAATTCATAAGGAATGTCATTTTTGGCGTGAGAACCTGCAAATAAAATAACAGGTAAAGCATAAATTTTACGGATACCATTTGCATACATACGCTCCACAGCTGCTTCATAAGTGGGGTGATTAAATTCTAAAAAACCATAATCTACTTCATAAGCATCTTGATAACGTTCTTTTAAGATACCCACCAATCGTTTGAATGATTTTACACCAGCTTCTCTTCGTGTACCATGTCCACACAATAAAATTCCTTCTTTCATCTATTCGTTTTTATTATTTTTTTATCTGTCATATGTAACATCCAACAACACGTGCTGCTATGTGTTTTAGAAATTAAACTTGGATGTTTCATTTACTATTAGTTTTTAGATTAAATTGGTGTTGCGCCAATAATAAAAACTACCGGCATTTGTATCGTAGCATTCATTATTTTTTCTTCTATATTTCCTAAGTTTCCAGTAACGATGGCTTGCTGTTTTCTCGAAACACTTGAAATAGCGTTTACAGGAATCCTATCATCTTTACATACTTCTAATAATTTAGGAACAATTCTATGCAAGTTTTTTAATCCCATGTAAATAGAAATCGTATTCCCTGCTTTTAGCATATGTGCAATTCCATTTAATTGCTCAAACGAATAATCAGCTGTATGCGCAGTACATATTAACATGGAATTAGATTGATTGCGCTCTGTTATTGGTATATTACAAATATTAGCCGCTGCTAAGGCTGCAGAAATTCCCGGTACAACTGTAAAAGGTAGTTTGTGTTTTTTCAAAAAACGAGCTTCTTCTGCTGCTCTACCATAAACATATGGGTCTCCTGATTTCAACCTAACCACTTTATCTCCCAGTTCGCAATGATTTTTCATCAACGTATTGATCTTGTTTTGTCGGGTTTCTTGGTTTTCCGAATCACCAAATTTTCGACCAACATACATATGTTTAGCCAGTGTATTGATATCTAATATCTCATCAGAAATTAAATTATCATGTAAAATAACATCAGCTTTTTCAATAGCTTCTAAAGCTTTTAACGTTAATAAATTTTTATTCCCTGGCCCTGCACCAATAATATTAATTTCTGGTAAGTGTTTTTTTGTAAAAATCCATTCTGGGTTTGAAAATTGATACTTAAAATTAAGCAGTGCCTTTGATTTTGAATTATCGACTATTTTAAAGTTTTCTTTTGTTATTGTATGAAAAACCGGTGTTGGCAGGCTTAACTGGATAGCTGCATTTTCATAAAATTCTTTCCGTTTTGGGTGCATATCCGAACAACCATTAATAATTTCGCCAAAACAATTTTGTTCTAAAATTGCTTCAATTAGATCTATAGCATCTTTTTGATGAATAAGATTTACAGGTACATTAGGGTTTTTTAATTGTTTCTTATCTGCTAGCAATCTTCCTGGATTACGTTGTGGTCCAATTAGTCCTGCTAATCTTACTATAGTTATGTTAGCACGAAAATATTGTTGCAATAATTGTTCTGCCTTGAGTAAGGCTCTCCCAGATGCTTTTTCTGGCGCACAATCTTCTGTTTCATTTATCAGGTTATTACTATTTTGATATACTGAAGTAGAGCTTACAAAAATAACCTTAGTTGATCTAGGTGTATGTTTTATAATCTGTTCGATCTGAAGCGGATGAACGACTTCTATGTTATCAATACGTTTTGGAGGAAAATTGATAATAAGCGTCGATGTTTCATTTATAAAAGATTCCCAATCTCCTATAATCGTATCAGATTCAATTTTTATTCTGCTTGTGGGGAACGAATACTTACATAGTGATTTTAACGCATCCAGTTCAGCGGTGCTTCCATTAACTGAATACCCTCTTTTTTGAAGTTGCAACGCAAGCGGCAACCCCAACCAACCTAAGCCTAGTATAGAGATATGAGTACTCATAACTACCCTAAAACTAAGCTTGTATTCTGTAATTGAATTTTTTTACAATACTCCCAAGCTTTGCTCTCGACAGAATCAAATTCAATTTTCCCTAAAACTTCTCCAAATTTATTTTTGAAACGAATACCTGTTTGTTGTGTTCCTTTCTGATGAAAATATTCTGTACTAGAAATTTTTGATTTTTGCAATTCCATATTTTCTTTAGGAACAGCTGCAATCGTTAATCCAATACTTTCGGTTTTGGTATGTAATTCTAGCGTGTACGCTTTTGTATATGCTATCGTATCTATTTCTTCAAACGAAATGGGACTTCTATCAGCCACATAAAGCATCGCTCCTTTTGGGTTTTCTAACAGATATAAAAATAACGGGTATAAATATTGGTCAGAACTAAATCCTTTGGTGATATAACATTCTCCTAACTCTATGTCATCTTTTAATTCAAAAGGTTTTGGTTTTACAGGAGTTCTTTCATTATTAGAAAATTGTTGTTCCCATCCTTTTTGGTACAATAACTCTTCTTTGATAGGGTTTTCGTTATTGAGATGTCTTCTTACAATTGGAATTATTTTTTCTACTGTTAATTCTTTATACCAAAATTCTCCAGGATGTACAATACAAGTGGGTGCATCTTCACATCTTCCATTACACCTTGTTTTAATAGTATGGGTAGTATCCCAAACTTCATTATTACGTAAATAAGCTCTTGCTGCTCTTACAACTTGCTCAGATCCTGCTTTTTGACAAGAACCTCCATCACAAAAGAAAAAAGTATCTTTTGTATTTGCTATATTTTTACCCATTTTTTTTATTATGGGGGAAAGTAGGGTAAGAAGCCAAAAAAGACTGGCTACCTAACACTTAAACTTTTATTCCCGAAAGTTAATATTATGTTTTGCTTTAGGCAGGTATTCTGACTCACTCTACTTTTAACGCCTTCCCATTTTTAAAAAAACAGTGGCCAATATGTTAAAAGCTTTTTGCAGAGTTTACAGCTGCGGGAACAGTTTTGGATTCTCACCAAATTCCCTTTTAATTCTATATTCTTTTTAAAGTACAAGAATAAGAAACCAAAAGCCTCACAAATGTATCGTTAATTTTTGATTTATATGCAAATAGTTTCTAAAATCAATTTTGTTCTTTCCAGAGGGGAATATTTAGGCAATGTTATAATTTCGAATCCTTTGTTTTTATACTGTTCTAAAAGGGATTTTTCTAATCTCAAACAATATTCAAATTCCTGTAATCGTTGTCCATCTTTGCAATAGATCTCAAACCAGGTTGGTGTAAAAAAAACAATTTTATGATATGTTTCTTTATAAGGAAAGTCGCTTAAGTACTTTGGGATAGCTTTGTTTTCTAACATTAAATAAGCTTCTAAATCTAACAAAGATCTATCGCAAATTAGCGTATCAGTATTCAATAGTTCTTGATTTGTATGTTTAAATACAAGATCCGTAAATCGATCAATATCTCCCCAAGGCATACCATTGTTATTGTTTTTTTGCTCATCAATAATTACTTTTCTAGCGACCTCATCCATACAAGGTATGGTTTTCTTTAGAATATTTATCAATGTCGTTTTCCCAGTACCTGGAGCCCCAGTAACGATGTATTTTTTTTGTAGTTTACACATATTGAACTAATAATAAGACTCCAATAACTAAAAGACAAAAAACAATACTTACCTTATAATTAATTTGGCTTACTGTTTTAATTTCTTCGTTCTTAATTTCACGACTATTAGTGCCTATAAAAGGTTTCTTAACCAATTTTCCGTGATAATAATTTGGCCCTCCGAATTGACAGTTTAATACATATGCTAGAGCAGCTTCTGGATAGCCAGCATTAGGACTACTATGCTTTTTTCCTTCTCTAAACAGGAAAGAAAATCCGCTTAACTTAAATCTCACAACCAATATTAGTAGTGCAGTAATTCGAGCAGGAATATAATTAGCAACATCATCTAATTTTGCGGCAAATTTACCAAACTGTATATAACGATCGCTTTTATATCCAATCATAGAATCTAAAGTGTTGATCATCTTATATCCCATTGCTCCTGGAACTCCTAAAATCAAAAAATAGAATAAAGGCGCAATAACACCATCACTTAAATTTTCTGACATGGTTTCGAAAGTAGCAACTCTAATTTGCTGTTCATTTAAATTATTAGTTTCTCGTCCTACAATCCAAGACAGACGTTTACGACCTGCTTCTAATCCTTCATTTTTCAAGGTATTAAATACCGCATACCCTTCTTTTATCAATGTTTTATTCGCCAAACAATAAAACAACATCAATATTGAAAATACAAGTGCTGAAATTTCAAAATCATAGACATTTAATGATCTAATAATTAGAAAAGGAATAGTAAAAGAAATCCCGACTAATACACTTGTTAACAATACACCTTTTACGAATTTACACGAACCTCTATTCAACCAATTTTCACCAAAAGCAATACTCTTTCCATAACCAACAATAAGATGTGGTAATTTTCTAGGATCTCCCAGAAGCAAGTCCAAACCAAAAGCAAAAACAACTATATAAATTTGGTTCACATCCATTCCTTTATAGCTTGAATTAATGCATTATTAGCTTCTTTACTTTGAGTAGAAAGTCTAATATACTCTCCTTTTAATCCATTAAAGTTTGTTGCATCTCTAATAAGGATTTGATGTTTTACAATTAAGTACTCTTTTAACTCTTTAGCAGATTTCTGTAATAATTCAACTAAGAAGTAAGAAGTATTACTTTTATAGACTTTTACACCTTTCAATTGCTCAAGTTGTTCTTTAAAAATAGCTGTTTCTTCTATTAATTCAGCCACGTCAAATTGAAATACTTCATAATTTTTGAAAATATATTCACCTGCTTTTATCGCTAATGAATTGACGCTCCAAGGCATTTTTAAAGTTAAGAGTTCTTTAATGATTAAGTTGTTTGAAACGATATATCCCAAACGCAATCCCGGAATTGTAAATGTTTTGGTTAATGAACGAACCACTATTAAGTTATCGTATTTTTTTGTCAATGAAATGATAGATTCAATACTATTAGTAAACTCGATATACGCTTCATCAATGACAAAGGTAGTTGCTGGCTTTTCTTGAAAAATAAGTTCTAAATCATTTTTAGAAAAAATAGCTCCATTTGGATTATTTGGATTACAAATAAACACTAAATCGGCATTAGTATCTTTTATTTCAGTAATAGAAATCAACAAGTAATCTAACTGAAAAATTTTACAAGCATCTTCATATTCTGAAAAAGTGGGAGCTACTATAGCCGCTTTTTTAGTAGCAAATAATTGGACAATAAGATAAAAAGCTTCCGTCGCACCATTAGTAAATAAGAACTGTTCTCTATCGAGTTGAAATTTATGCGCTGCCAATTCATTTAACTCACTTGCAGTAGGTGAAGGATAATTTTGAATTAGAGAGACATTCTTTGAAATATGAGTAAGTAATGTTTTAGGACATCCTTTATAATACACATTTGAACTAAAATTATACCTGATTTTTTCTTCAATTAAATGAAGGTCATCCCCATGTCCGTCTAACATTATTGCATGCTATTTTTTAAGATGGTTGACATTTCCAAATTTTCATCTATCCAATCAGCCAATTTATCAAATTGTACTGCTTTAAATGCTTTATAGTCTTTTGCAGTGGCATCCGGATACTTTAAACGTAATAATTCTGTAACTACTTCTTGATTATCAAATATTCCATGAAAATACGTCCCCCAGCTTTTATTCCCATCGAAATAACCTTCTTCAGTACCATCAACAAGATTTAAACCTCTCGTTTTAGGCACTATAGTTTCTCCCATATGAATTTCATACCCTACACAAGGTGTAGACAAATCTTTAAACCAAAAGTTACGTTGTACTGTTTGTTTCGTTTTCGAAAGTGTTGTTTCAATATCAAATAACCCTAAACCTTCTTCTGAATTAATCATGCTCTCTACTGAAAAAGGATCTTTGACCACCTTGCCTAGCATTTGGTAACCACCACAAATCCCTAAAATTGGAATGCGTTTGTATTGCTTTTTAATAACCATATCTAAACCGTCCTTTTTTAAGGCAATTAAATCTTCAATAGTATTTTTAGTACCTGGAATAATAATTACTGCTGCTTTATTTAGTTCTTCTATGTCTCTTGTAAAATATAGATTGATTAATGGTTCTTGCTCTAACACCTGAAAATCTGTATAATTAGACATATAATGAAGTTTGACAACAGCAATATTTAGTCTGTCGTCGGAGGCAGTTGTATTTCTGCGATTCAATGCTACAGAGTCTTCTTCTTCAATAATAATATCTTTGGCATAAGGTAAAATACCTAAAACTGGAATACCCGTAAGTTCTTCTAATTTCTTTTTCCCATCAATGAATAAAGTTGGATCTCCTCTAAACTTATTAATGATGATTCCCTTCACCAATTTACGCTCCCAATCCTCTAGTAATTCAATAGTTCCATATATACTTCCAAATACCCCACCTTTATCAATATCTGCTACTAAATAAACACACGCATTTGCAGCAGCTGCCATTCGCATGTTTACAATATCTCTATGTTTTAAATTAAGTTCGCTAATACTTCCAGCACCTTCCATTACGATAGGATTGTGTTTTGAAGCCAATTGTCTAAATGATTTTTTAGCTTCTTCAAACAACTGTTTTTTATTATCTCCTAAAAAATATTCTTTAGCTGTTTGATCACCAATTGGTTTTCCGTGTAAAACAATTTGTGATTTATTTACAGATGAAGGTTTTAACAAAACGGGGTTCATTTCTACCGTTGGCGGAATACCACAAGCCTCTGCTTGTACCGCCTGTGCCCTTCCAATCTCTAGATTATTAGGTGTAGAAAAACTATTTAATGACATGTTTTGAGCTTTAAAAGGAGCAGGATTGTACCCTTTCTGCTTCAGCCATCTGCAAATACCTGTTGTTATCCAGCTTTTACCGACATCAGAGCCAGTACCAACTAACATTATAGGCTGTAATTTTTGCATATTCAATATTTTTCTCAGCACAAAAATATTGAATTAAATAGAGTTTATATAGGGTTAATGATAAAGTTATTAGAACTACATTTTGATACATTTTATTACTCTCTTCGACGGGAGAGTAATAAACACTTGATGTCATGAAAACTCATATTTCTGAAAAGCTCTTACAAAATCTTAATGTTTCTCCAAACTTTTTTCTTGACTAAAAGTCTTCATTATTTTTTCGACATCCAGATGGATTTTTCCTTTTACCAACCAAGCGACTGCAAATGCATAAACCGCTACCCACTCTAACCAAAAGGTATAGGCAGGAAATACTTCATCCATATTTATATTTAGTAGTTTCTCTATCGCAAAAATGATAATAAGTGTCCCTACGGCAGCCCAAACGATGATACCACTCCTCTTAAACAATCTATTCCTAGAGGCTGATGCATCGTGATTTAATACAAATTTGTAAAAACTCATATATCCCAACAAAAAGAAGAAGAAAGCTGCACTGAGCAAATGAATTGTACCTAGTAAACTGTTAGATTGATGACCAAACAAATAGGGAGTATCCGTGAAAAATAAAGTACCTAAAGGATTTTCGGATTTGGTAGGAACCAGTACTGTAATCAAAATACATATTCCTGCTACTGTGGTGATAAAACGATCGCTAAACCGCTCTCCTTCTTGTTTTGGGTATCCACCATAATTGATCAAGATCAAGCCAAAAGCAGATAGAATTAAAATAAAAAACACGCCTCCTGCGGTATAATAATAGTGACTCATACTAGAAAGTAATTGCTGATGTGAAACTAACAATAGTATGGGTAGTGCTAACCCGAGAATTCCTATTGTTTTTCTAAGCGAATACATTGATTTTTTATCTTCCATAATGTACTAATTTTTGTTACTCCAAAAGTAGTATCATAAAACCCTGATAACTATCACAAAAACGGTAAATAAAGGTAATTTTACGACATGGATATATACTGGAAAATTTATATGAATACGGATTTAAGAAATTTCCGTTTTACCAAAGCAACTTTATTAGTTAGTCAGACCTGTCAGGTTTTAATTTATAGTATTGTACATATCCTTTTCTTACACTTTTTACTTACTCAATTCCGAAGTTGCAAACTTCGGAGAGCAGAGTAACCTTTCTATTCTTAAGGCTCTCTACGTGCTTTATCAAATTCTATTTTAAGATGTAATAACTTCTTTTTGATTTCTTCTTTTATTCTATCAACACCTAAATACCATATACTGGTTCCAAAATATTTTTTTAGTGCAGCCCATAATTCCGTATCCTTTTTTAGGTTTGAATCTTCGTAACTTCGTGTAACAAAATTATAATGCTTACCCTGTTTGGCTCCTTCCCAATTACTGGCAGCTCTTCGTTCTTTTTCGGAGAAATATCTTGTATAATTTTTATCTGTAACCAAACAATAATGCTTGAACAAGTTATACGCTCTATGCACATATTTTCCCATTGGTATTAAATCATCCATATTTTCTACAGCATTTAAGCTATGAAATGCAAAACCTATTTGCTCCGTAAATCCATGATAATATTCGGCAGGAGTAAGCTTTAATTTCAAATACTTTGTAGATCTATCATCTTTATACATATTATCAAGCATTTGCTTATTTACCACGACTCCAATCACCGCTCCCTGGGTATAATATGCTTCATTTGCATAAGCTAAGGCTTCTGATTTTGCTTTTTTAAGATTTTTATACGCTCGATCGGTTCTATTTTTTAGGTCTTGATCATTTGGATTGTTCTTAAGCTTCCATTTTACTATTTGATATTCCATTCTAGCTTCAATGACTTTTTTAAGCAAAATCTTCTCATATATTCGATTCTCTGGAGCTATTTTTGCTAAATCCGGGGACAAATTTGTAGGGGCATTACCATTTGCATTCAAAAGCTGGTTTCGCTCTGTATACTTTCTTTCAACTTCCTGTAAAACACGTTGTGATATTAATCGATTGTTTTGGTTAAGTGGATTCAATTGATTTGTATAATCTGTCCAATCAGCTTGATTCATGTTTACCCGCATCATGAGTAAAGAGGCTATTTCTTGTTCTTCTTCATCTTCATTTTTTACTGCTTCATCTTCGATTTGATATGTTCTCCAGTTATCATTCTGATAATATTTTTCGTTACCAGTTTTATCTAGTTCTCCTCTCCCTTTTAATCCAAAAACCTTTTTAGGGACAAAGTCCTGAGCATAAAAATTAATATCATAAACTACGCCTGATTCTCTACCGTTTCCATATTTTTCTTTAAACTCACGATTAAGCCAGTACACAGCAAACTCAGTACCATCACCACTCAGGTTCACATCAATATCTGAGGTAGGATTCATACTTCCAGGCACATTTCCTTTTAAAGGTTTGATAGGCTCATCGACCTCCCATTTTCTATTAAGTCTGTTGTCCTGTCCGTGAATATTATAAAAGTTCTTTTGTCGTTGTCCTTTTTCCCAATCTTTAACTGGTTCTATGGCATCTTGTAACAATTGTTCGGTAATCATTTTTCGATACATCAATAGTACGTTCATCCCATAGTAGTATAAAAATGAATTTCTACTATAGCTTTTTAATCCTTCCGGTGACCCGCTAATTTCATATAATGCGGATCCCTTATAATGTTTTAGGGTTCCGTTCTGAAATTGCTCTAGAACTTTAAACCAATTATTTTCGGCATTTTCATTTACATAAGTATCTGGGTTTTCTGCGGCTTCTTTATTTTTTTCGGTATCATTATTCACCACTCTACGTTGAATAACAAAACTATTTGGTAGTACATTCTTACTATCTTTTCGTTGTATACTAACATTGGTACTGATCATACGGTCTACAGTTTTCTCTCTAGTAGTATCTATCTTATGACCATTTACTATTGTATCTCCCTTTGGCGTACCGTGCAATGTATTATCAATTGCGTGTGCTACTTCGTGTTTCATATTCTCTGTAGTATCCTTTCCTTGAGCAAAATGAATGTTCTTGCCCTGTATAGTTGCCTCAGCATTTAGTGTTCCTGGAAAAGGAGAATTATGAGTAGCTTTTAAAGAGGAAGTATCCACGCCATATTGTCGACCCATTTGCAAAGTTATTTTTTGAAAGCGTGAGGAACCTGTTGGTTTTCGCTGAATAGGTGTTGTTATTTTTTGAGAACTACTTATTACGGATTTTAGTTTGCGTTGTACAGCAATAGCAGGTCGGTTGTCAACAATAGTAGACTCACCACTAGAACTAGGTTCTTGTTGTATATTTTGAATAGTCGCGGCTTTTAATTCTTTGGTATGCTCTATTGATGCTTTCACGGTTTTTAAAGCTTATTTATTAAATTGTTCATTATGATAAGTATGGATACAAGTCAAGACCATCTTTAAAATATTTTAAAACAACAGTTATAAGGGACAGGCTCATCTATATATTCATTCCAAATATTTAACCATTCTGACTGAACATGTTCAATATCTTGGCCATGCCTAATTTCAAAGACACCTGCATATTGATCTTTCTTTGTTTGTAATCCTGAATGTTCTTCTAAATAATACGTATCTGGTATTTCTCCTGGTTCTGCATTATTTAATATTCCGTCATACACCTGTTTTCTAAAAGTATTCATTCTTTTAAACAATTTATGTTCTCGTAGCGCTAGCTCCAAAGAATCAGCTATATGGCGCCTAAAAATATTATTTCCAGCCCACAAATTCTTATTATCCCATGAACTTACAGCTACTTGTGTATTAATTGTAGTTTTAGGAAGAATTGGATAGTTATTCTTAGGGTGTTTAGATCCTTTCATAGAGTTTTCCTGGCGAAGTGCTAAATACATATATTGAAAAACAATACTTCGTAAATATGGTTTATCTTCTTCTGCCATTCCGTTCACTGAAAAAACATTATACTTACTGACGAATGTATTCCACAAATTATCTTCTTGTATATATTTGTCCTTACGTCCTTTTAATACAGTATCATCCCACTCATCTGCGTAATCTTTAAAAACACTTTGTACGTCTTCTAAATTCATACCTACATTAACCTGGATATTTCCGAGTAATTGACCATTTGGTAATAATGTATTTCGAAGGCTTTCTGGAATTTCATATCGATAATCATCTTCTACGTACGAGTTTTCTCTTCCAATTGCTGTAATAACGGTTCCCAACCAACTTTGTATATTAGTAATTATATTCTTTGCATCTTTCCTTTTAGAAACTGGTTTTGTAACAATCTCCACGGCAGAATCAGTCATTAGCTCTCCGCCACCAGCAGCATTTCTTACCTTGTGAACATGATCAACCATTGCCTCCCACCCATTACCTTTATGAACAACTTTTTTATAACCAGGATCGAATTTTTCGCTAAGTTTTTTTGAAGCTTTAGTTGCAAATTTTGAAAGTCTTTTTTCTTGATTCGTATCCAAAGATTTATTTATACGGTAAGTAGAGATTAAGTTCCAAAGTTCATCTTCGTATTTAGGTTTTATGACTCTTCGGATAACTTCTCTCTCTTCAACAGGATAATTTCTTTCTGAAATAATCTTAATAATTTTACTCCAAACATAATTAGCTTCAGTTACTTCATTATTTTTCCTAACTGGCAAGGTGGTTTCTATCTCAATTCCAACTTTTGCATTTTCACTTTTTTTCTTCAATTGCGCAACATTTGAATGTGTGTTATACTCATCGACAGTTTGCCCTTGTAGACCAAAGGAAACTGTTCTTAGGGCTTTATTCCCCATGATATCTGCCTCTTTTTCTAACCCAGCATCATCATTAATATTTACTTTGCTTTTTAACTGCCGGGTTGGTTGTACCCGACCTTGTTTCTGTTGTACTACATGCCAAGCCTCATGAGGTAGATGTTTTTCTTGCCCCGGTGCGAGATGGATATCTGTTCCTTGGGCATAAGCGTGTGCCTGTAATTGGGCTGGTTTGCTGGAGTTATAGTGTACTTTTACATCATCCATACTATATCCTGATAAGTTTTCTATACCAGATTTTAGGTTATCGGGTAAACCGGTCTTATTTTTTCGTTGGATCGGATTGTTACTATTATCCATACTATCCATTCCAGATCGTAATTTTCTTTGACTCAAAGAAGAGGTACGGTTATCTTTTAATTGTGCCGTACCTCCGTTGCTAGATTCACTAACAACTCTCGGGGTAATCGAGTGCTGCGGTTCTTGAGTTTTATCTGTTTGTGTTTTCATAGTTTTTTGTGTTAACTATTATTCTTATACTCATTGCATTTTACTACTAACATCTCCCTAAATCCCTCTTCAAAAGAGGGACTTTACTCCCTTCCTTTGAAGACGATATCACATTAGTGATAGGCGAGCTTTAGTGCAAGAAAAAGGATGGATGTTTTGATCCTTTCATTAAAATTTATAATCGTATTTATATTGAACTCTTCTCTATTACTTGGACAACACTTCGACAAGCTTAGTGTGACTATCTAAATACTTTTACTTTGTACCTTAAAAGGTTCTCGATACAATCACCTTCCATTGCACTTCAGGTGATCACTCGAACTGACGTTTTTTAACTTATAATCACTCCCTCTTTCTGTAACTCCTGCTTTATGGCCGTTTCTAAGTTCTGTTGAGAGATAGTTGCTTTTTCATGGGTTACTGCTTGCAGTGTACATTTACGTATCACGTTCATCATCAATCCACCAGAAATATCATAGTGTTCTGCAATTTTCCATAGATCTGCACTGGCATCTAATGGTAATTTGTCTGCAAAAGATTGTTGCCATAATTGATAGCGTTCGTCTGCTCCTGGCATTGTAAATTCAATCATGGATTGGAATCTTCTAGTAAATGCCTCATCTATATTATCTTTCAAATTACTTGCTAGGATTACTACTCCAGGAAAATCCTCTATACGTTGTAGTAAATACCCAATTTCCTGATTTCCGTATCGATCATTAGCACTGCTCACCTGTGTACGCTGCCCGAATAATGAATCAGCTTCATCAAAAAACAAGATCCAATCGTGTTGTTGTGCCTGATCAAATACTTTTGCCAGATTTTTTTCAGTTTCTCCTATGTATTTAGAAACCGTCATACTCAGATCTATTTTATATACCTGTTTACCAGTACTCTTTCCCAATAAAGCAGCAGCCATACTTTTACCAGTTCCTGGTGGCCCATAAAACAAACTTTTGTAGCCAGGTTTTAATCGTTTGCCAAGTTCTAAAGCTTCTAAAACTGTTTGTCCGTGAGTAACCCAATCCCTGATTTCCTGCAAGCTACGTGCTGTAGATCTAGAGACGATAAGATCTTGCCAAGATAGCTTAGTATGCAATTGTTGTGCAGGGAAATCAGGGCTATATATTGCTTGATAGGGTATTCCTGTTAGTATAGAGGCTACATATTCATTAGATACCATCCATATACTGCTCAATAAAGGACTGTTCCCTTTAGTCGGTGTCGTACTGATCATTCCTTGTCGTATACCTATAAAATACTGAGTAACTAGTCCATGATATGCTAATCGTTTTTGGAGATCATCTCCTGATAATAAAAACATCGCTGTTTCTGCCGTTGGTATTAATCCTAAATGTCCTTCTAACAATACTCCGCCAAATTCACTATACCGCCTGTCATAATCCTTGTTTTTAGTGAGTAAAATATCTAATACTTCAGGTTTTAGATGTGGTACTAATGCTAGAATTAATAGTAGTCTTTCTGCAAAGTTGAGTTTGTGTTCTTGAATAAAGTTGGTATAACTTCCTTCCTTACCCTTTATATCTGGAGGCGTTAATTCTTCGATAGATTCGTACAGTGTTTCCTGCTCGAAATGTAGTTCTAAGCGGGTTCGTAATACCAGACTTAACCATGCAAGTTCGGCTTGCAAAACTTCGGCATTACTACTATTTACATTAGTAATAGTTTTATTATGATTTTTTGTTTTTATGATTGTTGATTTTTCCATATTCTTATTTCTTTATACTGTACTAAGGTTCTTCTTTGTAAATCGGACTTCGAGAACCTCAGCCCTCGTTTTTGTATTTCACATTTCTACTTTCTATATTTTTCTATTATTTAAAAAACCCTGCAATACTCAACTTACAACCACTCTACTACAAGAATATCTTTCATCCATGGTAATTTTACGGTATGAAATCCCCATGGTAATTTTTCTAAAGTAATATCATGCGTTTCTCTTTTTACTTGCAATAACCAATGTCCATCTCTAGTTCTTAGGGAACCTTGCCTGCACAAATAAGAAGCTCTAAATCCATCAGGAGATAGGTTTTTCCATTTAGGACCTTTTGCTATCACAGCAGTTACCAGACCTTCGGCTATTTCTTTTTCTTCGGCTGACAATTCGATTGGGGATACAACGGCATCCATATCCAAACCACACAATAGTTTATTCAGTGGTAAGGCACCTTCAAACAATTCCTCTTCTTTGGTATCACATAAATACTGTACTACACAAATTGCTTTGTTGCGAGCTACTTCATCCACAAAATTCTTATCCTTCATAACTCCTATATTCTCAAAAAAGCGTTCTAAAAATGGCCAGAACAATACCAATCCTGCATTTTGTATGGATATAAAATCCGTATCATCAAATGGTGAAGACAATTGTTCTGTTATGATAGATTTTGGCTTTGATCCTAAATGCTTCAATTCCTTTTGTAATCCTTGTAAATGCAATGCTAAAGGCGTCAACAAATTATTGACATCTAGTTCTTCTATAGTTTCCTTAGAAGTATTGCTTACATCGGTAAGTAATGATTTCGTCTCTTTCAACATCTTTGGAGGTAGCTGATCAAAAAAAGGATGATTTACCAAAGATGATACTTGCTTAAAAAATTCCTTTCCTATTGCATTTTGTGCATACAAGGCAATACAGGAATCCACTAATCTTTTGATCTGATAAGCATACCGACTATTATCTGCTATAAGTTCTTCTTTCTCATCAATCCCCAGATCTAGAAGTACCTCTTTTGTACATTCTTTTGTGAATACTGAATCTCTATTAGCAATGGTATATTTTAGAAAAACTGTTTTCCAAAAACTATTGATTGCTTTCTCCCTTTCTAAAGTATATCTCTTCTGAATGCTATTGAGAATACTGTTTTTAGTCTTTAGGATCTGAGCAGATGAAAGGTCAGTAACAAGCCTAAAAGAAGCTAATAATTGATCTTCTGCACTTGCATATACAAAGCGGTTTAAGTAGGTAGGATTCCATGGTAACTCTTTTAACAATCTAATAAATGTGCTACTTGGTTGTTCTAATAATAGTGCTAATTGCTCCTGAAAATCATTTTTGTTTCCTTGTTTTGACCACCAAGGTAATACGCCTGTCTTTAGATAATAAATGATAGCTCTTAGTGGTGTTTCTTCATGAGTGTTATCACTTTTTGGTTTCTCTAAAACTACATCTGCTCGTTGATATGCTGTGAGTTCTTCCTGTAATTTTTCGATAAAAGCGGTTTCAAAATTTTGCAAAGACACATTCCCTAAATCTAATGTTAGTCGATCAATCTGAAGTGATGATTCTGATACATTCGCTTGGCTAAGCACACGATCCAGCACAGTCGTCAATTGATTTCTACACAACGAACTCAATTCATGCTGTATCTTGGATGTATCCGAATGTTTCGGTACATGTATTTCTAAAACCTGTTTATTAACTATGTGTTTTTGCTGTACCATAATCCGGTCTTTTATCCGTTTTGAATTTCAGTAAGGAAACGATGATACGCACGATCAAATTCTTGCATCTCCTCTTGATCTAACCATTGAATATTGGTTCTGATATGCACAGGTGTTTCTTCTCTAATGGTTAAGGCTATGAATTTTTTGAAATCATCATCCTGATATCTTTCTATCCATGAAGGAAGCATAAACGTGAGCTGTAAAGAATAGGGATCTTTCAAAGTTTCCGAAGCCATCCATCGTCCCGTTTCCTCTTCCTCAGCAAAAGGCACATCGATTTCGAAACCATCGTTGGATATCGAAATAATGGTATGCTCTCCATTATAATGGGTTGTTTTGGTAATTTCTATAAGGTCTCCAACTTGTAAAGAATGTGCTCCTATCTGACAAAAGGTATGATTGGAATTAGTTGCCGCTCTAAAACTTTGAATCGCAGCCGAGCGTAAATAATATCGTATATCATGCATACGCTTCCAAACCGCTCCTGTTTCTGATTCCTGAAAAGGTGCTTTGATCTCAAAAAAGTCATCCCCAACGGCCAGTACCGTATAGATACCGTTGTAGTGATCATTGTTGGTAATTACTACTTCTTCACCTGGTAGCAAATCATGATCACCGATGATACATCGTGTAAACTCTTCTGTGATAGCAGCCTCAAATGTTGTGATTGAGGATATGCCATAACCTACTACAAAAGGATAAGGATAAGATTTTCTGGATCGCAATAGCACATGCTCTATCATATGTAATCCAGCCGATTCCCCATCTCCCAAATTTCTACGACTGTAATCTTCGATCCCGATTTTTAAAGCAATTCTTCTTTCTAATCCAGAGACATTTTCAGTATTCCAAAGATCACTTTTGATATCATATCCTTTTGCTTTGCAACCACTAACAACAGGATATTCTTTTAAAAATCGTGCTTTGTCTTTAATTAATTTTTTATCTGAAGTATCTTGATCATCAGTAATATCTTTTACTACCATTCCGTAAGAAGTAAACTTCTCCGCAAATCGAGCTAACAAGTGATTCAAGAATTTATTTTTTCTTAACAATCCTATATTCGTATCAGCAGTCATTTCCTGTAGATACGAAGTATAGCTCTCCGGACTGCCTAGCAACTCTGAAATTCCAGGAACACACTCCAATAAATTTTGATTAAAATACGTACTGGTATCATCCCCATCAAAACTCATTAGTCTTTTGAAACTCGCTAACTGCGAAAAATAATTAGCAAGGGTTTGCTCAAAAAACAGTAAATATCCACTTAATTGTTTTGCTTGCGCTTTTCTGGTAGCTGAAGCAGAATCTGGCACTCCTATTTCTCCAATACCATAATTCATCGGAAATTGATTCTGAATCGGATAGTATTGATCTAATGATAGTGCATCAGATGTAGGCAAAATGATATCTTTTTCTATTAATGATCCTAATCTGGATACTTCCTCTGTTCTTTTTTGATTATATAATTGTTTGATTCGTTCTATATCAACACTTACCGTAAGGCCTTTGGAAGTAAAAGATAATTGCGATAAGGTACCATCAACATCCAGAATAGGTGTTTTAGAAGTATCCAATGGTAAGAGCCAATTTTTTATTGTGTTAGTCCCCGTAGCAAGTGCCAGTTTATCGATTACTAATACACCCGGTTGATCCATTATTTCTTTAATCACATCCGAGGTTTGGATTTCTTCTTTACGATAGGCTTTGGCGATATCCTGATCTTCCATAAAACCATGATGTAATCGTGGGCCATCAAAAATCTCATCCGTTGTTTTCCCTTTTTCTAGTTGTTGCTGCAAGGTGTAAAAAGGAATGCGTGGCGAAAAATGAGTCCCTACACGATGTAACATATTGGCCACTAGCTCATGGATATCGTCTACGTTATCAGCAATTTCGATAACACCTTGTAATCTTACCCCTTGCGTATCTAATAGTTTGATCTCTTCAAAATCTTCACAAATAGAACGACAGCTATTTAGTTTTTCTCGGACAGCGGGAATGATCTTACTTCCTGGAATATCAAATAATCCATCTTTTTCTATAAATACACGAAACAATCCTTTGGGAATACTAGGTTCAAGTTCATTTGCATTTTTTGGAATTACTTTTTCTACCCACGCATTTTTAACTCCTTCTATATCAATTACCATCTTACGAATATCCATAAGGGTCACCGGGTTGGTAGTCAATATGGTCGCTGGACTGTACAAACTCTTATGGTTATTCCCTATCAAATCCTGTATATCAAATTCCATTCGATATGCCAGATCAGTGACTGCATAACATACTTGCTCTAAAATCGTAATACCAGGATCATGAATATTATGATCGGTCCATGTATCTGCCGCCATTTTTTGGATCAGTTGCATTCCTTCTGTTCTAAGGAATTCATAGCTTAATGCACTATTTTGAGATACTTCTTTAGGTATGGTGATTGTATCTGTCATTGTAAAAGGTAATTATTGTTCGTATTTCTACAAAATGATATGTATCTATTGCTGTAGCTTTTGAAATGATTATAATTTCATGATGTATGCCAGAACGAAATATGGAGGTCGGTTTTCATGAGCTTTATTGCCTCCTGTTGATTGTAAATTTGCTTTGGCAGTTTTAATAGAAACACCTGTTTTATTGCTCTGAATTGTTCCAAAATTATTTAAGGCAAACTCTCTACCACTGCCAGTATTATTATCCATTGTATCCGTGGTATCCTTATTGGTAAATCTTACTAATCCATTAAAACTTCCATGATTATGGTTATGACCTGGATCATTTACTCCATGTGTATGACCATTATCTAAATGGGTATGAGTTGGCATTTGTGCTTCAGTAAGGGTTACTTCTTTTGCCCCTCCTTTTTCACCAATTTGGTATTCTGGATTATTCTTTTCCATTCCTACGATAAATCTTCCTGATAAGTCAGGAGTGTTATTGGTTCCATCACATAATACCCAACCTTTGGGGATATCTTGTCCAGACCACATAGAAATGAGACCTTTTGGCAAGCGTGTATCTACATAGGTCTTTACCGCTTTTTGGGTGGCGAGTTTATCATGACTAGTTGTAGTATTATCCAATTCTTCATTATCCGAAATATTAGATGCTTTTAGATCTCCTTCTACCTGCAATGTTCCTTTTATAGCAACTCCTTCTTTTTTAGAAACCTTGAAAATAGTAGTGGAGTTATTGGTGGTATCAGTTATAGAAATTAATGGAGCTGTATCTTTCCCTTCAACTGTAAGTTTGGCTGTCGGTTCTATGGTTCCTATACCAACATTTCCCTCTCCTGACTTAATAAATAGTCTACTTTGCCCAGTAGTATCTTTGATATTAAAACCAGGCTGATTACTATTGGGTGTATCAGAATTAACTCTTGGATTTAGGTTAATAGACCATTGTGGATTATCATCAGAAAAACTCTCATATAGATCCAACACTTCTTGTGTGCCAACTCGCTCTCCTTCTGTTTGCACAGACAATGGGTTTCCTTGTACTTTTGCGATACCATCTTCTGCTTGGTTCAACACAGCTTCTATAAAATCTGCAAACTCCTCTTGTGTAGGCTTGTCATTAATCTTAAAAAAACCTTTAAGTTCCGTTCTATTTTTTTTATTGATTTCCACTTCTTCTAATTTTTTTAGGATGTTAAATCTTCTGTAATTGCTACAATCTTTTCTTTTTGGTTTATAATTTCATGATATATGCCAATGCGAAATACGGTGGACGGTTTTCATGAGGTTGATTGCTTCCAGTCTTATTGGTATTAAAGGAATGTCTATGCTTACCTGCAGGTTGGGTAGTTCTGGTGAATGCTTTATAATAATCATTAGAACTTCCTGTACCAGATCCATCTCCTCGTTTAGCTGCTCCCGTAAAATTATGTGCGTGTTCGCCGGCTTCCCCAGTAGTTCCTGAATGACTATGTGATGGTAATTGGCCAGTGGTTAGACTTACTTCTTCTTTTCCTCCTGTTTTTCCAATCTGATATTGTGAATTTCCTTTGTCAAATCCTACAATAAACCTCCCTGATAAGTTGGGAGTACCTTGCTGCCCATCACACAATACCCATCCTACAGGAATACTACTAATATTTCCGGACCACATAACAATTACTCCTTTTGGCATTCGTGTATCCACATAGCTTTTTACTGCCATTTGGGTAGGAATCCTATCATGGCTAGCACCTTCTTTATCCAAATCTGTATTCGTAGAAATATTCTCTGCCTTCAATTTTTTTACCGTTATATCGCCTTGCACCGATACCGCTCCTTGAATATGAGTTCCGCCATCGGCAATAATCTCTACTTTTCTGGTAGCAGGATCGCTATTTGTTGATTTTCCAAATAATCTTAAGGTGGTAGCGCCTACTTCAATCTTTGCAGAATCTTTATGTTCATTCGTATTTTTGCCTCCAAATAGGATGGTATCTTCAGAAATTTGCATTGCCCCGACAGGTTTATCAAAAGTTGTATTTCCTTTTACCGTAAGGGGTGCTAACGGTTCTATTGTCCCAATCCCAACATTACCTTCTCCAGATTTGATAAACAAACGACTCTGTCCTGTTACGTCTTTGATATTTAATCCAGATTGATTACTCAATGGTTCTTCAGCATTTACTCTTGGATTTAAATTAATAGACCATTGTGGATTATCATCCGCCAAATTTTCATAGAGATCTACAATCTCTTGTGTACCTATTCGCTCTCCTTCTGCTTGTATAGACAACGGATTACCTTGTACTTTCGCGATCCCGTCTTCTGCTTGATTAATACTGGCTTCTATAAAATCTGAAAACTCTTCTTGAGTAGGTTTATCATTAATCTTAAAATATTCCTTGAGTTCTGTTCTATTTCTTTTATTGATTTCCATAAGACTGTATTTATTACTTTAGTTTCAAGATTTTATGTTACGATAAAGTCTTTGCTTATTTCCATATAATTAATTCCTTCAAAGCTGTCTTCTTCGAATCCATTTTCGTTAACTACATAGACTTCGTGTATTTGGGCAGCTACCATAATCATGTCGGGTTGCGAGGGCGTTACGATAGATTTGCCTTCATTCAGACTTCGTACATCGGTAAACGTCTTTCCGTCTTCGCTTTGAAATAATTTTAGGTTTGCTACATAATCGATATAAGGACGTTCTGCAATGAAGTTGATAATCAGACTAGCATGGAGTGATCCTCCGATTTGAATTTCGTTATCCTCTCCATATGCCCACGGAGACATGAATCTTTTGATTTCTTCTATTAGCTTTCCTTTATAAAAAACTTCATCATATCCAGGATAAAATTTTACAACACATTCTGTAGAAACTTGTAAATAAGAAGGGTTCGAAACTGATATCTCGGCATAGGTCGGAGCCAGATTTTCTAGATACGAATTGATCTTAAGAAGTGTATCTGTTGCTACTTTTGGAGCAAAAGGATTAAATGGTAATTTTCCTTTAATATCTGGAACTACAATCACATCTACTCCCCCGATACGATCCGAAGCCGGAAGACATTTCGTTTTATAGATCTCTGGGAACTGATGTAATATCATATGTTCATAATCCCACATCGTCAACGCTCTGTTCTTGTGCCGTAAACGTTCACTGATTCGCTTATATAAGGCATCTCCCTTTTCTACCGGTTTCCCTTTACTAGATGTAAAAGGTTGCGTAATTTTTGCTACTTCAGGTATTTGGTTGAGTTCTTCGGTAATCGTATCTACTGTCAATGGATTTTCAAAATGTACTGGCGCTACTGTTTCACTAGCGAGTGTGGCACTAATCACCTGACTCCGAATATCAATAGTGTCAGATACTCCTTCAATATTTTTAAACGCACTTATCTTAATCCAATGTAAATGCGATGGCATTAAGGTACCACCTTGGGTAGCATCTTCAGGTATTCTAACTTTTACGATCCCTGTATTCAGTAATCCATTCGTACCATCCTTTAGTAGGTTAGAAGGTGCTAATGTTATCCATTCATTATTTCGTAGATAACTCCATTTCACTACTGGTTTTTCTACTTCTGGATCTGCACTTCCTTCTGCCATTTGAAATAAAAATGAAAGTACCTGTGGTGTATTTACCTCTGCGATTCCCAGATATAATGAGCCTTCATCCTTATACGCAGGAATTAGCGTACTTTCTTCTCCAGGAGTTATATCATCATATCCAAAAGGATGTATATGAAATATCTTATTCGTACTATCCACCGCAGTTTTTGCTAGAATAGTATCACAAGATGTATATGAGATTCCAAGTTTTTTAAGCTTAGGCTGATATGGTGGATTAATCTTTAAGTTTTTTATATCTACCTTTTCCGATATTGCTTGCTTAACAGATAAGGTGTTGAATACTACATGCTGAAAGTTTGTTGGAGTTAATTCTATTCTAAAATAGCGATCCCAAAGTAATGCTTCTTCTTCGTCTGTCTGTATTCCAAAACGTTCTTTATATTGATAATCTGGACTAGTATTTTTTATCCTTGTAGGAATATCATCTATGGATATACTATTTTCTTTATTAAAAAGAGGAAATCCTTCTGTTACTTCATTGCCTTGCTCATCTTCAATCTTTGTAGAAAGTAATAATTCCGCATTGCGATCATGTAAAAAGACATCCGCCTTAAAATCATGGTCACTCTCAATGATAGCAGCATCAAAACCTAACTTTTGATCTATAAGTTCAGCCAATTGTTCATCATTTAGTGCAGCGAGTTCTTCCTCGGTATGATCTGCCTGAATAAGCCAATAGTTTTTGTAATAATTCACAAAAGATGTGGGCTGTTTGACCCATTCTAAATGCAACTTTACATCTTGCAAGCGTTTCTGAGATATTTCGTCATTAGCGATATAAAGACTAGTTCCTATTTCGGGTTGAAAGCCAAAAGGTTCAAATGGTTTGTTGGTATCGATTGTTCCTTCATCATTCTCAATGATACTATGCTGCATATCCTGAACATCTGCTCGAATATGGGCTTTTTGTAATACTACGTCTACTAGGTGCTGAAAGCTACTTCGCATCTGATTTTGATCATCTTGCCCTTCTATTGAAGACTGTAATGTACAGACCATAACAGGATGATCGGATTCTATAAAAGATGACGAAAATGGAAATGAAATAATTGGCAAATCATTATCCTGAAGCTTAATTCGGATTCTCAGCGCATTTAGATATACCTGATCCTTATTGTATTTCTGAACATTCTCTACAGGTGTTTCTATTATGCCAACCTCTTTAACTTCTACGATTTTTACATCTTTAAAAGCTACAATTTCATAAATTTTTTGAGTGGTATCTACGATGTAATTTCCTATATCAGTAACATTAAAATTAGTCGTATCTAATCGTGTAATGGTTTGATCTTTTATTTCAACATTTAGATTGTTCTCAGATGGACTACCTACATAATTCCCTAAAGAATAGTGCACCTCATCTGGCGTAAACCATTGTTCTGCGCTACTTAGATAGGTTTGAAAAGGAACGTTTTTATCAAAAACAGCTCGTAAATCTTCTATTTTTTGGTTGCTCAGATTTAGATCTAATAATACGTCAATAGTACGTTTTCCATCTTTGAGCAATAGGGTTGGAGAACTAATCGCAAATCCAATCTCTGATGGTTTTAAAGAATGATCTTCTATTGCGGCTAGTCTATCTCCAAAGGTTTTGAACCTTTTACTTTCTTCTTCCTCATCATACTGACTAAAAAGAAAATCTTTAGCATTAGAAGTATCATAAATATCTGATAATTGTTCTGTTTCTGGAGAAGGAATTACCACAGAACGCAGCTGACGTTCTGAAAATTCTAAAATACGATATACTTTATTTTTATCTTCTTCGGAAATAGTATTATCACTATTGGTTTGCATGAGATGGATAAAATCTTGTTTTCTTAACAATAATTCTACTTCCACATATTCTAATGCTTGCTCGGAGTTTTCATTTGAGGCTTGTAAATCTTCAAGTACTTTTTCTAAAGATACTGTTTCTCCATTGTAAAAAGGCAAAGAATCTCCTGGATTTGGATTCCCATACACCTTCTTTAGCATGGTATCAAATCCATTAGTGAGATCTAATTCTTTTAAACTTTGTTGTCTCTGGTGAATAATTTTTCTTTCATATGCCTTTTCTAATAACTCGTACTCAGCTTCCCAATCTATAGGAATACCTTCTTTGTCTTGTTGATGCTTTAAAAAAATCCGGTCAAACTCATCTCTTTCTAAAAACAACACTTCCTTTACATAGGTAATTGCGTTGGAATTCTCATTTTTTACAGCTTCATGTAATTGAAAAACATCTTCTATTTGTGATTCTTCTGGAAAATCTGGGAGTGCATCTCCTGGACTTGGATGTCCTAGCGCCATTTCCATCATGTCTACAAATGCAGCATCTTTAGTCTTTCCTCTCTCCTGATGTACATTTTGGATAGTTCGTACTTGCTTGGATACAAAAACACTTTTTAATTGTGTTATTTGAGCCTTGCTAATCACCGTATCTTCATTGGTGACATACTGTAATTCGTTTCCTTCAGCATCTTCTCCTGCCTGTAATATGGTTCCTTTTTGTACTTCGAGATATTCAGTATTCTCTTCTAATTCTAAAAGTACATTCACTACATCTGGTACTGCCTGTTTTGGGTTTAATTGTAGATATTTTCTATAATAAAAATCGAGATGCTTTTCGGTAAGTCCATTCATTTTAGACTTTACGTGATTCATTAGTTTAAGAAAGGTAATGAACAACACTACATGAGGCTTTGATAATTTCGCCTTTTTTTCGGTGTTATTATAAAATAATTCTGGGTTTTCTACATAGGCAGCTAGTTCTTTTGCCCAGTATTTTTGTTGTATTTTTCTGCCTTCTAGCGAATTTTGATTAAATATATTCGGATCATCTATAAGAAATGATTCCCAAGTACCCGTAGGTCTATTTTGTTCATCAAAAAACTGAAGTTCTTTGGCTAACCGTTGTGCTTCTTCAATCGATTCTTCTAAACTACGTCCTTCGATAGCCACGTAATCAGTGCTCAGAGCATCCGAATTGCGATCGTTCTGGCTGGTTCCATCTCTAAGAAGTATATTATCTATATTTTGAATAGTATTCATCTCTTTTTACAACTTTAGGTTATTTAGATTTTAAGTAGCTTTAATTTTTGCATTTGAGGGAACTAGTTTACCTTGTCCAGGATACATTGGTAAAGGATCTGGTGTATTTGCTGGAGGTGGTTGTTTTGCTGGAGAAGTAACCTTAAACTCTGCTATAAAAATGCTCCCCTTTATGATCATGCTTTTGTTTCCACTTTTACTTTTTGTTGTTAATTGATCTGGACCTAATTTTTTAATGGTTAATGTTCCCTGACCAGGAATTACAAATGGAGGTGCTACATACGAACAATTTTTAACTTCCACTTTGGATTCGTCTCCTGCTACACATACTTTTTTTCCTTTGACAGTCGTTTTCCCTGATGCCGTTATCTTACCTGGTTGTACACTAACGACCGCGCTTCCAAAAGTTGGTAAAAAATTAACCGTATCTCCATCTATCACTATTAGATCCATTTCTCATTTAGTTTAAATAATCATCGATTTTATTATAAGTCAAATGCCACACTAGAAGCTTCATTGATATAGAATGGATAGATAAGATTAAATCGGTTATTTGTTGCTCTTACCAAATAATCTACATTGATATGTACTACGCCATTTTCGGGATCTATATCTGTTATCAAAACATTATTCACTTCAATTCTTGGTTCGTATAACAATACGGCACGAGATACGATACCACTTAACTCATTGGCAAATTTGTGATCCAATTCTTCAAACAAAAATTGCGAGAGATCACACCCAAAATCAGGATGCATTATCCGTTCCTTCAGTGATGTTGATAACAAAATCTGAAGACTTTGTTTGATATCTTCTTCTCCTGAAGTAAGTATCACCTCAGCACCTCCAACTGCAAAAGCAGGAGGAAATGACCATCCGTTTCCTAAAAACTTATTATTCATAGCACTTATATTAAATCCACTTTTTTTCCTTTTACTTTTACTTTTCCTTTAGCATTGATATCAAAGTCTCCTGCAGCTTCTATTGAAAAATCCTTAGCGCTTATAATTTTAATACCATCTTTACCCATCAGAATACTATTACCATGAGCATCTTCTAGTTTGATTGTTTTTTCCTTTTGATTGATGGCTAATAGCTGCTCGTTGGATTGGTCCTTATCCGCTGTAGATAGCGTTACCGTTTCTTTTTCCTCATCAAAAAGCAATTGATAATTAGACTTGGTAAAAATCCCTTTGTATGAGTTTTTTTTCTTTTCGGTATGCGGTGCTTTGTGGCTATGCATTGCCCCTAAAACAACTGCTTGTCTGGGATCATCGTTTAAAAAACCAATCACTACACGGTCTCCTTTTTCTGGAGGAAAGAAAATTCCATGATCTACTCCAGCATCTAATGTGGTATACATAGCTAATACTTCGGTAGTTTTAGCTTCTTGATCAAAAGCTGGTATATGTACTTTAATTCGGAATCCCTGCTTCGAATCCTCTATATGTCCCAACACTGTTCCTACTTGTAATCCATTTATACCAGGTAATAAACCAGCAGCTTTTGTATCTATAATATCAGATTGCGAACTAAACCAATTGGCATCCATTCCAATCTGCAAGTAAGTATACCATCCTGAACCCATTACAAATCCATGTCGAACTCCAGTAATGATATGTTCTCCATTAAATCGACTTACATTTTCTATTTTCAGGGTCTGACCTACTTTTACTTTTCCATTTCCATTAACCCTAATGGTTCCTTGTACCAAAGACAGTCGAGATTTTACAAGTTGCGCATCTGACCAAGATTGCAATTCTAATGGATCTGTAGGTACAGCATGAACCAAGTTTGTTTCTTTAGCTCCAGCTGCATCTGACAATTGTGAAGTTTTGTAATCAATACTAGTTAATATTTGCTCTTTACCTTTTTTGGGAATACTAAGTGCTAATTCATCCTTTTTTGTATCCAAACCAAATGAATGTACTTTCTGATATTGATGACGACTACTAATTTTTAGATCAAAATGGGCCAGGTCTATCCCAAAGGTTAGGGTATGATCGGTACTTCCAATTTGTGGCGTAAAAACAGAAACCTCTCCATTATCAACTTTTACTAGTTGCCCATTTGCTTCTGCTCTTGATACTATAAAATCCCAATCCGAAACATAGTACTGTACCATCTGTGGATGTGCCAAAGAAGTATTTTCAATATTCTTAGCTTTTAAATCCCTGTAGGTGCTGATAATATCTTTTATAAGTTTGCTATCCGTTTTATTCTGAAACACTTTGTTTTTTCGTAAAGTGGTCATTTTTATAGACGGATCGCAAAGCTCTATCGTAAGTACTGATTGGTATTGTGAGCGTTCGATTTCCTGATTGATCACGATACCTTCAAAAACCTTCGTCTCGTTTGTATTATTTCCTTCGTACCGCAAAAAGATTTCAATCAAAGCTCCTGGTATAAAAGCATCGCTTTCTAAGGTGGTAAACTTTTGATTTGCTACACAACCATCAGATAACTTAAGTTCGGCCAAAGGTATTTTGTTAAACTCTTTGCTCGTATCTATCGACAATAATTCATACGATCCTAATGGCAGGATCTTGCCGTTGCTTTTAATCGTACTTGTTACTACAGTTGATGACATCTTTTATTTTTCTATTGGTGGAAAGTAAATTTCTTGACCTGGTATTAGATTTCTAAAATCCGTTAGTTTATTTGCACTTGCTACTAATGGATAATACATCGGAGAACCATATATTTCTTGACACATCAATGGTAATTGATCACCTGATTTTACCATACGATAATGCGTAAGATCAGGAGATTGTAAATTCAACTTAGCTAATTGCGCTTTGGGCGTATCATCCCCAATGAAGGATACATTGAGCTCGGCTCGTAAAGGATCTCCATTTCTTTCGAACAATGTGTAATTAATATCTAAGCTAGAAAGTCTACAATTAAACTTTAATGTTTTTCCCCAACTAAGAACTAGATAGCGTGGTTCATGAATTTTACCTTTTATTTCTGTAATGTCTTTTCGAAAATTATCTATTCTTTCTGCAACACTTTTTTGGGTACCTCTTAACAATCTAAGTGCAATCTCTGCCCCATATTGATCTACATCGGTTCCATCAAAAATTAGACTCATACTCACCGTAGATGAATCGCTGTGCATAAACTTAGCATCACTCTTATTCTGAGGATTACTCGCCTTATCGGTAAACTTATTTATAAAACTTCGTCTAACGGATTCAGGATTAAACATCACCTCTAATTTCTTCTTACCAACGGTTCTTTCTTCATTATCAAAAGAAAAAATGGTAAGCTTTTGTAGTTTAAAACTTAATTCACTTAGTAATGCCATGATCTATCTATGGTTTTTCTTTTTCAATATTTTTAGTACTTGATGCACGCATTCTTGTACCACATCACATTGTTCTTTTCTGGTATCCAAAGATGGGCTACCTTCATCTGTCTGTGAAGCATCTGATATAATTGCTCGAATGACAATTTCTTTGATCTCTACTGCCATTTTTATAATCTTAAAATTTGAAATCGTGTATATGCCAACTCCATTGTATCAATGGCCACGGAATTGGATTGTGCATCCAAATCAGATACGGACCATTTTACTGGATATGCTTTTAGAAATAACCATCCTCCAATAGGAATCCCATTTTCGTTAAATAATGTGACTAGTACATTAGAAGGATTAAACTTAAAAAATGAAAATGTCGCATTGAATTCAGAAATGAGAGGAGAGCGCATCTGACCAAAACCTGGTAGATTAAAACTATCTAAACCATCGGCTAAACTACTAGCTACGAAACCTCGTTCCAGTACCAAATTGTTATAATTTATCTTTTTGGGTACACGATGTGCATGTAGGTTTTGTCCACCTTCATTTATAGTATCCAATTGTACTTCGGTATTGATACCGCTAACTTTTTGAAATCTGAGATCTATTGGATTAGGAATAACGCCTCCTGATAGAAAGAACACTCCAAATCTGTGTGATAATGTAGGCTCTTTATCTGCAAAATTCATTGCTCTTAAAACATCTAACATATGGTAACTCTTTAATTGTATTTTACTCGTAAGTCATGAGCTATTAAATCGAGACTCTCTATCGCTACTTCACTGGCGCTAGCGCTAAACGATGGAGCATCTAATTTGAAAGGTAATGCTCGGGAAACCTCCCAAACTACGATGCCCATCCCAGCTTCATCACAGAGTTCTATTCTAATGTCTTTCTTTTCTCCAGATTTAATCCAGTCATATAAATCACTCCTGCGTTTGATCAACCCTCTTTTTAAAGAAATATTAATTGGTTTTCTTTGGCCACGGATCAAATGATCTCCAACTGCCCAACTAAAACCATGTCGATACAACACATGATCATGGTCAATTTCTAAACCTGAAATCTCTGAGAACGACATGATTTCAACTCCGTTAATCGTTACCTGATAATTGTATACCGGTAACGGATAGGTTTCGCTAATTTTCTGTTTATCAATTGCCACAATACTTTGGTTTTAAAATTTATATTGACTTATCATTCTGGTTTTATTTCTTAGAATAGGATTTGCTTAGTTTACTTGCCTGCTATGCTTCTTCCATCGTAACTCTAAATGCCATTAAATCCATAGATTCTATAGCTACATCATTAGAGCTTGCATCAAAAGAAGGAGCGGTTAATTTGGTTGGAAAAGCATCAATAACTTTCCAGCTCACTACAGTACTACCGGTCTCATCTAAAAGATGCACTACGATATCTCTTTTATCTACCTGATTCAATTGTATATCATTGATCCAATCATAAAAGACAGGAATGCTCTTTCCTTTTACCAATCCTTTCTTCATAGATATATTTACCGGTTGAATCTGCCCAGGCATATACATAATATTTGGTCCTACTTTTCCTCCTGTAGCGAAGCTTTCCTTATATGTTGTTGTTTCGAAGGATAATTCTAAACCAGATACCTCCGAAAAACTTATAGATACTCCATTGATATCTACCCTATAATTATAGGTTACTAAAGGGTAATCTGTCTTTATTTGTTCTTTAGTTAAAGCCATTGTTTTACTTTTTACTTATTCATTAAATTTTGTACGCTAATTATACTTCTTGTAGTTTATGAGAGAATTTCAGTATGATAAACTCTGCAGGACGCACAGCTGCTAATCCAATTTCTACAATCATCTTTCCTTCTAAAATATCTTGTTGCGTCATGGTTTTACCCAATCCGATATTCACAAAATATGCTTGCTCTTCTGTCGCTCCAGCTAATCCACCTTGTTGCCAAACTCCGTATAAAAAACTTTCGATCATAGCCTTCATCTTCAACCAAGTCACGGCATCGTTAGATTCAAAAACTGCAAACTGAGATGCTTTCTTGGTAGATTCTTCTATCATATTGAATAATCTTCGTACTGGTACATATCGCCATTCATTGTCATTTCCAGCTAGTGTACGAGCTCCCCAAATCATGGTTCCTTTTCCAACAAAACTTCGTATAGCATTGATGGATTTACCACTTGTAGCATCTACATTTAGCTTTTCCTGATCTTTAGAAGTAATTTTCGAGATAGGACCGATAACAGCATTTAAACTTACGTTTGCTGGTGCTTTCCATACACCTCTTTCTCTGTCTGTGGTAGCATATGCACCAGCTACTGCCGCACTTGGTGGTAAAGTGATACGTTGTTTTGATACTTCACTGATAATTCTGCTGTATAACTCAGAACGAGATTCCTTGAAAGTTGATAAACTAACAGAAGCATTATCACCACCAGTAGTAATAAGATCAGTGGTTCCTGTAGAAGATTCTACAACTGTTGCTCCATCTAACAAAATAATATCAAAATCACCTTTGTTTGAAAATGTATTCCATTCATTTATAATCTCACTAGCAGGAGTTCCTTCTCCAACATTCATAGTTAATATAGCGTCAGCAATACTAAAAGAAGGTATGCTCCCTGTTCCTTTATTAATCTTAACTTTTGGTGCATCTTGAGAAGATCCATTGTATTCAACTCTAATCGCGCCAGCTATTTCTAATTGTAGGGTTTCAGTTGCCGAAGAACCTGATACTTCTACAAGATCTTCTTCATAACGATAGGTAAGTGATGTTTGTAAATATGGGGTATAAGCAGCACCATATTTTAGATTATTTGTACCTATTCCATCTCTAAAAGATGTTCCGTTTTCATCATCTTTTTTAATATCGAAAATGCAAAACCTGTCCTTTAAATCCTGGCACTGTGCCAAGGCATTTTGACATACTTCATGATAATCGGGCGCATCTAATTTTGTTGCTTCTCCAAGCATAATCAGAGTAGGTTCGTCTTCCTTACTCAAAACTTCTAACCCATTTAAGAATGATTCCTTATCATAATCATCATTATAATTTCCTACTGAAATGATATAACAATCACCACCACCATTTTTAAAATATAAATCGATTGCATGATATAAAGTATGCTTCGGAGCTTCTACTTCTATATTTTCTACAGCATCATCATCCGAAATGCTTACCTTAAAAGATGCTGATTGTGCACCTCCAAAAGCTTCTTTAAACTCTAATAGAGTAGATACTCTAATCGCTTTGTTTCTAATATCTTTTCCGTTTTTTACTGCTTTTTCCGTATATCCAATAAAAGCTGGCACCGCAGTGGAAACTTCTGCTACAGATTGTGGTAATAGAGGTACCTCCTCAGTGTACACATCTGGTGTTAAAAATCTAGACATATTCTAATAGTTTTACATGTTTATAATGGGCTTTTCTAAAAAATCAATTGATTCTCTCGAAATGCCTTTTCTTACTTAATTTTAATTATTTGGATTCCTTGTTGTTCTGCTCGCGGATTGGGTAAATGATTGATAAGAACATCACCGTTTTGAAGTAGTTTTATATTCTTAATGGGTTTGTTACTATAGGGAACCAAATCTTTAGATTCGAAAATTTTAACTTGGGTATTGGGGAAATTTAATTGAATAGAATTTATAATCTGGTCCGTTATGTTTTCATCGACCACCACTTCATTGAAACTGATTTGATTATCTCTAGACTCCAAACTGATATCAATATCTTCAGTATTGGATACAAAATAGTACTTCCACTTTATCGACTTTGCTCCAAATACAGCTTTAAATTTTATCGGTTGTTCTAAAGAAGTAAGATTAATTTTATGACCTATAATTTGAATACTACCTAATGCAGGATATCCTCCAAAAATCCCTTCCTTTACTACTTGGCTACTTATTAATTCCTGACTGTTTTCTGGAAGATCTTGATTAGAAAATAAGATCATATTACCTTCATCTATTTCAGAAAAATCTGTAACCTCCTGAGTAACATCAGAAGTGGGATATATATAAAAAGTAAAGTTGTCATCTTCGCTCAAAGGCTGAAAATCGCCATTTCTTCGAAACATAGGAGCTAAAATCTTTATTCCTTTTTCTGTATTCTTTACCACAAATCCAAGGTTGCTTAGGTGTTTTCTCGTTTCATTTTTCGGGACAAGCACTACATCATTAGATTCTGATAAAACAGGGTGAACAACCTCTATGTCAAAAAATTCGCGATATTCCATTTTATACTTTATTTAATTCGTGATATTGGGCTTGTTTATAGATATATTCTTTACTAAAAGCTTATACTTTTTGATGAAGATTAAGATTCGTTGTGGATATTGGTTCTCCCACGAACTCCATACTTTGATCATCGATAAAAGACAGTAAACGCACTTTATATAAAACCGATGGTAGATAGGATGTGTTTAAAGAATGCCATACTTGATTTTGTTCTTCTAATGGGAGTGATATTAATTCTACGATCAACTTCTCTATATTTTCATCCGATAATTGAGGTGAATTTAGAGGATCGAAGATTCTGTTGACCTGAAAAAACTTAATGACATGTGATAAAAACTTGAGTGCTTGATCATATTTATTGAATTTAGATACGAACAAAATCAATAACTCAATTCTGATTTCAGGATTCGCCTGGGTTTTGATACCATTTCTTACCACACCAGTATATTGATCGGCATTTCTAAATTTTCTATCTTCAGAAATATTAATGAGAAAAGGAGTTATTTTATCATTAGTAAAAGAAACAGGATCGTTATTATTCGTACTTATAAAGTCTATAAGATTAGATTCTGTAGCACCTACTACATTTTTAAAATATTCATTGAGTTTATCCTTTAAAACGGTTAATACAACATCGACCATGGTGTGATAGGTTTATTGATTTTTGATGTTTCAAAAGTAGTTCAAGAAGAATATCAACTTGTAGAAAAAACACGCCAAATCTGCGGATATTTCCGACATTATATTGGGGAAAAATGAGTAAGCTATATAACTTTTCCGACACCATGAAAGGAGTTACCCTGTTAATTTACATACACTACCCGTAGGTACACAAGATCAAGTAATCTTATTAATAGCATTAAAAAACGAGCACTTATTTTTAGGTATGTTCTAGGAAGACAATAAAAAAAAGCTTCACATTTCTGTGAAGCTTTTCTTAGTAGCGGGAGAGATTGAAATATCTAACCAGTTAATTAAAAACTCCATACTGGCTTACAACTTCCGAAACAACTTATTAAACATTGATAAACAGGTATTTATACGTGCTGATTCACGTTTTTATGTTTAATAGTTTTAGGGAAAATACCCTTTAATGGGTATTTACATAAAAAGATAAATTACATAATATTGGTTTATAACTGATTAAATGCTATATCGCTTTTGAAATAAACATTAAAAGAGCATTTAAAATCTAAATTATTTACTCTAAATAAAAAGTTATGACACTTATCGAAAAACTAAGAGCTTATGTACCTTGGATTATCGCAGGAATAATTCTCTTAGGATATGCTTTTTTTATATCCTTTATGACAGAAAAAACAAAAACTTCTGATGAAGAATGGTTAAAACTAGTATATATTTTTGGCAGTGTCGAAGCTATAGTATTTGCTGCTGTTGGATTTATTTTCGGAAATGAGGTTAATAGGTCTAGAGTAATAACAGCAGAAAAAAACGAGGACAAGGCTAAAAGAGAAAAGAATGAATTAGCGAAAGAAATACTAGATAAGTTACCTGTGGCTCCATCTACACCAGACAGTGTAAATTTTGAGACCCAAAATTTAAATAAGCTAAGGAATATGGCAGAAAAATATAGAGAGAACTAAATCGATTATTATGGATAAAGCAGTTAAAAATAAGTTGATACGAAAGCTAGAAAGTTTATGCCCTAGTTCACCAGCTATTACAACAAAAAAGAAACGGAATGAGCTAATAGAAAAACTCTTAATACTATGTCCTGATAGACCTCATAAGGTTGTTTCGGGCACTAAACTACTAGAAAAGATGGCTCCTCCATTAAATCCAAAAACATAAAAGATATGGCACAAAAAGACCCAATTTTGAGAAATGAAGATTCCAAGGTGATTTGGAATATTGTACTTAAAACACCACATGCTGTAGCATATAGGCTTTGGACTAAACAAAGTGGTGAAGACTGGCAGATTGTTGCCGAAGGAGGTTTATCAGATGATATTGTTGATGCTGGAGAATTTGAAGCTAAAAAAGGTGCCGAATTTGCTTATTGGCTTGGAATTGGTAGCGACAAACCACAGAGTAGGTTTGATGTCTCAATCATCTTAAGTCAGAATAACATTACATTGATTGATGGTATTATGATAGAGAAAGGGAGGGTTGATGATGATGGAATAGCACAAAGGTTAGAGTCAGTAACATTTAAATTAAAAAACTAATGAAAAATTATTTAACCTTAGTTATATTACTTTTTGGAAATCTAGCATTTTCACAAAATCTTGAAGGCATAAAAGAAGAAGAAAAAACCGAAAAAGCTGAGGAGATTTCGACAGAATTTTCTATTCCAGCAATTCCAGCTCTAGAACTTATTTCTTCTGATGCTACAGATATATCAAGACCTTCAAATATTAAAAAACTCGCCGCAAGTCTTTATAATGGAATCGATGAAAATGGAAATATAAAACAGGGGCTAGCTATCGAAGTTATGCCGACTGAATATCTTCAAATAAACATTGCCCCAGATGAGTATCGTAATAATAGATTAAAATATATACTCTATAATACTCAGCTATCCTTAGGTACGATTGCAACCTCCGGTGATTCCACTAATACAGATTTAGGTTGGGGGATTCGATTCGTTATTTTTGATAACTCTGACCCAATGACTAACCAAGATTTCATTAATGAATTTGAAGATTTGATGTCAGATTGCGGACCACAATCTCCTACCGAAACAGTAACTGATGATGAATTTAAAAAATGTTTAAAAGAAAAAGAGAAACCTATTGCAGATTCTTTTACAAAAGAAAAATGGAATGCCAGTTGGATGTCAATTGCATATGCTGGAGGCACAAGACTTAGAGGTTCAGAGGTGTCTGAAGGAGAATCCATTGGGCATCAAGTATGGTTAAGTGGAGGTTTTCCTCTAAAAAGCTGGGGGCAATTTAGTTATTTGGCAAAATGGTCTGAAGAGTATAATGACGAAACAGCTATGATGATGAAAGAATTGGAATTTGGCGGAAAATTTTTAATAGGCAGCAAGTCCTATAATTTATTTGCTGAAGCTAGTTTAAAACCTCTCTTAAATAAAGATGATTTTGAAAGTAATGTCATGGTTGAAACAGATGATTTCTTTTCTTGGACTGCGGGTATAGAATTTAAAGTGTCAAATGGAATTTGGGCAGTTGCTGGTGTAGGGGAAGATGTTAACCGAATTGTTGGTAGTGATGGAATTCAACTTCTTTCGGGGCTTAGAATGGGGATTTCTGACAAATCAAGACTAAAGAAATAACATTTAGGGCTTTCTTTTTCAAATACAAATAATAAAGTCAATACAATACTTATTACATCCAGATTATATAATATCTTTCTTTACTGTTGCAGAATAAATTTATTAAATATTTGACCTTAGTAATAACCATAAATAATGATTTTAATGTTTTTTTAATAATTAGTTAAATAACTAACGAAAAATGCTCTCAGAGCCAAAAACTGAAATTTGCGGTACGTAAACGTTAAAATTTCATGATTTTCGAAAAGAAATAATATTCATAAACAAAAATAACCACTTCAAAATGAAGTGGTTATTGTAGTAGCGGGAACAGGACTCGAACCTGTGACCTTCGGGTTATGAGCCCGACGAGCTGCCTACTGCTCTATCCCGCGATATATAATTTGTAATTTACTTGTCTCTTAAACTTCGAGTTATGAGCTCGACAAACTACTTATTATCCCTTGCGGACGGCAAATATACAACCTTTTTTAGCTTTACAAAGGATAATTAACAAAAACTAACATTTTTTTTACACTAACTTTTCTTACACCTTGATTTTAAATCATATACTCCAATAAAAAATAAAAGTATTCGCTAAAACCCACATCTTTTTTGTCAAATTATCTAAAATTATAGCAAAAATTGAGATATGCTCAAAACTACATCAGACTTTATCATTTTATTAGCTGAAATCTATCGTAACTCGTAAATTTACCTCCTTTTTAACATTTTAATAAGAAGATGCTAAATACATCATCTATATAGTAGTAAAGATCATAAAAATGAGTAAGACGTTATTTGACAAAGTGTGGGATTCACACGTAGTAAGAAACATTGAGAATGGACCTGATGTGTTTTTTATTGATCGCCATTTCATTCACGAAGTAACTAGTCCTGTGGCTTTTTTGGGTTTAAAAAGTAGAGGGAATACTGTTTTATATCCAGAACGTACTTTTGCAACTGCAGATCATAATACACCAACTATAAACCAACACTTACCTGTAGAAGATCCATTATCTGCCAATCAATTAAAAGCGCTAGAAGAAAACGCTACTGCCTGGGGGATTTCGCATTGGGGATTAGGGCATCAAAAAAATGGAATTGTTCATGTTGTTGGACCAGAAAACGGTATCACATTACCAGGAGCAACTATTGTTTGTGGTGATTCGCACACTTCTACTCATGGTGCTTTTGGTGCTATTGCTTTTGGTATAGGAACGTCAGAAGTAGAAATGGTGTTATCCACACAATGTATAATGCAACCAAAGCCAAAAAAAATGCGAATCAATGTAAATGGTGAACTTGGTTTTGGGGTTACACCAAAAGATGTTGCTTTGTATATCATCTCTAAACTAACAACTTCTGGTGCTACCGGTTACTTTGTAGAGTATGCTGGTGATGTTTTTAGAAATATGACAATGGAAGGTCGTATGACTGTTTGTAATCTAAGTATCGAAATGGGTGCGCGTGGTGGAATGATTGCTCCAGATCAAAAAACATTTGATTACATTAAAGGAAGACCATTAACACCGAAAGGAGATGCCTGGGATATGGCTATGGAATATTGGCAAACTCTTAAAACAGATGAAGATGCAGTTTTTGATAAAGAACTTACTTTTGATGGTGCAGCTATCGAGCCTATGATCACCTATGGTACCAATCCGGGAATGGGAATTGGTATCACCAATCATATCCCTGATGCATCAACCGTAGAAGGAGGTGTCGCTACCTATAAAAAATCTTTAGGCTATATGGATTTTAATGAAGGAGATTCTATGATTGGTAAACCCGTAGATTATGTATTCTTAGGAAGTTGTACCAACGGCAGAATTGAAGATTTTAGAGCTTTTGCCTCTATTATTAAAGGAAAAAAGAAAGCAGAAAATATTACTGCTTGGTTAGTACCGGGATCACATGAAGTAGAAGGGTTGATTAAAGAAGAAGGAATCTTAGACATTATTACCGAGGCTGGATTTACACTTAGGGAACCAGGATGTTCTGCATGTCTGGCAATGAATGCAGATAAAATTCCGGCAGGAAAACTAGCAGTTAGTACTTCTAACAGGAATTTTGAAGGAAGACAAGGACCTGGATCAAGAACTTTACTAGCTAGTCCTTTAGTCGCAGCTGCAACCGCTGTTACCGGAGTAGTAACAGATCCAAGAACACTTTTAGCATAATTATAAAGAATAAACGAAATGGCTTACGATAAATTTAATGTAGTAACCTCTACCGCTGTACCACTACCAATAGAAAATGTAGATACGGATCAAATTATTCCGGCACGTTTTCTAAAAGCTACAGAACGTAAAGGTTTTGGAGACAACCTATTTAGAGATTGGAGATATAACAACGATAATACCCCAAAAGAAGATTTTGTATTAAACAACCCAACTTATAGTGGTAAAATCTTAGTAGGAGGCAAAAATTTTGGATCAGGATCTTCTCGTGAACATGCTGCTTGGGCAGTATATGATTATGGATTTAGATGTGTCGTATCTAGTTTTTTTGCAGATATTTTTAGAGGTAACTGTCTTAATATAGGGGTTTTACCTGTTCAAGTCAGTCCAGAATTTTTAGAAAAAATATTTAAAGCAATTGATGTAAATCCTAATACAGAAATTGAAGTAAATCTACCTCAGCAAACAATTACGATCAAAGATTCTGGTGCATCAGAGTCATTCGATATTAATAGTTACAAGAAGGAAAATATGCTTAATGGATATGATGATATCGATTATCTAACTAAAATGAAGTCGGAAATTCAAGAATTTGCAAAAGCACGACCTTTTTAATTACATAATTTAGGTGTTCCCGCTTCCGCTAAAGCGGACATACGGACTTAGCTATTCAATATAATTTCTTGCGCCTCATACCTTAGGTTATGGGATTTTTATTGGTATCTCTAACACAACAAATCATTAAAGTTTATCCATAGAAAAATAAGAATTAAGGCAAAAACATATCTCATGAGTAAACGATCAATAGAAATCATGGACACTACGCTCCGAGATGGTGAACAAACCTCTGGGATATCATTTTCTGCCTCAGAAAAACTAACGATTGCACAACTGCTCATCGAAGAATTAGGTGTAGATCGCATAGAGGTAGCATCTGCTAGAGTATCCGAAGGTGAGTTCGAAGCAGTTAATAACATTATTAACTGGGCTAAAGAAAATGGATATATTGATCAAGTAGAAATATTAACTTTTGTAGATGGTGGTAAATCTATCCAATGGATGAAGGATACAGGAGCTAAAGTTCAAAACCTTCTAACCAAAGGATCTCTAAATCATCTAACATATCAATTAAAAAAAACTCCAGAACAACATTTTGAAGATATCGCTACTACTTGTAAACAAGCAACCCAAGAAGAAATTATCACCAATGTATATTTAGAAGATTGGAGCAATGGTATGCGTAATTCTCCTGATTACGTGTATCAATTTCTTGATTTTTTAGCGACACAACCAATAAAAAGAATACTATTACCAGATACCTTGGGAGTTCTTGTGCCTTCTGAAGCTTATACATATTTATCATCTTTAAGAAATAGATATCCAAACATTCATTTTGACTTTCATGCGCATAATGACTATGATCTAGGAGTTGCCAATGCAATAGAAGGAGTAAAAGCTGGAGTCAATGGTCTGCACCTTACTATGAATGGCATGGGAGAACGAGCAGGGAATGCACCGTTAGCAAGCGTAGTAGCTGTTATCAATGATTATCTCCCTGAAATTAATATTAATGTAAAAGAATCTGCACTATACAAAGTAAGTAAGCTGGTAGAAACCTTCTCTGGATTTAAAATTCCTGCAAATAAGCCTGTGGTAGGAGATAACGTATTTACACAAACAGCAGGAATCCATGCTGATGGAGATAATAAACACAATCTGTACTTTAATGACCTGATGCCAGAGCGTTTTGGTCGAAAACGTAAATATGCATTAGGAAAAACTTCTGGCAAGGCCAATATTGAAAAAAACCTTCAAGAATTAGGGTTAAAATTGAGTCCAGAAGATATCAAAAAAGTCACACAGAAAATTATTAAACTAGGTGATAAAAAAGAAGTTGTAACTCAAGAAGATTTGCCATATATCATTTCGGATGTATTAGATAGTAAATTGTATCAAGACAAAGTAAAGATCAAATCTTATGTCTTAAATCATGCTAAAGGTTTAAAACCTTCTGCGACACTTGCTATCAAAATGGATGATGAGGTAATTGAGCAACATTCCCAAGGTGATGGGCAATATGATGCTTTTATGAATGCTTTAGTAAAAGTATATCAACAAAAAGATAAATTACTCCCTAAACTTGTAGATTACGCCGTTAGAATTCCGCCAGGAAGTAACTCTGATGCACTTTGTGAAACTGTAATTACGTGGAAAACCGACTCAAAAGAATTTGTAACCAGAGGTTTGGATTCTGATCAAACAGTTTCTGCCATTAAAGCCACAGAGAAAATGTTGAATATTATAGAACTATAAGAAAACAATTTTAAAGCTCCTAAATAAAAACATAAACAACGCAGAGACAGACTCCGTGTAATAAAAAAATAAATACTAGAATTTAGAATATTAAAAATGGAATTAAACATAGCACTACTTGCCGGAGACGGTATCGGACCAGAAGTAATAGATCAAGCGGTAAAAGTTTGCGATGCTATCGCCACTAAATATGATCATCAAATAAATTGGACATCGGCATTAACTGGTGCTGCTGCTATTGATGCTGTAGGAGAACCGTATCCAGATGAAACTCATGAAATTTGTGTGAATGCAGATGCTGTTCTATTTGGAGCTATTGGCCATCCCCGATTTGACAATGATCCTTCCGCAAAAGTTCGTCCGGAGCAGGGATTACTTAAAATGCGTCAAAAACTAGGTTTATTTGCTAATGTAAGACCAACTTTTACCTTTCCTTCACTGATTGACAAATCTCCTTTAAAACAAGAGCGTATAGAAGGAACGGATTTAGTATTTCTTCGTGAATTAACAAGTGGTATTTACTTCGGAAAAAGAGGACGAGAAGATAATGGGGATACTGCCTATGACACCTGTACATACACAAGAGAAGAAGTTAAACGTTTAGCCAAAAAAGGGTTTGAGATGGCTATGACACGTGAAAAGAAATTATGTTGCGTGGATAAAGCGAATGTATTAGAATCATCTCGATTATGGAGAGAAACTGTACAAGCTATGGAAAAAGAATATCCAGAAGTTGAGGTTAGTTATGAATTTGTGGATGCTGTTGCCATGCGATTAGTACAATGGCCAAATTCTTATGATGTATTAATTACCGAAAATTTATTCGGAGATATTCTTACGGATGAAGCTTCTGTTATATCTGGATCTATGGGATTAATGCCTTCTGCATCTCTTGGAGAAAAAACTGCATTGTTTGAGCCTATTCATGGATCATACCCACAAGCTGCGGGAAAAGATATAGCCAATCCGTTAGCTACTGTATTATCTGCAGCAATGATGTTCGAAACTGCTTTTGGACTTCAAGAAGAAGCTCAGGCAATTCGTAATGTCGTTGATAAATCATTAAACGAAGGTGTTGTAACCGAAGATTTAGCTGGAGATAAGAAAGCTTATAAAACTAGTGAAGTTGGAGATTGGCTTACTCAAAACATTTAAATTTAAAATAAAGAAAGGAAAATTTAACAGTTTTCTCAAACTGTCTGATTTTCCTTCTTTACGATTAATCGTGAAACAACTTATTTATTATCTTTTCCTTACCTAAATCTGATATTAAATAAAAACTTCTAATAGTTCACAATAATCTGATGTTACCTTCACTTGATCCACCATTGCAGGCAGTAAAACTGTTTCTCCTTGTTTTACAGTTTCAGAATGACCATTTACGGTTACTCTTCCTTCTCCTTTAGTACACATATACACAACAAATGAATCTAATGCAGTATAATTTTTCTTAAACTCTCCAGAAACAGCTGTAAAATTGGTTGTAAAATATGGACACTCAGCAATATTAGATGTCATATTCGTTAGTTTTTGATACGTTTTTTTAAAATCTCTATTGTTATTAAATTCTATAGCCTCTAATGCATCTGCAGTATGCAATTCTCTCGTATTTCCGTTTGTATCCTTCCTATTCCAATCGTATAATCTGTATGTTATATCAGAGGTTTGCTGTATTTCTGCAAGCATAACTCCTGCTCCAATTGCATGAACTTTTCCTGCATTTATAAAAAATGAATCACCAGATTTTACTTTTTCATAATGTAAAATACTTTCTAAACTGTTATTATTTAAATGTTCTACATATTCTTTTTTAGATATTTTTTCTTCAAAACCTACTATAAGATTTGCACTCTTATCGGCTTGCAT
Organism: Aquimarina sp. Aq107; assembly: GCF_943733665.1. Taxonomy (NCBI): domain Bacteria; kingdom Pseudomonadati; phylum Bacteroidota; class Flavobacteriia; order Flavobacteriales; family Flavobacteriaceae; genus Aquimarina; species Aquimarina sp. Aq107. The sequence continues at coordinate 27,353 of NZ_OX030782.1, read as the reverse complement.
TACATACCACATTTCTGTTTTACCAAATGAATTATGTTTTCTTTTAGCCATTTCATCATCTGGATGTACCTGAATCGAAAGATCTTTATCTGCATCTATAAACTTTATTAATAATGGAAATTTATTTCCAAAAGCTTTATAATTCTTTTTGCCTAACAAGGAACATTGATAATAGTTAATCAACTCTCTTAAATTAGAACCTCTAGCAATACCATTAGAAACAATAGAAACATCTTTATTTACATCCGAAATTTCCCAGCTCTCCCCAACATTATTTTTAGTTGTCTTTTTGCGTAGAACGTTTTTTAATTTATTACCTCCCCATATTTTTTCTTTTAATATAGGTTCGAATTTTATAGGATAGTTAATCATGGTTTCTAGGGTTTAGGTTATAAGATTTAGTTCATTATTAATATGCTACCATAGCCACTAAAGAATCGTTAAATATCTCCACTAAGGGTCTACGTGTAATAATATACTCTGTAATTGGTATTATCAGCAAAACACTGTATTCAAGTCATTTTTTGGCGGTTGCGCACAATTTTTTATAGTTTTTTCTTTATCAAAATATTTCTTCATTCTAGTAAACATCTATACCCCAAAAAGCTTTCTACAAAGTCAATAGGCACTAAATCAGCTTTATAAACTTTATCTCCGAATCGCGTGTCCTGTATTGACAATCCTAGTATCAAAATAATCAGTATACTAACCACTTTAGACAACAAGGATCTTATATTATCTTTCTCTATTGCTTCTGATGCATTTTTAGCTCTCGAACCAAAAACAAAATTCAATTCATTGTTTGTTTTTAAAGTCTTTAGTAAGTCTCCAAAATCTTCAAAATCCTTAGAAAGATCTGCATCAATAAATCCTATGTAATCAATTTCTACAAAACTGTATAAATATCGGGAGCCTGCTCGCACAGCAGCTGCTTTCCCTCCGTTCTTTTTCATATCAACAATGCTTACTTTAGAAGGATTTATTTCTTGGATTTCTTGTATTACCTTTAGCGTGTTGTCTTTACTACCATCATTTACAAAACATAGATGGTAATCATTTTCTTTACTAACAAAATTTTTAAAAGCCTTTACGTTTAATCTTTTTTCTTCATTATAGCATGGTATAATTATTCCAGTCGTCATAGACATTATTTTGGGTTATAAACCAAAAGTAGCATAGGTAGCTATCTCAAATTAGTGTAATTCGATCATTATAAAAAAGCTTTCGATGAATGGTATTGATCGAAAGGTGTACCACTCGTCGAAACCCAAAGCTTTATTGTATATTTAATCCAGAGAAAGTTTCTCGTATATTTAAAGGGAAGTTTCCGCATACGGTTATTGAATGGAGAAAAGAATTACAAACAAATATTTAATCAGTGCACTGCTAATTGCAGTTCTATTCCACGGTTCTACTATCTTCTTTACCTTAGAGACTACTTATGATGCTTTAATTCATTTGTTTTTTGCAGATCATTATGCAACTAGCTGGTTCGAACCTTGGAACTATAGTTGGTATACCGGTTTTACTGTTATGGGATATCCTCCATTAGTTCACCAAAGTATTGGTCTATTATCACTCATCGGAGGTCTTAAGTTTGGACTGTTTACAGTTGGTATTATTGCTATCATTCTATTTATAACAGGTGTATATCGGTTTTCACTACTTATGACCGGTAAGAGAAATATTGCCGGTTATGCTGCATTGGTTGCTGTGTTCTCTTCTTCTTTTGTAGAAACCCTACATATATTTGGTCAATTACCTAGTATTATTGGAATTTCGGTTCTAATGCATTCATTGCCAGAAATTTATTTATGGATCAAAACAGGTAACTATAAATACCTCCTAAGAGCTTTTAGCTTATTAGCAGTTACGGTAACTTCTCATCATGTTACTCCTATTTTCGGAATGGTATTTTTTATATTTCCACTCATCGGAATGGTAATCATGGATAGTGCTAGGGACCAAGTGGGTTCTTATAAAGCGATTCGATTTAAAATTTTTTTAAATACATTTTTTAAACTTTTTTGGAGAATTGTAGGTTTTGGTATGGGATCTCTGGTACTGATCATTTCCTGTATTTTACCATATTGGATAAACACTAAAAATAATCCAATTACTCAGGTTCCTATTCCACATGGTTCTAGAGATAATTTTATAGAAATAACTTCTTCTGGACTTGTTTTTTTCTTGATTCCGTGGGGCATACTTTTATTTATTTTTCCTTATCTGTTTTATCGATATTACAGTAAGAGATATTTATTTTTTGGTTTATCTTTTACGTTACTAAGTATATTGGGAACAGGAGGAACAACTCCTGTTCCTAAAGCATTGCTAGGAGATAATGCTTTTAATATTCTAACGCTAGATAGATTTACACTGTGGGCTTCCATTATGTCTTTACCCATGTTTGGAGAGTTTTGTTATCGTTTTATAGAAGGAGATATTAAAGAAACCTTACAGAAAAAATTTGGTAGCGTTTATCATAGAATCTTAGGAGGATCTCTAGCCGGAGCTTATATTTTTGTGTGCATATTTACTATGAGTTTAGGATATTTTAGACCTTCTCAACCTCAGAAAATAAAAATGCTTCCCATTTTAAATTTTCTTAAACAAGATCAGCATGATCACTGGCGTTATCTACCACTTGGTTTTGGAGATCAAATGGCTTGGTTATCTGCTCAAACTAATGCAATGACAGTAGATGGTAATTATCATTCTGCAAGAAGGCTTCCAGAATTAACCTCTAGAGCTGTCGAAAGATTAGAAAACTCAAAGTTTAGAGGTGTAGAAGGAATTGGTTCGTTACAACAGTTTCTTACCGTGCCAGAAAAATACAATTTGAAATATGTGTTTTCTAATGATAAATTTTACGATCCTATTCTATATTTCTGTGGATGGCAGCGGTTAAGACAATTGGAAAATGGTATTATGGTCTGGGAAAAATTAAATGTTCCCCCAATACCTAATATTATTCCCAAAGATGATGTTGCCTTGCCATTAAAACTAATGTGGGGTCTGATCCCAATCATAACTGTTTTACTAGCATTTATTATTAATATTCAGACAATTTGGATCCAAGCTCTTAAAACCCGAGATCAAAACCAGCCTGATTTTTTTAACTACGGAATAAAATACAAAGGCTTCAAAAATTATATGATTCGGTTAGAACATATCTGGACTGTACTACTTTTATGTATAATAAGTTATGGCGGTTATATTTTTTACATCAAAAATGCTACACAAATAAGTCCAGAAAATGTAGTAAAAGCCTATTATGATGCGCTTGATTTCAAAGAATTTAAAAGAGCATATAGTTATATCGATCCCGAAAGTGATAAAGAAGAAGATCAATATATGTTAGAAATCGCTGTAACCGATGGCTTATTAAGTTCATACGCCAAAATGGACGAGATTAATGTCAGTATTCTGGATCAAACTGATAGTACTGCAAAGGCAAAAGCAATTACTTATTGGATTACTCCATTAGAAAGAATAGACAAAGTATTTTACTTAGAGCTAATAAAACATAGAAGAGAATGGTTCATAAAACCACCAAATTATGACCTTGATATTCCTCCAGATCAATTATTCTCGCAAAACAAAACTCAGTTTTATAATCACGGAAGAAGAAGAATATCCTCGGAGCAAACCTTTCATGAAGATGTTTTAAAACAACCTGTTTTAGAGGTTTTGAATGCAAATCTTATCAAAAATGATACTGTTTATACAGTAGTTGGAGAAATACAAAACATTGATAACGTGCCCGCTGATGTTATTATAAAAGCAACACTTTATAATTCCAAAAATCAAGAATTAGCTACATATAATGCAAAAGATCAGATGAAACATAAACTGGTACCCAAAGAAATTACAAGTTTTAGGATTAATTTTGAGGGGATTGCTTGGATGAACAAAGGTGAACAAAAACCTGAAACCTTTAATCCAGATGAATTTACAGCTATAAACCTTACAGATTCTCCAATAACTTTTAATTTACAATGTGCAGGTAATGTTGCTACCACAGATTTATATAAAGGACTTGCTCTTTCTGAAGTTATGGTTGATAAAAATAAAGTACATGGTATTTTATTTAATTCTGGTTTACAAGAAATTACTATACCCCAGTTGATCATATCGTATTATAATGAAAAAAAAGAACTGATTTGGGTAGATCATTCTTATGTTAGAGAAGGAATCAGGCCCCAACGTAAAAGACCCTTTACCTATACATTAAAAGAAATCAGCAATTTAAAATCTATAAGTCAGGATATGGAGAATATCTACATTAACGGATTGCCTAATAAAGATATTAGTCATAAGGTAACTCCAAATAGAAAAAGAAATCAAAAGGATTATTCCTTTATACCAGTAGACGGAGCTGGTTATCATTTTATAAAAATAGAGGTTAACAATTATATTGGAGCTCCTAATTAATGAAATTAAGAACGTATACATATTTATTATTTTTAGTGATACTCATTGTTGGGTTTACCACAAGCAACCCAATTATTAAGAATATCGAAAAAGTTACAGTTGTAGCATTAAATAACACAAATACATATACCGCGGGAGAAGAAATTGTTTTGAAATTTAAAGCAACTGAACCTACTGGTTATTCTCTTATTATAGAAAGCTCTTATGGAGTATCCATTCTTACTCCTAAAGAAAAAGAAAATACATTAGTTTTTAAAATCCCTCATCTTTTATCTAAAAAACGAGGACTAATCAACTACAAAATAATCCACGATCAACAAGTAATTTACTCTGGTAATTTACAGATCAAAGCATCTAAAGTTATTAAAGAACCATTAGAATCATATTTAGGACCGACAAGTATTACAGCAGGAGGAATAGATTATAGTATGTTTACCTTAATACCTTCTGATCAATACGACAATCCAATTCAGGATAGTACGTTAGTCTCAATAAAGCATCAATTTTTAGATCTAGAAAAAGATTCTGAGTTATTTATAAATGATTTCATTGCATGGAAAAACATATATTCTTATCAAAAGTCAGGAAGAATTCTTGTCAGTGCAAACACCGGTAATTTAGCTTCAAAAGAATTTACACTTGATGTTTTTCCTTCTCAAGCTCAAGATTTTAAATTAAAACTTTCAAAAAAACACGAGTACGCTGATGGAAATCAAATTGTGGAATTTTTTACTTCTGAGATCAAAGATGAATATGGAAATACTATAAGTGATGGACGTATTGTAGAATTCAGTATTCTAACCAATCATAATACGTTATTACGAGTTTCTGGAACTACTATTAAAGGTGTTGCAAGAGGATATATGATACATCCTGCAAAAGCATCATTATGGACTGCGCAAGCTTTTATCCCTGAAATGGCAGAAAGTGACAAACTTACTTTAGAATTTAAACCTGCAGTAAAAGACTATACAATCACTTTTACCGAAGACAAAAGAAATATTAAAGTAGGAGCTATCTTAAGCTTTATGAATCAAATTATACCGGATGGCGCCATGATTTCTTTAGATGTATATAGGAATGAAACATTGATAGAAACATTTACTAAGTTTTCTTCTAAAGGATTCGTGGAGTTCCATTTATCGGAGGATTTCTTCCCAAAAGGAGAGTACACTATAGAAATTACAGGTATGGGAATACATAAAAAATACGATCACATAGTATTAGAATGAAGAAACAAAATAAAATGATATACAGGTCTTTCATTATTATTTCATTTATATTCATAAATGGACTTATCCTTTTTGGTATAAGTCAAACATTATCTTTTCTCAATACTGGTGCGGATCGTTCTATGATGCTTCATATTGGTGTAAAAAATAAGCAAGCGTATATACCTAAAGTCAATTGGAAAGACACTATAAATCCCGCAAGACCAATTGAGAAACAAACCATGGTAGATATCCAAAAAGATTATATTAATTCTTGGTATGTTAGAAATGTCGGATATACAACGTATGACTCTTTGGGTATTTTTGATTTTTATACAGAAAGTGCTCGTGAAAATTTGATAAAAGGTATTGAATTTAATATCGAAAATAAGGTAAAAGTAGTTAGTACTACCCTAAATCATAACTTGGCTTTAGATTTTTATAGTGCTGATGGACAATTAGTAGTTTTCGAGGATCAAAACGTAACATCGTACACTCAATTTTTTAAGGAAAACGAATTACAGTTTGCAACCAAAGATACTTCTGATTACAAAATAGCCATGTTGCTAGAAGATGGGTTCTGGAGAGTTCGTCATATAGTTAAACAACCTTTATCAAAACCAGATACTGTACTACAAAAGAAATCTCCATACATCAAAGGCAAAAAAATTATAGTTGATAGTAGTACCTATCAGATAAAAGGAATCAATTATTATCCTCAAAAAAACCCTTGGAATATGTTTGGTGATGATTTTGAAATCGCTACTATTAGAAAGGATCTAGAAATTATTAAAAATGCAGGGCTTAATACTATTAGAATTTTTGTGCCGTATGAAGAGTTTGGTAAAGAGTACGTAAAAGCTGAAAAACTTAAAAAGCTAAAACAAGTATTAGATCTTGCGGAAGATGCTAAACTAAAAGCAGTCGTTACTCTTTTTGATTTTTATGGAAATTATGCTATTGACGATTGGACTTTTACACATAAACATGCAGAACAAATTGTTAATGCAATAAAAGATCACAATGCACTGTTAGTTTGGGATATTAAAAATGAGCCTAATTTAGATTTTGAGAGTCGAAGAAAAGAAACAGTACTCGCTTGGTTAAAAGAAATGACTCATCAAGTACGATCTTTAGATAGTGTCCATCCAATAACGGTTGGTTGGTCATCCATAGAATCCGCCAATTTACTAAGTGATGAATTAGATATTATATCTTTTCATTATTACAGAGATTTAGAAAATTTTTCTGAATCTTTTAATACGATATCTTCCATTAATAAACCTTTAGTATTGCAAGAATTTGGCTTATCTTCTAATAAAGGGTTATGGGCACCGTTTGGGAATTCTGAAAAAGATCAAGCTTCTTATCACGAGAAGTTTCAAAAAATCATACAAAAGAATAAACTCCACTATATGTCTTGGACATTATATGATTTTGATAACATTCCTACCGAAGTAGTTGGTAGATTACCTTGGCGTAAAAATGCTCAGAAACATTTTGGGTTTATTGATTCTGAAGGAAATAAAAAAGATGCTTTTCAATTTATAAGTTATTGAAAAACATCTTTAATTAAAACATATAAACACTTAATTACTAAATATAAGGTTATAATATCTGTACTATTTTAAACAGATACTCCTTGTAACTCTTTTTCATTCTTTTTGCTTTTCCCGCTCTTTATATTCTTAAATGTATCTATGTACATTTTAGTTATCCTACTCATAGGGAATGCTGTTGCTGCTTTATAATTTGCTTTTGCTAATTGATTTCTATACGTTGTATCCACTACTATTTTTTCTATTGCGGTAGCTAGACTATCGGTACTTTTAGGGTCAAAAAACTCTCCTCTATACCCTTCTTCTTTTACTAATATACTAAGGTCTCCTAAATCAGGCATTACTACAGCTTTTCCATAACTTCCTGCTTGATGTAATACACCAGAACTTCCTGTAGTAGATGTATAAGGAAATACGACCATTGCACTCTCTCCAAAAATTACTGGAACATCTTCCTCTTCTACATATCCAGTAAAGGTTACTTGCGGCACATCATCATATTGGTTTTTTACCTGTTCTAAATATCCAGGAGTATTTGGGTTATCGGTACCAGCAATAACAACTTCGAGATCAGCACCAGTAGTAGCTCTTACTTTTTTTACCGCATCAATTAATATTTCTACTTTTTTATAAGTTCCAAATTTTCCAAATGTCATCACCTTAAGTGGGCCTTCTGGTAAATCATAAGAAGGTTCTTCCGGAATCTCAAAAGTACCGTGAGGAATAAGCACTACATTTTTGGCATTGTATTTCTTTTCAAGAATATCGACGTATTTGCTAATAGTCACCGCTACTCGATCAGAAGCTAATACAAACCTTGTTAGTATCGTCCCGATCCAATTAAATACGGTTTTTAATACAATATTATTTGTAAAACCAGCTTTACCTAAATCCACTTGTTCCATAATATTATGAAGTAAAACAACGGTTGGAATCTTTTTTATTTTGCACAAAAATGGCAACAATAAACCCAAAGCAGCTGCAATTTTCTTATCTCCAAACTTCATAAATTGAAGATTAAAAAGAATCGCATCTGGTTTTGTTTGCTTAACGGCTTTCATAACCGATATTATATTTTTATAACTATTAAATTTCCAGCAAGACTTTACAATCACTTTACAACCTGCTTCTTCGAACTCTATGTTAGCTTCTGATTCTGTAATATCAGTTAACAACACTAATTCTGTTATCTCTTCTTGTTGTCTAAAATGTTTTACCAAATGAAAAGCATATTCATTTAATGTTACTTTACTCGGTGGATAAGCAGTTACAATTGCTAATTTCATGATTGTAGATTTATATTAAACTTGGGTTCTAAATTGATACCACAAAGATGTATTTTATCTCTTTAGAACTGCATTTGTTTTCGTTGGGATGCAATTTTGTGTCGACGAATGTAAAATATACTAATTTAGTTTGAATTTTCCCCATATTTATAAAAGAAATACGCTAGCTGAATAACTAATAAAACAGCCATTGCAATTATTTGTACCAATACTACTTCTAACAAAGAGCTATGAAAAAATATGATCAATAAAATTTGTGAAATTCCTAATAACCCAGAAACTACTACTGGTATATATTGATCTAGTGACAAGAAATAATATGCAAATATGTTAGACACTGCGAACAATGCTGTGGCAATTGCATATTTCCAAAGTAATGGAGCCATGGATAAATAAGCGTCACCAAATAAAACGTGAATTGCAAATTCTGGAAAAAGATAACAACCTAAAACAACAACAGAAGCCAATCCTACTACATATCCTACATATTTAACTAGAATTGGAGCTGTAGCTTCTCCTAATTTTTTCTTTTCTATTACGGCTGGTAATAGAAGCATTACGAACATCCAAGTTACAAAATACACCACTCTTCCTATAAGTGCAAGAGAAGCATATAATCCAGCATCATATTCTGTAAAATAGTGCTTAACTAATAAGATGTCACTATTATTAATTATTATTTGGGTTAACTCATAAAAAGCTGTAAGTACGAAAAACTTACTAATCTGACTCGTTTGTTCTTTACTTAACACATTTGTCGCACGCAGCGAAAAGTTCTCTTTCTTAAAAGGTAATAGACCAAAAAAGAATGAAATCACAATACCTGTTACTACTAAAATCGAAGAGCTTACTTGAGAAATCGTAAAAATCAACAACAATGTAATAATCAAACGACTAAACATCTCCCCTTGATATGTCCAAGCTAATTTCTCGAACCTTTTTGTACCTTGAAAAAAACCTCTGTTTACGCTCATTATAAAATAGATCGGTACTCCTAATCCAAAAAGGGTAAACATTAATGAAGAATTGGTATTAAAAAGTTCTTGCAACTGTTTAGCAAAAACAATCATCGCTGCACCTATTACGATACCAGTAATACCTGCATATTTATATGCTAAAGAAATAAAACTCTTAAAAGTAGTATTCTCAAATAAAACAGAAAACTTTGCTGTGGCTAATTGAAATGTCATTGCTACGAAAGACAACACCAACAAAAATGTTATCAATAATGCGGCATCTGCAAACATTTCTGGACCTAAAATCCTCCCTAACAATAAGTTATACAGATAATTTCCTGCATTAACTACAATAACGCTAAGCATAAATTTTTGTTCCGATGTGAGTTTTGGAATGAATGTGCTAGTAATCATTTCTATATATATGTGTAAGTTTATTTCTTTTTAAAAATTTAAAAACTTTTTTGTTACTTATCCCTAGGATAAATAATACTTTACTTCTTCTTTGAGCTTTAGTATATATTTTTTTCAAAACAGGTAAAGCTTTTTCATCGATCTTCTTTACTTTATTAAGACACATTACTACCTCTTCATAATGATCTAATAAGTAATTAAAATGTTCTTTCACTTTATGTACATTTTGAGATGTAAAATCTCCTACTACCTCTATTCTTCCATTGACATTATTTATTTCTAATTCCATGATCTTTAATTTTGGGGTTATTTTTTAAACAAAATCTTTTCTAATCATATAATTAACTTTACCAAAGGCTTTAGTAATCATATGGTTTTCGGATCCGATCATATAGAAAATCTTATTTTTCTTGATTGCTCTTCTATATAAGTTAGTCAATACCTGAATTCCGTGGGCATCAATTCTCTTAACTTTTTCTAGAGATAAAATCATCTTTTCGGAAGAAATCATTAATTGTTCAAAATGATGTTTTAGTGACATTGCATTTGTTCCTTCAACATTTCCTTCTAATTCAAAAATTCCGTAGTTATTAGTAATTTTAAGGGCCATATTATTTTATTTTGGGTTATACTACAAAGATGGGCATACTTATTAGTTGTAAACTCGAACTTTAGATGGAATGCGAGTTCCTATAGATGAATGGTAAAAAAACCGGAGATCAAGTATAAACAACTATTAATCAAGCTTATGTAAATTTAGACATATTAACTATTTGAACATTACTGTAAAACCGTACTCTAATTAAGGTTGATGTTAAAATCCGTGTATTACAACGCATCTTCTTGTATTTTGTCGATTATTTTAACTTTTAATTAACTTTTTTAGCAAGAAAAAACTTCAATTTCCTCACTTTTTTAACATTTAAAAAGGGTTAATCTTAATCTAAAAAGGGAAAATTCCGCAATAAAAGTAGAAAATTCCCTCAAAAAAGTACTCATAAGTTTTTCAATATTAAGACAAAGACATACCTTATCTACCTAAAACTTTATGTAAAGATTTTACCAATAAAAAAAGCATTCTGAAAAGATATTCTTACCTTGTTAACAATGAAAACTTGTCTATGAACAAAGTATTATTTTTAATGTTCTTTCTTTGTATTAGCCATATCTCTATAGGACAGGATATGAAAGAAGGATTTAACCATCTCGAGAATGGTAACTACAAAGAAGCTAAAGTTTTTTTTAAAAATGTTCTTCAAGAGTATCCAGATAACCGAACAGCCAAATTATGTTATGGTAGAGCAATAGGTCTTCTTGGTGAATCCGAAAAAGCAGTAGCTATTTTTAAGGAGTTGAAAGCAAAATATCCTGATGATTTTGAAATAAAACTGAATTACGCCGAATCCCTGTTATGGAATAAAGATTTTATAAAGGCTGAAACTTATTATCAAGGGATTGTACAAGAAAAACCAGATAGTTTTGCTGCTGTACTTGGATATGCAAATACACTTTCTAATTTAAAAAAATATCCTCTTGCCTTAGAAACAGTAAATAAAGCTTTAGATCTACAACCTGGTAATGGGAATGCCCTTATTTCTAGAAAATATGTGCGTTTGGGATATGCTTTTACTTTATCCCAAGACAAACAATATGAAAAAGCTTTAACTCTTTTAGATCAGAACTTACAAGATTTCCCTGATGACAAAGACACTTTATTAAATAAAGCTAACATATACCTGGTAATCAATCAATATACTGATGCAGAAGAAATGTACTATAAAACAGCAAAAAGCCCAAAAGACAGTATCATCTCTTTACAAGGTTTATCATTAGTAGCGCATAAAATGCATAAAGAAAAAAAGGCGCTTGATTTAGCTACAGAATCTTTAACAAAAGCTAAAAAACTAGCCTCAGATAAAGAACTGCTACTAAGCTCTTATGAACGGTATATACAGGCTCTTTTTTGGAATAGAAAATTTAAAGATGCTAAAGCTTCTATAGATGTACTTAAAAATGAATATCCTAGTAACTCCAAATTGTCAAGTTTACAAGCAACTTACGGTATGTATACCAGTGATTTTAAGATGAGTCTCGATCAGTATAATACCATTTTAGATGCTGACAAAAGTTCGTTTGATGGTAATCTCGGTATTGCTAACGCATACAGAGCTTCTGGATTAGATATGAAAGCTTATGAATTCGCTTTTAAAACACTTTCTTTTTACCCAAAACAACCAGATGCTGAAAAATTAATTTCTGACTTAAAAATTTCTCATACTCCATTTATTGAAAACAAAACGGCATACACTTTTGACAATGGTAATAATGAGGCAATCAACACCAATTTTAACGCCGAAATTCCTTTATCTACTAAGTTAAAAGTAAAAAGTAGTTATTCATTTAGATCTACCGAAAATACAGAAACAAATGTAAAAGCTGAATCTCACGAAGCTGCTATAGGGCTAGATTATGAATTTACTGGTAAGATTGGTATTAAAACTAATCTAGGATTTAATAGTGCTAATGCTATAACTAATAGTTATACCGGAATCATTGGTGAAGTTATTTTAAGTACAAAACCCTTTAAACTTCAGAGTTTAGATATTGGTTATAAAAGAGAACTTCAAAATTTTAACGCAGATCTTATCGATAGAGAAATAATTATGAATAATTATTCTCTTAACTATAACTTAGGAACTAATATTAATTTAGGATGGTATACGCAAGCTATATATACCTCGCAATCTGATGACAATAGTAGAAACTTATTATTTACTTCATTATATTACAATGTATTGAATCGACCTACGCTTAAAGTTGGTCTAAACTATCAATATATTTCTTTTAAGGATCAGGTTCCTACTATTTATTTCAGTCCTTCGTCATTTAATTTAGTAGAATTTTTTGCTGAAATACAAAACGATCAGAATAATGATTGGTTTTATCGTTTTAGCAGCGCAGTAGGTCGCCAATATGTAGAAGATGATCCAGCGTCTACTACTTTTAGAGCAGAAGGGAAAATTGGACATAATTTTTCAAAGAGATTTATTGCTAACATTTATGGTAAGTACAGTAATATAGCATCTGCTACTGCAGCTGGTTTCGAGTTCACAGAAATTGGTTTTAAACTAAAATGGTACTTCTTAGAGAAACCTCTTTTTAATAAAAAGATCGAAAAACTAAATCTACAGACGGATACATCAAATGAAAAATAGCGAGAATAAATTAATTTATTCTCGCTATTAGACCCCAAAACTCAACCTAAATCTATCGTTATTCTTTCATAAAACTACCTTGATATTTTCTCTTGTTAGCATCTGAAACTACATATTTATATATTCCAGTATGTAAATCTTGAGCATCAAACTTAGCTTCATTGTTCGATATCATTTGTAATTCTTCATTTCTTACAATTCTTCCTAACATATCAACAACAGTAATCGTTATAGTTCCTTGTAACGTCTCAGGCACTCTTATAAAAGTGGTTGCCTGAAATGGATTTGGATAATTCATTACATTTTCCACTTTTTCCTGAATCTCATACTCTTCTGTGCTCAATACTGTATTGTTGGCGAAAACTAATTCAGAAATCTCCATATCAAAGGATGAAAAATTTTGATAATCTCCTTGGATAGAGAACACAACACTTCTTACATCTGTTACATCAACTGATATCCCAGCTGCATTTTTAAAATCTGTAAAAGCTATGTTATACAATGTGTTATCAAAATTAGCTTCTATTGTAAATCTTAATCTATCATTCCAATCAGTAAGGTCTTTTGTTACCAAAATAACTTCAATATTGTTGGTCGTATTCATCTCGAACTGTAATGCGTCATAGTTTTCTACATTTAGTGTAAGATCACCTGCCAAAACATTTCTGAAAATATTCATAGTTTCTTTCACCTCTCCTCTTACGGCAACACCTCTTTCTATTGTGTAGCTCTCATCAGAAGTCGTTTCGGTTTGTTCTAAGACTTCAAAACTTTCTAGAACTACCGCTTCTTCACTATAATCAACTCCCCAAGGACCATCTGCTAGGTATAATGCATCTATTTGAGTAGACTCCTGTCCATTGATAGAAAATCCAATATCGAATAAGAATCCAGTAGCTACTTTAATCTGCTCTCTATATGCTCCTGATAAAGAAACTGTTTGTCTTAATGCTACTTCAGAAGACAACTCAGTTCGTCTAATGTTTCCATCAAAATTCATTGAAGATGCTCCAGATTTGTTTACAATATCTAATACTAATTCTCCATTATCATATCTTCCTTTTTCTACAAAAATGGTTGGTATTCTATTAGATACTTCATGACTCCTCATTGGTTTATCTGCAATAAAAGTGTCTAAAATATGATTTGCAATATTTGCAACTTGTGATACAGAACCACCCCAAACTTGGAAGTTTGTATAATCGCCTTCTGGATAGCTATCAATATTCCATAGACTATAGATTTCATTTTCTGATACTCCTTCTTTAATGGAGAACGTTAATGCATATTCGATCTCACCAGTAGCTCTTTCTATACGAGTACTAATAATCGTATGATTTCTAATTTCTACCGTTCTTAAATCTAACAGTTTAGATCCGTTAAGACGATCACATATAGTCTTAGAATGGTCATAAATATTTCCTGTAGTTGTAGTTGCTAATCCTGCAGCTACTCTTTCTTCGTTTTGATAATAGTCTACAGAGAATACTGAATTGGCATTCGTTATTCCAAGCAAATCTTCTGGACTAGATACATAAGTAGATTCTGATCCTGCTACGCCTGTAGTTGGGAAATAAAGACTTAAATCTTCATTGTTTCTTGACTTATATGATATAACACCTGGTTGAAATTTTTTCTGTAATTTTTTAGTATTAAAAATTAAATTTGACTTAGTTCTATTAAAATTACGCTTCGCTATAAGACTTGCTAGATCTCCATTACTTTCTAGTCCTCCGTCATTAGCCGAAGTTACATCTGTAGCACTATTTATGTCTGCATAATTATCTGTTTTAATAGCTGTTATTGGACTTGCAGTAATATAGAATAACGCATCATTAAAATCCTGATCACAAGAAGCGTAATCTCTTCTGATATCTTCAAATCCTAAAATTATTCTTTCAGAATCTGGATCATTAAGTAATACATTATGGTATCTTAAAGTTTCATCACTTTCTGGATTATAATCTGGATTAGAATATAATTGCCAGTTACCTGTATCAACACATCCATCTTTCCATGCATCTGCTAACAATACCCATCCTATACCTGTATTAGGAGGAAAGCTACCTATATTTACTTTATCACCTACTTCTAAATCTCCACCGCTTCCTACTGCAGAAACGTTAGGAAAAATAATAGTGATATCTTCTGGCTGTGGAATTGTTTCGTAAGGATTGTCTGCATCATATGTGTAAAAACCTAACGTATTTTTATAACCTGCACCTTCTCCAACAAACGTGATCCAAATTTCTGCATTTTCTTGTAAAACTACATCTGTATCGTATCCAGATGAAATATAGTGCGGATTAAAATCAGGCACTGGATATCCTTCTGGCAATGCATTATTAATCATATCAACGGTTTCTTGACTTACTACATCCTGACCGTCAAGATATAATGGCTTTCCGTTCGAATCAAAATCTCCTAAATAATTATATCTATCACAGATTGCCGGTATTGGAAAACTTGCAGGAGTCTGACCTCCATTTTCTGAATCAAAACCAGTTTTTCTTTGATCGTAGTGATCATCTAAACCATCATTATCAGCATCAATTCCTGATGGGTACGTCTCTACAGTTCCATCTCCATCACTATCATATGCTTCTGTATTATCAGAAATACCATCATTATCAGAATCTACATCTAAATGATTGTAATCGTTATCTCCATCTGTATCAACATCTCCATTCGTCGATCCTCCAAAATCAGGATCAAAATTATCATCTAATCCATCTCTATCTTCATCTGTATTAGAAAGTCCTAAGAATGTAGTTGAATCTTGCCCTTCGATTAAATCAATAATCCCGTCATTGTCAGAATCAATATCATAACAGTCAAACACTTGATCATTATCCGTATCTAATGGAATGAAATCTGTACCCAACTGATCTGTATCGAATGCGTCAGCAATCCCATCATTATCTGTATCTTGATATCCAACATCTTGATTGTTACAAACCCCGTCATTGTTAGTATCGTTACTTCCGCCTCCAGCTTCTACAATATCATAAATCCCATCATTATCAGAATCAATATCTAAGAAATCTGGATTTCCATCACCATCTCTATCAAAAGCATCTTGTACTACATTATCTCCGTTACCACTTATATCGTTATCTAAATAATTAAACATCCCGTCATCATCGATATCTCCATATGGATCCATACCATTACACTCTATTATATTAGACAAACCATCTCCATCTACATCCGCATCCATAGAGTCTAGGATTCCATCAGCATCTTTATCTAAAGGAGAAATACCACTGGCACACTTAAATCCGTCATTAGAATTGGTAGTTTCTGTTAAGTTTAACAGTGTAGCTGTAGGATTTGCTCCTTCATAATCATTAATTAAATATAAACCTCCATTATTATCAGAAACATATAACCTATTATCTGTATCTGCATACGCCGCTCCAAATGTACTAGATGGAAGGTTTGCTACAGATTTACTTGAAAACACTGGAGTTCCAGAAGATAAGTCCCATTTAAACAACTTCCCTCTACTTCCTCCATAAAATGCACCATTTACATATACAATATCAGCACAAGTACTTGGTGCCGTTGCGTCTGCTTCCACAATTTCGAATTGTGGAGAAGAGCTTCCGTTATAATCTTTTAAATTGGTTATCTTATGAAAAGTTCTTTTATTATTATTTTGAAACACCCATAAATTCCCGTCAGGATCTACATCTGCTGCATACCCTCCACCAAATACTGTGGTACCGTTTGGTGCTACCGCACCTAAATCTACAATCATGTCTTTTGCAATACGTAACAAGTGATTATCACCCCTTTTTATTGCGTATAAGAAATTATCAACGGCATTATATCCTCCAGCATTATATGAGCTGTAAGAATGTAAAGCTTCAGAATATGATCCAGTAATTGGATCATATGCTTTCATTGATCCCGAAATTACTTGGTAAAAAGTTCCATCATTACAATCAAATTCCTGCTGAGCAGAAATTGACAAAGTTATTATTGCGGTTAAAAAAGTAAAAATTCGTTTCATAATAATATAGATTTTCAGTTCTTGGATTACTCCAAAATTAATCTATATACACCATCGCGACCTTTGTTATTCGTTTAACGGTCTGTAACTGTAGATCAATGGTTTTAAACGTGTGGTAAGTATCTACAAAAGGTTTAGTCTTCTCATTAATTCTGGACGATTTGATCGACTAACGGGAATAACATCTTTAGCTATTAAAACACTATTATCCTCTATATCAATGATTTTTTTTGTATTAATTATATAGGACCTATGAACTTTTAAGAAAAGATCATCCGGTAATTTTTCTTCGATCTTTTTTAAGGTAGAGTGTACCGTGTAATTCTGCTTTTCTGTTTTGATCAGAATATAATCTCCTTTTGCTTCAACTATTAAAATTGTTGGGATATCAATCTTTATCAATCTTCTATCAATATTTACATAGAGGTCATTTTCTCCAGAAGATATTCCTGACGGTTCTTTATTATCTTTTGCAGCTACAGAATCAGATTTTACATCTGGAGCACTTTCTACTTTCTGAATAGCTTTAATAAAACGTGGTAATGTTATTGGCTTCACCAGATAATCCACAATACACTCATATTCAAATGCTTCTAAAGCAAATTTCTCGTCCGAAGTCGTTAACACTATTTTTGGCGGATTCTTTAATGTCTGTATGAAATCAAAGCCTGTGAAATCAGGCATATGGATATCTAAAAATATTAAATCAATCGAATTACTATTTAAAAACTTGATGGCCTGAATTGCATTTGGAAATTCTTCAATCACATTTAATTGATCTACCTGAGAACAAAGTTGTTGAATAATTAATCTTGCAGTTTCTTCATCATCAATAATAATACAATTCATAAGCGTAATGTTTTTATATAATCTTCAAAAAATCTTCAATACTCTCTAAAATTAGCATAAATTTTGGATATAATGAGATATCATCTTTTTTTAAACCTTCTTCGAAGTCAACAGTAACTTTATACTCTGCCTCGAATCCAAACATGCCAATTTTGTGCTTAAGCTTGTGAACATCTTTTGCAGTTTCAATATAAGCTTTTGCATTATAATTTTTTAAAAATTCTTTTTTTTCTTCTGGAAATTCTTTTTTTATTATTCCAATTACCTTTTGTTCAAATTCTTCAGAACCTGCGGCAAGGTCTTTAATATATTTTAAGTTTGGGGTTTCTACCATGTTTTACTCTTTTTGTAAGGTGATGAAAAATGTAGTACCAACACCAACCTCTGATTCTAACTGCATATCACCTTTATAGTAATCTACAATTTTCTTCACAATCGGTAATCCAATACCAATACATTCTTTTTTAGAATCTATACTTTCAAATAGTTGAAAAATTCTTTCACGATATTTCTCAGGGATTCCCTTTCCATTATCCTTTATACTACAATTTAAATATGATTCTTCTTCCTTAATTTTAATATAAACTTCTCCTTTTTCTTTATCTATACTATTTACAGCATTATCAATCAAATGATAAAAAAGGTTTTGAAATAATGTAGGATACATAAATAATTGAGACACATTACTCTCAATATGAAATTGTACCGTATCGGGCACCACCAATGATTCTATCACTTCTTGTAAAAATGATTCTACATTAATTTCTTTATCATTTTCTTCGAACTTATCAATTGTCGAGTATGTATGTAAACCTTTAATAAGGTTATCCATTTTTTCTATGTTATACTCGATATTCTCTAAATTTTGCACCACATCATCTTGTAAACTCTCGCCAAGTTCTTTTGTCCATGCAATTAAAGTTACAATATTCCTTAACGGTGATTTTAAATCGTGTGAAATTGCCTGTGTAAACTCTCTAAGCTCCTTGTTTTGTGCGGTTAATATTCTCAACAAACTATCCTGTTTAGCAAATGATTCACAGGCTTTTAGAGAGATAGAAAACTTATCTATTATAGGAGATAACTGATTAATTTCTACTTCACTAAACGGAGTTCCTTTGTGATTAATAAGTATTAGACCTTTATCATTCTTAAGGTTAAAAAACAGCCATGATCCTCCAGTTGTAATAGATGAAACTATTTTATTCTCTACAAACTTACCTGCCTTTATAGTTTCACCTTTAAAACAATCATCTAAAAATTCACTATGTTCCATCATGCTGTCATCAACCAATCCAACTGGATATGAATAAGATCTTATATACTCATCTTCTTCTTTTGAAATTATACAGCATCCGCTCAGGTTTTTACGAGCAAGTAATAATTTTAAAAAATTGTCACAGTTTTTATCAAAATCTAAGGTCTTACCTATGGACATAGAAAACTCATAAAGCTGTAAAATATCTGCAATATGTTTGTTAATATTTACACTCATTTTCTACTAAATAATCCGATCACTATTGTCTTATTAAAAAGCTCTAGATACCCATTAAAAGAAGATATCTCTCCTAATGTTAAAGCTCCTCCAATAAACATTTGGTCATTTTCCTTTTTCAATAGATTTACTACTTTATCTAACTCTTTCTGAAAAGAATCTTCTAAAAATAATGTTCTGGATATACAATCAATTATGACACCTGACGTAGGGTTTTCAGAATTTTCTATAGCCAATCGAGCTGCTCTATCTGCGGATTCGATTAAATTTTCTTCATTACCTTTTAACACATCTAATACTGTATTGTTAAATACTTCACCAACACATATTAACTCGCCTTTATCATTAGTAGCAATTGGATCTCTTACCACACATTCCGAATTATCTTTTACAATTCCAAATGGATATGATTTTGCGATATCAAAAAAATTATCCTCGTTAATTTCTTTCCCGCAGTCAGATTCTATGATTTCCTTGTAAACCTCAAAAGCATTTCTCCAGTTAAGTTCTTGAATAATATTTTCATCTGTTTTAGTGGCTATAATTGGTCCTTCAATTTTTTTCCATCCGTGTTGTACACCTATACTTCCCGATGTTTCGTAAATAATCGTAATAGCGGCATTCATAAAAAAGCCTTCATTACTAAACACACATGGTTTTTGCTCTAGTGTAAGACTTCCTGCACCTCCTCCTAAATACAAACAATTAGTCCCAAATACCCTATATAATTCTGATAGGTAATTAGAAATATTACCTGTTAATCCATCTACCATAGTAAGAGCACAA
This sequence comes from Aquimarina sp. Aq107, assembly GCF_943733665.1. NCBI lineage: Bacteria > Pseudomonadati > Bacteroidota > Flavobacteriia > Flavobacteriales > Flavobacteriaceae > Aquimarina > Aquimarina sp. Aq107. Next base: position 7,127 of record NZ_OX030782.1, on the reverse strand, counting down.
TAGTCTTTTTCTTTGTCTAAATGGACAGAAGGAATTGTAAAATCTTTTTCTTTTAAATTTTGAGTAACAAAAAGGGTCACTACTCGGTCAACAAAATTGACAACGATACCTTCATCATAGATCCCATTTTGATAAATAATTTTCGGAAATATTCCTCCTATAAACTGAACTTCCAATTTATTTAATTCATCAATTAACTGAGGTATATCCAGTGTTGCTTTTTCTGGTACCGTTAAAATTACTCTTCTTCCTGCTGCTTTTTCCCTTATTAAAGCTGCTACATCATGGGGATCTGTAGAACTTATAAACATATTTTTTTTATTTTTTTATCGTAAAGAAAAAGGTAGTTCCTTTTCCGACGACAGATTCCAACCAAATTTTTCCTTCATAGTAGTCTATGATTTTTTTTACTATAGATAATCCAATACCAGTTGACTCTTTTGTAGAATCAATACTTTGAAATATTTTGAAAATCTTTTCGTGATACTTCTCCGGTATTCCTTTCCCGTTATCTTTTATGTAAAATTCCCAATACTCTTCTTCTTCTTTTGATCCAATATAAATGTATCCTTCTTCTTTATCCATTCCTTTGACTGCATTACTAATCAAATTTTGAAACAATTGTTTGATCCTATGCGGATCTTTCTTTATTGTCGGAAGCTTATTATCTATACTAAATTCTATAAAATCTGGCGCATGTAATGATTCTATTGTATGATATATCAATACATTTAAATCTACCTCATTTACAATTTTATCTTTTTTATCGATCAAAGAATATTCCAAAATTCCTCCAATCATGCTATCCATTTTTTCAATATTTTGTTCTATATGCCCAAAATGACTTAAAACAGTTCCGCTCAACTCATCCGCATCTTCCTTTATCCAAGTTATTAATGCACTTACATTTCGTAATGGAGATTTTAAATCATGAGAAACGACTTGTGCGTAACTCGTTAATTCTTCATTACTCTTTTCTAAGTCCTTCAATATTTTAGCTCTCTGTTTTTCAAAATCAGAGATTTTAGCCGCCTGCTCTTCAATCAACGTAGCTAATTCAATACCTGTAAGGTCTTCAATATTAGTTGCTACTTCTGTGTCTTTTTTATTATCGATCGATCGAAGTGTTTTTATAGCATCATTTAGTCGTTCTATAACTAATCGTTGTTGTTTCGCTTCTTCTGTTAGTTGCTTATTAGCATCAAATAATTCTTGCGAACTTATTGACATAGCTCTTTGTAACATCGTAAACTGCTCTTCATAGGTGTTATACGAACCATCGATTGCAGCCAAAAGCTCCTGGATTTCAGGATGATTTTTTAAATCATCAGATAATTTTTTTCTTATCTGCCTTTTCAATAATGAATTCATTCTCTATTCACTCAATAAGGTTAAAGTCATCGTTTGATTATGAAGCTCACATCTAGTACTATTACTAAATGGTGCTAACTCTCCATAAGAATAAAAACCAGTTATTACAGCATCTTCTCCTACTTCTTCTATTACCTCTTCAATTTCTTCTTCTACTCTTTGATCCATTACTAATTTTCTTCCAATACAGCTTACTAACAATGCTAATTGCGGATCCTTGTCTCTGGATTCCATAGCTATTTCTGCAGCTTTAGAAGCTCCATCAGCAATCTTATCAATATTGGCCATCATTAATTGCACAACTGAGCCTTCTGGCACATCCCCTGCTAGAATCATCGCATTCTTTTCTTCATCAATAGAAAGAATTGTTCTTACTATCGCTTCTTTTCTTCCTTCTGTTTTTACACTTAAAGGATATAAAAGTGCCGATTGCGGTAATTCTGATGCTTTATCTCCTAAATATTTCTTATACAAATCTAGCGCTGGTTGATTATCTAGTTCAAATAACACATTGTTATCTGATTTTGTGATTACACGTTCTGGTCCAAAAGGAGTCCATCCTCCATATTGAGCACTTGTAATCTGTAAACTATCTCCATAAAACCCTACTGCTACAATTTCTCCTTCTTTTGGGTTTTCATTATATCCTACTAATGTTTTTTCGAACCTAGCATCATCTCCACATAATCCTCCCGTACAAGGTATATCTTTGTGTATCGCTTCTATTCCATCTATTAAAGCAGAGCCGTTAACATAACTTCCTTCACTAACAATAAAAATGTGTTTCAGATTCTCTGAAGATAATTGATCTGCCAATTTTTTTCCAGCTTCAAAAGCATCCTTCTGAGTATCCAAAATGTTTTGATGACCTAATTTAAATGTACTATTTTCGAACTCGATAGCTGTTAAAGAAATCGTATCTTCCGTAACATTTGCTCCCAGAATTTCTCCTGCAGAAGAACCTATTATCACTTCACTTTCATTAAACAAAGCTTTTATCTCATCTAAGATGGGCTCTCTTTCTATAATAAATCGATTTCCAAATACTAATACCAATGGATTTTTAAGCTTTTCATCAAATGTTTTAGTTGGTATCCAATTACCATTTTTATTTCTTTGGTACTGTTGAATTTTCATAAAGAAGGTTTTTTAAGAGTGAATAAAAAAGTGGTGCCTTTGTTTTCTTCTGACGATACATCGACTTCTCCGCCATACATATTAACTATCTTTTTTACAATAGATAGTCCAATTCCGGTAGACTTAGATTTATCTTGTGCCGTCTGAAAAATCTCAAAGATTTTGCGGTGGTATGCTTCAGGAATTCCTGGACCATTATCGGCGAGAGTAATCTCCCAAAAATCACCGATATCATTACATTTAATGTCCAAAAATCCTTTTTCTTTATCATTATATTTTATTGCATTACTGATGATGTTTTGAAATAATTGTTGAAATCTAAATCGATCACCTATCATCATCGGAAGCGTATCATGAATATTAATACTAAATGTTTCTGGGACGTAAATCATTTCTAATATATCCGATACTACTTTATCCAAACTGACTTCTTTTCCCGTTTTTTCATTTCTATCAATACTCGAATAACTTAGAATTCCGTCGATCATATGATCCATCTTTTCTATTTTATTGAGTAAAGAATTAAAAGAGGTTACAGCATTCTCATCTAACTTATCCTCATAATCTTCTTTTAACCAATTAATAAGGGCGTTCATACTTCGCAAAGGCGATTTTAGATCATGTGATACTACGTGAGCAAAATCATTTAATTCTTTATTACTCTGCTCTAAATTCTTTAGTAATTCTTCTTTTAATTTTTCGGCTTCTATCTGATCGGTAATATCCCGTACAATGCCTTGCGCAGCAATTGCAACATTATCTTTATCTTTAATAACACTTCCATTAATATGGACTGTTCTAACACCATTACTCTTAGTAACTGTTCTAGCAACGTAATCTGTAAAAGATCCTTCTGTGACTAATTTTTGGAAGGATTCCATAGCATAGTTAAAGTCATCTTTATAAATAAGGGACATTACATTAAGATTTTCTTTACTGACATCATAACCAAATAGCTCCTTTGCTGCATCATTCATCTCTATAACATCACCATTCACTTTCATTAGAACATAAGCGTCTACGAGATTATCGGACATCCCTTTGAGCTCAGAATTTTTTTTAGCCAGAACACCTTTTAATTGTTCATTTACCTGTTTTAATTCTTGAGCAACCTCATATAATTCTCTTGATTTGTCTTCTAGAATTCCCTCTGCTTGTTTACGAGCTGCTTTTTCCCTAGCAAGTGCTCTTTGTAGTATCTCAGGATTAATTTCACCCATTTTTCATTTGAATCATAAATTTAACTTCAGTTCCATCATCTTTTAATTTATCATAAGATATAACAGCCCTTTTGTTAAAATGCTCAAACGTTTTGTTCATTAAACCCAATCCAAAGCTATACATAGCTCTACTTGATTTATAGATCATGGATAAAGTATCAGGTGTTCTTTCTAATACTTGAAAGGTAGGAAGCTCTGCGCTAGGATAAATTTTTCTTACTTCTACGTGAATATGATTTTCTATAGACTCTAACATGTCTAACGGGTTCTCATAGCGCTCTATCAATTGTGGATAATTTGAAGCTAATACACTAAAAAAGTGTTCTGCATAGGTGAGTAGTAAATCATCTGTTTTAATGTCTGTATTTTTACTTAGATTCGTAATAAGACTTAACATTTCTGAAAATTCATACGTTCCTATTGCCGTATAAATTCCATTAGATGGTAAATTAGATTCCTCGATAATTCGATCCACCATTTCTAGACCAAACTTATCCTCGACAAGTTGTAAAAACTCAGTAAAAACAATTCCTTTCATAATATAGTATTAAATTGGTATGTTAAGTTACGAGTTTTCTGGTAGTTCAGACAGAAATTAACTCATTTTTTCCCCAATATTCTATCAAATATTTTATTTTTTCCACATAATCTTCATACTTCAATGGTTTTACTAGATACCCCGCAATCCCTTCTTCATAGCATCTTTTCAGATCTTGGTGATTGTTAGAAGTACTCAAAATTATGACCGGAACATATTTTAACTTGTCGTTACTTTTTAAACTTTTTAGGAACTCGATACCATTCATTTTAGGCATATTTAGATCCAATAATATAATATCTGGAGTTTTGGTATCGTCTTCAAGAATTTCTATGGCTTCTTCGCCGTTTGTAGCTTCTTGTAGTTTACACGTATAATTGTTCTTCTGTAGAACTCTTGTAAACTTCATTCTTTCTATCTCGTCATCTTCGATTAATAGGATTTTTAAATTTTTCATTTTAGGTATAGGTTTTACACTTACAGAATAGCTCTTATACTGTAAAATTCAATAATTTTAGGGACGTAATCTTGTAGTCATCGTTGGAATCATTTAAACTATCGACGAGTGGTAGTTTACTGTAGACGAATGGAAAATAGACCTACTATTGTTCTATATTAACCGCTTCGAAGGAAATCAAAGTTTGATCCTCAAATCTTGGGTGTAGTTCTATTGGGTTGCAGCACACCTCGCAATCTTCCACATATACCTGATAAGAAACAGAGGGATCTAATAGCATAGATACCTGTTCCCAACAATATGGGCATTGAAAAAAGTGTTCGAACATATGATTATTTATTTCAGTTTCGAGACCTTATAGTATTTGTCCATTTAAAAACAAACTGGGTTAAAGTTATTCTAAAAATCAATATTTAATAACTGTCCTGTAAGTTGTAATAACTGCAACTCTGCTAATTTAGCATCATACTTAGCTAATGTCTTATTAGTTTGAGCTTGTATTAGGTTAATTTGAGCTTGTCTAAATTCGATAGAAGTAATCTGTCCCAAATTGAACCTTTCTTTAGAACGCTCAAAATTGTTTTCATTGGTAGCTACATTTTGCTGTTGTATTTCATATACTTTAAGACGATTATCATAATTTCCTAAGGCATTTGCAATATCTCTTTTGACTTGTTGCTCCACTTGAATTTTTGCCAATTCCTGTGAGTCTAATGCAATTTTAGCATTTTTAACTCTGGTTATAGTACCACCACCGTCAAAAAGATTCCAGCTTAAACTAAGTCCTCCTGCTAAAGTATACGTATCGGCGACATTACCTGGAAAAAAAGCAGATGGAGGATTCCTATTTTCATTCCATCCATAAGAACCAGTAAGACCAATCGTTGGTAAATATCCAGATTTACTAACCTTTATATCATAATCACTAATTCTAATATTACTTTCATTCTGTAACAAGGTTACATTATTATCAACTGATTTTTCTAAATAACTATCAATTTCTAACCTTGAAATAAATTTTACTATAGTGTCTACCGTAAATTGTTTCTCTAATTCATTATCTACAATCACATTCAGGTCTCGCTTGGTATTAGCAAGTTGTTGTCTTGTATTCAATAAATTGATACTATCATTTGCCACATCAACTTCTGCATTTAGTACATTTAGCTTAGTATTTTGACCATACTCAAACTGATAAGTAGACCTAGTCACTCGTTCTTTAGAAATTCGAAGGGTTTCTTCCAGAACTTGTTCATTTTCTGTAAGTCTTGCTATTTCATAATATACAGAAAACAATTGCAGCATAGTATTCTCTATGGTTTCTCTAGCCTGTAATTCTGTTAGATTATACTGCTCTTTTAATCTTTTATAATTATAATACCTGCCTAAACCATCAAACAATGTATAATTAAAATTAAGTGAAGCATTATATCGTTGCGTTTCGGCCCCATCAATTTCAATATCTTCTCTAGGTAATCCTGTATCTGGATTAATAGCTCCAGGAAATGATGTTTTAGAAGTTGTTTCTTGGTAATTTGCTCCTGCATTGGCTGCTAACGTCGGTAAATAACCAGAATTTAGTAGCCCTTTATTATTTTTTGCTACATCTATATTGTTAGTTGCTATCAGAATGCCATAATTATTCTCTAATGTTAATCGAATAGCTTCTTGTTTTGTTAATTTTTGGGCAAAAACACTACCACTAACCAAAAACAAAAACAAGATTAATTTTACTATATACTTATGCTTGTAATTCATGTTGCTCCTCATGTTCCTCTTTTTGCTCTTTTATAGCACGTTCTACTTCTTCTTTTGTTATTTTATTTCCTGTAACTAACCACTTAGTTCCTACTTTCAACGTATTACTAAATGATAGAAACAATGGTAACACTAATAATGTAAGTACTGTAGCAAAACCGATTCCATAAGCTATCGAAATTGCCATAGGAATAAGGAATTTTGCCTGACGACTTTCTTCAAAAATTAATGGTGCTAATCCTGCAATTGTAGTTAAAGAAGTCAAGAAAATCGCTCGGAAACGAGATTTTCCAGCTTCATAAATTGCACTATCAAAAGTCATTCCTGCTCTAAGATTGCTATTAAATTTCCCTATAAGTACTAATCCATCATTAACCATAATACCTATCAAGGCAATAATTCCTAAAAGGGATAATATATTTATAGGAAATCCATGTATCCAATGACCGAAAGCTACAGCCGGAAGACTCAATGGAATAAGTAACAGTAGTAACAATGGCTGACTATAACTTCTAAAAGTGAACGCAATGGTAATGTATATTAATGCCAATGCAGTAAGACCAACAGGTCCTAAAGAACCAAGAAATTTTCCTGCTTCTCTATTTTGCCCTTCGTATGAAGGAGTAACCGTAGGATATTTTGCTAT